>CAQPRV010000053.1 GCA_948857205.1 uncultured Clostridia bacterium
AATATATAAACTCTATCTCTTGTATAACTTCTTTGATTTTTTTCTTTTTGATGTTGTGCTTCTTCCCACATTGCACGACTAACTATTGGTTCTACTACATTCATATAAACTAATGTATCTTTAGTATTTGATTTTCCTTTTTCATAATCTCCCATATATACTTTGTTGTCTATCATTTTCATTATTGTTGTATCTCTCCAATGTTTAGGATATAACACCTTTTCTTTATTTAAAGTATTACTTATTTGTTGATAGCTTTTTCCCTCTAAATACATATTAAATATTCTAATTACTATATCTTTTGTAGTTTCATCAATTATTGTTTTCTTATTGCTATCTTTTTTATAGCCTAATGGTACAATTCCCGGTAAATGTCCTGATTTTATAGCACCATTTAAACCGAATTTTGTTCTTTCACTAACTATCTCTATTTCTAATTGTGATAATACTGTTAGCATTCTTACAAAAAATCTACCGATTAGCTGTGCTAGTATTTACATCATCTACATCTTCTTATGACAAAAACAAGAAAATATTGTAATTTAGTACAGTTTCGCCTATAGTTTATAAATAAAAATTGGAGGTTATGATTATGAAAAATGAAGAATTACAAAAAGAATTTACAGATGAAAAAACAGGAATAAGTTATACTTTAGTTGGTGATTATTATCTTCCCAACTTAACTTTGGAACCAGAAGAAAAAATCACGCTTAACAAATATGGATTATTAAGACTTGATTATTTAAAGAATCATAAGAAAGCTGATTATATAATACTATTTATGAATAAAGAACTCAATAATCATTTAAAAGAAGTACAAGAAACAGCACAAGCAAGAGTAAATGAATTAGTAGAAGAATTAAAGGCTAAAAGTAATTTAACAGAAGATATGAAAAATACTGATATTCTCTATTGGGTTGGAACAATGAATGCAATAAAAAGTCAAGCTGAAGAAATTGTTTTAAAAGAACTAATTTATGTATGATAAAGTTACTCTACTTTTAAATATAAATGTCTTAAAATCGATTTTAGTGTTTAATTGAATAGGAACAAATTAACTACTTGTAGTTTTATAACTATGAGTAGTTTTTTATGTCCAAAAGAGAAATGCAACACCTCTTAAAAAGTGTTTGGTGTGATGAGCCGATGCTATAAAGTTCATTCGTATTTGTATAAGCAGTCTAATTATACAAAGTGCGTGAGTGAGATTTTAGAACACAGACTCACAATAATAAAAGAGTATTCGGTGGCAAAACTTGAATGGATTTGTAATTGTAAAAAGTTTGGGCAAGTATGAACAATGATACTTAAATGTATCAGCAATTATAGTAGCAAAACTACTTACTAGACTACCTATGAAACGAGGCGAAGACCTGATGGTTTCTAATATAGGTGTAATAATTCTCTTATTTGCATAAGGGGATATTACACCTATTTCTACTTCAGCTCATCCCCTCTGGTTTCTATATAGATTTGCCATAGAACGTGGAAGATTGAAACCGAGCAGGGTTTCATAGAGTAAGAAAAATTTATTTTTTCTTGCTCTTTTTCAATAAATGCAGATATGCAGTTTATTGAAAATCTAACAAATGAACTTGTCATTTGTTAGGAAAATCAAAAGTGCGAGTAGCAATTTTGATTTGGGTTGTAGGGTTTCCCTGCCACACAGATAAACTTTGTTTGTCTAGTGTGTTAGACAAGTAAACTTATTTTGAGAAAGGAGCGTTGGAGAATATGAGTTACGCTATCGTAAGAAATGAAAAATTAACACGAGCAGAAATAAACGGAAAAGGCACTCATAATGATAGAAAGGCAAAAAATCATTCTAATAAGGATATTGATCCTACTAGAACACATTTGAATTATTATATTAAGAAAAATGAGTTCACTTATACAAAAGAATTTGATAAATATATAAAAGAAAATAATTTGAAAGGTCATCTTCGTAGTAATAGTATCATAATGTGTCAAATGATATTTACTTCTGACCAAGCATTCTTTGATAAAATTGGAGAAAAAGAAACAAAAAGGTATTTTGATGAATGTTATAAATTTATCTGTAATTACAAAAATCTAGGAGAAAAGAATATAATATCAGCTGTAGTACATCTTGATGAAGGAGCACCACACATGCACTTAATGTTTGTTCCTGTTGTTCATACAAAAGATAAGGAAGGTAATAAAATTGATAAAATATGTGCTAGAGATTTTTGGAAAGGTCGAGATAGTTATAGAAAACTACAAGATTCTTACTTTAATCATGTAAAATCAAAAGGCTTTGATTTAGAAAGAGGTATGTTTGTTGAAGATACTAACAGAAAGCATTACACCATTGAAGAATATAAGAAGATTACAAATTATGAAAATACCAAGAAAGTATTGAATGATATAAAATTGGATTTGCCAGACGTTCCAGATATAACTGATATTGGTAAATTCACATTAAAGAGAGATGAAAAAATATTAGATGAAATTATAAAACCTAAAGATGATTTGATTAAGGAGTTATATAGAGATAACTTATCATTGCATAAAGAATTAACAAAACAGTCTAAAATTATTGATGAGGGTCAAAAATACCAAAAAGAAAGAAATTCAATAATTGCTGATAATAAAGAACTTCATAATACTGTTAGAAATTTGGAATATGAATACACAGAAAAGAAGAAAACTCTTGAACACGAATTTGAAGATAAATCATTTAATTTAGAATGGCAATATAAAAATAAAATTCATAAGCTAGAAAAAGAAAATAGCCATTTGAAGAAAGTTATTGATAAATTTAAAGAAACTACTAAAAAATTTATAAAATGGATATGCAAAAAATTTGATTTACCTTCTGAAGATGAAGTTATTAGAAATTTTGAAAAAGAAACTCACACTTTTATTGATGCTGAAAAACAAATTAAACACGAAAAAAATATGGAAAATGAATATGAGCTAGATAGATAACAAGATTTTAGTATAATGCAAAATCGGAGCTTAAAGTATTAAACTATAAGCTCCAATTTTCTTTAATAAATTTACCATCTTGTTCTAGTATAGTTATTTGTTTTTTTATTTCTTCTATATCTTCATTATTAAATTTTTCAAAATTATCATAAAAACCTGTTGATTTATTAGGAAAAACTAATGCTTCACCCCAAGTTTGAGTTGTTGAATCTTTTGTTCTGCCATATAAATGAATCTGAAATTCTGGATTCATTCCTTTTTGGTATGCCCAGTTTCCATTTTCTTGATAATTTATTCTTTCAACATTTATATCTCTATTTTTCATTGCTTTTTCCATTGCTTCACCTATTAGTATTGTTAATCTCATTACTTCAATAGCCAATTTAGGTTCAAGTTCAATTCTACTACTAAAGTATTTTTCTTTAGATCTTATCCATAAATGTCCTCCATCTGTTCTAGGTATATGTGGTACTTTTGGAACAGCTACAACAAAGTTTTCTGTTTCATAAATCACTTCATCCTTAAATAGCTCTATTTCTTTATCTAATAATTTAATTAGTTTATCTGGAAAATTTACAGTCATTCCTTCAATATTTAATTTATATACTTTTTTCATAATTTCTTCGTTATCAATTCCCCATAATCTAACACCTAACCCATTATTATTAGCAATTTCTATATCTTCTTTAGATACCAAACTTGCTCTAGGACAAATTTGATTTCCATTTATTCTTAATAATTTTTCTATATTCTCTTTACTTATTCTATCTTCAATAAGCCATGACAATTTTATATTCGAGTCTATCTTTCTAACATTTGCTAGTGCTTCATATAAAAATGAGGTTATATAAATATTATTATGTACTTTATATTTATTTATAATTTCTAATGTTTCTTTCTCTATTCCTAAAACTTTTAGTTCTATCGCAAATGTTAAATCTTTATCTAAATAATCTCTTGCAAAATCTTCAAATAATACTATTTTTTCATTTTTATATTTGTTATCAAACCAAATACCAAAATCTAATTCTAATAATTCTTGATAAGTATATTCTTCAATTTTTCCTGTACCATTTGATTTTTTATCTATATAATCATCATGAAATATAACTATTTTCCCATCCTTTGTTTTTTGAAGGTCTAATTCTATTCCGTTTGCTTTTAATTCTATTGCCTTTTCAAATGCTACTTTTGTATTTTCTGGAGCATAAGCTGATGCCCCTCTATGTGCATATATAATAAAATCATTAGATTTATCAAAATTATATTTAACAACTTCACAATTTTTAATTCCTAGATTAATTATATTTTTATCTTCTGGAATTCCATTAAAATATATATTAATTGCTCTACATACACCATTATGTGTGACAATTAATATATTTTCTTCTTTACGATTTTTTAAATCATTTAGAAAATCATGTACTCTTTGTATAAATTTATTTACATTTTCTGCATCTTTATATTCGTGGGTATTAACTATGCTCCAAAATCCATCATAATCAAAATCATCATGTAATCTTCCTTCATTTTCTCCATAACAAATTTCTAATAATCGTTCATCATAAATGATTGGAATATTTCTATCTTTATTTATTATATCTGCTGTTTGCTTTGCTCTTTTTAATGGAGAGCATATAATTAAATCTATTTTTTCATTTTCTAAATTTTCCTTTGTCTGATATGCTTGTTCTATTCCTTTATTATTTAGTTCTATATCTGTTCTGCCTTGAATCCTTTTTTCTACATTCCAGTCAGTTTGACCATGCCTTGTTACTAATATTTTCATTTTTTTCCTCTTTTCTATTTTTTATATCGTTCTTATAGATATTTATTATACTTGTTAATAGCAATATTATATCTCCCATAACTATAAACCAACTATGATAATATGAATAGTATAGTCCGTATAAAATTCCTGTTGTAACTCCAGATATTCTTACTAATTTCATATTTGTTTGCCACAAGCAATATGTTCTAATTATTGAACCTATTGTTGGTAATATAGAAATTAATCCATTCCATGTATATATACAATTTACAACAATAATACTTTCAAATATTATAAGTATTAATAAATATATTTTTTTATTTATTTTCTCACTTTGTATAAATATAAAAGTTCTTATAAAATTAATTATACTTAAAACTGCTCCAGTAAATGCATTTATTATAAATCCATATATTGCCTCAAATAAACAATTAAGTGATTGTATGAATAGTGATTTTTTCCTATCTTTTATGCATATACTTAAAATTAAAGCTATAAAAGCTAAAATACTAAATATCATATTATTTTCTCCATTTATTTTTATTATATCTTAATTTTGTTATATCTAATTTATACTTTTTATTTGATACTTTCTTGGTATATTTACTTACAATTCTGTTTATACCATTCTTCCATAGCACTATTAACAAAATTACCTTCATAGCATTGTTCATTATAATTGTATGATAATAATTTTTTATCATCATCTGTTAAATTACATCGAACATCTCCATCAACTAAAATACACTTATTAAGTCCTTTATTTGCTCTATTACATAAATTAGATGCTTCATTAACAACATCTCCCATCCATACAACATCATTTATAGAACTACCAGAATATCCAGCTTTAATCATTAAAGTCCTACCATAAGCTAAACCCATTCCAATAGATATAGTTTGAATGTTTTTCTTTTGTAATTTATAATTTAATATCTGTATTAGAGAATTAATTCTTGCAGAGCAATTAAACATTGATTGAATTTGTGATTGATATTTAGCATTAAATATAGCTGAAACACAATCTCCCACAATATTTATTTCCTTACAATCTTCATAACTATTTATAATTGCAACAACCTCTGAAATATAACTTCTATATAATTTTGCTAGAGTAGGTCTTTTGTGTTCATCTGTTAAATCTGAAGAATCTCTTATATCAACAAATAACGCTCCAACTTTAATATAGAAACCATTCGTAAAAGTCAATTTGTCTCTACTAGGTATTTCATCTAATTCCTCAAATCCAGAATTACTTGCATTTAAAATATCATCTATTCTTGTGGCACTTTTATCTATATTATAACTAATGTGATTTGTTTCCATATCATACCTCCATTATATAATATTAAACAATTCACATATACAAAAAACTATGAATGAAATAATTAATAGTTTTATACTATAATTATATAGTTTAAACTTGTAATCACATATTTTTGAGTTTATGTATATTTGTGAATTTATATCATTTATTAATTGATTATCTCTTTCACATTTTTCTTTATATTCAGAATAATTCATCTTTGCAATACTACCAAAAAATAACAAAGAATTTGTCTTTAATTTATGTTCTTTATAAATTTTGCTATTAACTTTTCCTTTCAATGCCATTATTAGAAGTATTAAACAAGATATAGATGTTAAATACATTGTAATAATTATTAATATTGAAAATACTTGTCCAAAATTTAATGTTAATATATCCTTTATTGCCATATTAGATATATCTATAAAAATATTTGGTGTACCTTTTGAAATTATAAATCCAATAAATATTCCTACAAATCCTAATATGAAAGATATTTTATTGTCTATATTTGAAATCCATGAATTAACTAATTCTAATTTTTTATATAAATCTTCTTTGGTATACGAATTATTTTGTTTATGCACTATTATTAACCTCCATTACATATTTTTTCTATTTCTTCTAATCGTTTTCTATAATCTTCTCTATCCGTATATGTAGAATAATCTTCTAATCGCTCATTTATAGCATCTTTAATCTTGAAAATAATATAATTTTTCTTTGCCCACAAAATTACATTTTTTTGAACATATACCCAATGTCCATTTTCTTGTGCCATAATAATCATTGCATCGTATGCTTCACTATACATTTCATAATAACTATATATATAAATTAATTTACAATCAAAATCTCTTACTATTTTTGTATTAGAATAGCCAATTATCTTCCCTAATTCATATATCATTTCAATACATTTTTTCCAAAAGTCTATTCCCATTTTTTCAATATATTCTGATTTACAAAATGCATATTCGAGATAACCACCGACTTTATAATATAATTTCTCTACCTTTGTTTTATAATTTGCCTCTTTTGAATTAATGTTTTCTTTTTCTTCTTTCAACTTTGATTCTTTAGCATTTAATTCAGTTTCTAATTTTGCCAACTCTTTCGTTTTTTTCAATACATTATCATATATACTCTGAATATATATATCACTTTCAGAAACGCCTAAAGTATTTTCTGGTTTAATAGGCTTTTCAAGTTCATTTGCTATATCAAGATAAAAATCATTAGTAGAGTAACCTTTAAAATATTTATTTGATTTAGTCTTTATTGTCGGTTTCCATATATTTATAGGTTTCATATCATTACTAATATTATTATAAACATTTTGAGATATAAAAATTTGTCCACCTTCTGCTAAATCAGCATATTTACTAGCATAATTTGTAGTTTTTCCAACCCACACACAATCTGTTTCATTTTCCTTTTGTTCATTTTCTTCAACACCATACATTCCTACTTTACTAACTAATACTTTTCCATAATCTATACCTATACCACATTCTATTGTTTTATTATTCACATTATTTTTTAAATGTTTGTTTAAGCTAAAATCAATAATGGTCTGTATACTTCTAGCACAAGAAATTGCTTTGTCTACTGCTGAAATAATATTTCCGTTTTCATCTTTTTCATCGGTAAATACTCCCATTATTCGATCGCCTAAAAATTGTCTAGTTACACCTCCATTAACTCTAACACAAGCTACTACTGCACGCATAAAACTTCTATATACTTTTACCATACTTTTCATTTTACTTGTGTCTGTTAAATCAGTAGATTTCCTTATATCAACAAACAAAATAGCTGCATCAATAGCATATGTTTTATTTGAATCTGTTAAATTATTTGTAGTAGGAGGTAATTCTGTGTTAATTTCTATTTGTTCTACTTTTTGTTTTGTTATTGTTTCTAGTCGTTTATCTATATTATTGAAATTTTCTTTATTTAATCCTAAATTCATTTTTGAAACCTCTTATTTATATGTCATCATCATCTATATCAATATGTTTGTTTATATCTTCTTCAGTCGGTAATTTATCTAATATTTCTTGTGGTAATTCATTTCTAACTTCATACGAAGTAACTCCAATAGGTGCATTTGTTCCTTTTAATGCCCATTCTACAGATAATCTATCTTTTCCTTTACAAAGTAATAAACCAATGGTTTGATTATCTTGTTCTTTTCTTAAAGTTTCATCAACTGCTGTTACATAGAAACTTAATTGTCCAGTATATTCTGGTTTAAACTCATTATTTTTTAGTTCAACAACAATATAACATCTTAAATCTAAATGATAGAATAGCATATCAATATAATAATCTTGATTTTCAGTAGAAATTTTATATTGATTTCCAACAAAACTAAAGCCTTTTCCTAACTCCAATAGTACATTTTTTATTTTTTCCATCATTGCATTTTCAATGTCTTTCTCTATAGCTTCCTCTTTTATTCCTTCTAATTCAAAAATATATGGGTCTTTAATTACATCTCTTGCAAGTTCACTTTGTGGAATAGGTAATTTATCGTTAAAATTAGTTAGTTTTTCAGAAATTGCTTGTCTTTCATATAATTTTAGATCTATTTGATGATCTAAAACAGAATAAGCCCAACCATTTTGAAAACACTTTTCTGCATACCATTCTCTAATACTCAAATCTTTTATTTTATCTAAAAGTAGATTATTATGTGACCATGGTAATTTTGCTAATGCTATTGGCAAATTTGATAAATCCTTATATTCTTCATAAAATTTTTTCATTCTTGATAAATTTCTTGTAGAAAAACCTGTACTATCTGGAAATTCTAATTTCAATGCAATAGAAAAGTCTTTAATAAAGTTATTTCCGTATTTTGCATTTTCACTTACGATTTTACCAAGTCTAAAGTATAGCTTAATTAGTTCCATATTAGCATTTTCTTGAACTTCATATCTTGTTTTTAAAATATCTTGTTTAGCATATAGCACTAAATTTTTAAAATCTTTATCTAACATATTTTCTTCCATGTTAACCTCCAATTTTGCCAACGCCATTGGCAATTTTCATTTTATTCTTTATTTCTTGCTCGACTTTTATAAACATTTTCTTGATTTTTACAGCTAAATGTATCATATTCAGTTTTTGGGTTTGGTGCTGTAAATGCTTTTCCACAATGTTTACAAAGTTTCAAATATTTCTTTTCTTCTATTGCAAATAATTTAAAATCTTCATCTATGTATTCTTTTAAACTTCTTACATGTATTGTAATTCCGTTATATTCTAAATTAGTTCTAATATGGTTTGATTCTAACTTTTGAATTAAATAATAGTCTATATATTCTTTATTTTCTTTTTTTAGTTCTTTCAATATTTTATATAAGGTCTGTGCATAATCTACTATCATATCTGCTTGTTCATAGTATTTTTCATTTTTGTAATATAATTCGTTTAAATCTGGTGTGATAAATTTCTCCATACTATGCTGACAAATAAGTTTATTACTTTTTTCTATTAGTTCTTTTATTTCTTCTTTACTTGCTGTTGGAAAGAATATTTTAAAATAATCTAGTATGTCCATTGTATTAAAGCAATCATAATATTCTTTGCCTGTTACATTATTAAATTCTTTTAGCAATACCTTTTTATCTAATGTATAATATCTATTTACTGGCAAATTATGAATTAAGCCTAAAAGTCCATATTGATTTACAAAGTTTAGTAATAAACTATTAATTTCTTTTTCATTTTCTAAAGATAGTTTTCCTAAATTTATAAAATCTATTAATGGTTTATCATTTTCTTCATAATCATCAAAGCTAATTACAGTATAATTTGACATATTTATAGTATTATCAATTTTCGGTACAACATATTTAATATCATTTATAACTTTTATTTCATATTCATCAAACTTCGGTAATGATTCATTATTAAAACCATATTCTAAATCAAATCTCATATTTTTCTCCATTCTAAAAATTTTTTCAAAAATTTCATAGTAATATATTGACAATAATAAAATATTACAGTATAATTTTAAATATGTAATATATTTGTTTATTATAAATATTACTTTTATTTTTAAGATAATACTTAATATCTACAAATATATTACATTAAAATATAATAAATGTCAACACATATACAAAAATAAATAGCGTTATATGGGATTTCTATGCCTAAAATAATGCAAGTAAAAAATATTAGTACATATTTAAAGGGAAGGAGGTTTTTGACATTGAATAAGAAAGATGAAATTTTGAGATTGTATTATGAAGAGCATTTGAGACAACAAGATATTGCACAAAAAGTTGAAGTTTCTCAAGGTTATGTATCACAAGTTATAAAAACTGATAAAAGATATAATGATAATAGAGAAACCAAACACAAAGCATCTATAATTAAAAAAGCAATTTATAATAAAGAATATTATAAAACTTACAAACGACCTAAAAAAGAAGATAATTCATATCAAGAAATGCAAGCACAACTTGCAAAAGATACTACTGAATTGTCTTATCAAAATAGATATAATATGTCTGATTATGATTTTATTAAATGTAATTCAAGTGCTTATCATAGAAATAGCAAAGGTAATTTATCATTAGTAAAGGGATTAACAGTTGGATTTGATGTTCCTAGAACAGTAAATATGAATATTAAAGTACAAACTCAAAAGTACAAACACAGATTTTGTATGAGTTAGTAATCGTTTATTTAAGACTTCTATTAATATAGAGGTCTTTTCTTTACATTTTAGAAAGAACAGGAGGAATTGTCATGGGTAAGAAAACAAAAAAGAAAGATGAAATAGTTATAATAAACAAATTTAAAGAAAACTCTGCTGAAGATGTAAGAGTTTCTATATCAAAAATTTTTGAAATGTTTTGCAATATGCAACTAACGAAGAAATAAGAAATATACAGATTTTAGACAAAATTTAGTTTACATCTATAATTTAGGCTATTGATTTTTATATTAAGTTATGTTAAATTAAAAGCATAAATTATAGGTGGAACTTACTAAAGGAAAAGGAGGATAAATTGCTAGTAAGTAACACAAAAGTATATAACTGTGCTTTATATTGTAGAT
>CAQPRV010000054.1 GCA_948857205.1 uncultured Clostridia bacterium
CCTAATATTTATTTTAAAGAGTTTTTCTTGATATTTCAATATTTACAAGCTTTTATTCTCAAATTAATAGCAAATTTTCGTATTTAGTATTATACTAACTTAAACGACCACTGCGGTAGCAGTTTAGTGCAATTACAATTTCTAGATATAAAAAGAGTGAAAACGACTTTTAAGCGAAAAAGTCAAATTTCACTCTTTTTATTTTAGATTGTTCTATTCCTCAAAACATCCCATAACTAACTGAGATCCATCCACAAAACCATTCCTATAATACTTCTCATTCCAATAGCAAAGATAGTCCATGAAATTCTTATTAAGCTGATCTAATTGCTTTTGAACAAATTTTTCATTTTGATTAGGAACATTTTTCAATATTTTCTCAGATATTTCCTCAAAATATATACAATATCTTTTATCTTGAGGAGACATAGTAGAAAATGCAGTTTCCTCTCTATATTCTAACCATTCTTTCAAAATATCATTTTCATTTACTTCTCTAAAATTCACCATATCTAATTCCTCCTACACATATAAAATTTCATTAAAAACGATTTCTTCAGCTCTATTTTTAATATTATTCATAGCTTGAACTCATTCCATTTGATTGTGTTCTTTCAAATTCTCATTAACATTTTCTTGTTCAGCAAGTTGTTTTATAAGTAGATTTACTTTGTCAGTAGTATTTTCATCTATTTCAATTAAATGTTGTTTTAAAGTACCACTTATAAGCAATTCAGTATATAAACCTCTTTTATGTTCTTTCAAATAATTAAGCCTTAACCTTCCATATTTACCAATGCTTTTACTAGGTTGTCTAGGCAAATATAAATCAGGAACTAAATAATCTCCTTCTTTGTGATAAGTAATTTTATTCATTTTCAAAACCTCCCAAAATAAATTTTTAGGTTTCCCATACATCTAATTTTTGTTGCGAACATGTGTGTAAAATCCTTGGGGAAAAGTTGGGGAAAAACTTTTCCAAAAAGTTCAAAAAAAGACACAAATGTTCTGAAATTCATTTCCCCAATTTTTATTGATATACTCGCTAAAACCCTTGGTTTCACTAAATTACAAAAGCCTGTCAACCCATTCTCATAACCTGAAGGTATTAAATCAGCAGTTTCCTAACATATCCAAGCAATATAAAAAGAAAAAAGTTTATAAAATTCAAAAATTAATATCAATAAAGACCTAAAAAGTCAAAAAAAATATAAAAAAGCTACAAAATATGTTATAATAAAATAAAAAAAATATAGAAAAGGTAAATAAAAAATGAAAGAACAAAAATACGAAATAGAAAATATCAAATCCTTTGAATTAAAAGACATATTTGAATGTGGTCAATGTTTTAGATGGAAGGAGCAAAAAGATGGAAGTTATACAGGAATATTTAAAAAAAATGTTATAAACGTAAAAAAAACAGAAAAAAATGTAACCTTTCAAGGAATATGTGAAAAGGACATACAAGAAACAGTAAGAGAATATTTTGACTTAAACAGAGATTACGAAGAAATAAAAGAAAAACTATCAAAAATAGATGACAATATGAAAACGAGTATTAAATATGGAGAAGGAATTAGAATTTTAAATCAAGACATATGGGAAACAATCATTTCTTTTATAATATCTGCTAACAATAATATTCCTAGAATAAAAGGAATAATTGAAAGATTATCCAAAAATTATGGAGAATTAATAAAATTTAGAGGTGAAGAATATTATACATTTCCTTCACCAGAGCAACTAAAAGATGTAACAGTAGAAGAATACAGAAAATTAGGTTTAGGATTTAGAGATATAAGGTTATATGAAACTACAAAAATGATATTACAAAAAGAAATAAATTTAGAAGAAATGGAAAACAACCCAAATACAACAGAGGTAAGAAATCAACTATTAAAGTTATCTGGAGTAGGACCAAAAGTTGCAGATTGTATTCTATTATTTTCCACTTTAAAAAGATTTGAAGTTTTTCCAATAGATGTGTGGGTAAGAAGAGTTATGAATGATTTATATATTAAGCAGAAGGATGAAACAAAAGTAAGCAAAAAGCAAATAGAAGAAATTGCTGAAGAAAAATTTGGGAATTTAGCAGGTCTAGCACAACAATATTTATTTTATTGGAGAAGAGAAGCATAAAAGTAATAGAAAAAGAGACAGTCAAAGATAATTGACATTTATATTTAGGGAGAGGAATATGGGATTAAGAATAATTTATGGAAAATCAGGAAGCGGAAAAAGCGAATTTTGCTTTTCCGAAATTGCCAATTTAATATCAAAAAAAGAAAACATTTATATAATAACACCAGAGCAGTTTTCCTTTACTGCTGAAAACAAATTAATGGATGCAATAAATAAAAAAGCAGTAATAAATGCAGAAGTAGTAACATTAAGTAGAATGGCTTATAGAGTCTTAAAAGACATAGGAGGAGAAGTTAAAACAAGCTTATCAAAATGCGGAAAAGCCATGTTAATATATGCTATTCTAAATGAAAATAAAGGAAATTTAAAATTTTTAGGAAAATCAGATGAAAATATAGAATTAGGAATAAGAACAATTACTGAATTCAAGAAACATGGAATAACAATAGACAATTTAAAAAATGAAATAGAAAAAACAGATGATATATATTTAAAAACCAAATTAACAGATATGACTTTAATATATGAAAACTTTGAAAATAAAATTGCCAACTATTACATAGATGACACAGATTTATTAACAATACTTGCCAATAATTTAAGCAAAGTTAACTTTATAAAAAATAGCATTATATATATAGATGAGTTTGCAGGTTTTACAAAACAAGAATATGAAGTAATAAAAGAATTAATAAAATATGCAAAACAAGTTAATATAACAATAGGTATTGATAATCTAAATCCAGGAGTAAATCCAGACACAGACATATATTATACTAATAAAATTACCTTATATAAATTAATAGATTTGATAAATGAAAATGGATTTAAATTAGAAGAGCCAGTATTTTTAAATAAACAATATAGATTTAAAACAAAAGAATTAAAACACTTAGCTGACAATATTAATGAAATAAAATCCACAACTTTTGAACAAGATGTGGATAACTTACATTTATTTTTAGCGAAAAATCCATATTCAGAAGTAGAAAATCTAGCAAAAGAAATAAAAAAATTAGTGAAAGATAAAGCTTTAAGATATAAAGATATATCAATTATAACAAAAAATATTGAAACCTATTCTTCTCTAGTAAGAGCAATTTTTAATAAATACCAAATACCTGTATTTATTGATGAAAAAAGAGACTTAAATCAGAATATTCTTATTCAGTATATTTTATCTATATTAGAAATCTTAACAAAGAACTTTTCACATGAAGCAGTTTTCAGTTATATGAAAATAGGCTTTTGTGAAATAGAACAAGATGAGATCTTTAAATTAGAAAATTATTGTAATAAGTGGGGAATAAAACAAAATAAGTGGAAAAAGGATTTTATTTATGAACTAGACAACGAAAACAAAAGACAAGAAATAGAAAGGTTAAATGAGATAAGAAAACAGATTATAAATCCACTTTTAGAATTAAAAGAAAAAATAATAAAAGAGAAAACTGCGATAAATACTACAAAAACTTTATATCAATTTATACAAGAACAGAAAATAGAAGAAAAAATATCTTTAAAACTTGATGAATTAGAAAAAGCAGGTAATATAGATTTAGCAAAAGAATATAAATCAAGTTATCAGATTTTAATAAATATATTTGATGAAATTGTGCTTATTTTTAATAACGAAAAATTGACCTTAGATAATTACAGTAAAATATTAAAAATAGGCTTAAAAAATAGTGGACTAGGAAAAATACCAGGAACACAAGATCAAGTTATTTTTGGAGATGTAGACAGATCAAGAAGTCATAAAGTACAAAACGTGTTTATAATTGGGCTAAATGATGGAAGTTTCCCAAGTATAAATAAAGATGAGGGATTTTTTAATGATACAGATAGAGAAAAGCTAAAGCAAGATGGATTAGAAATGGCAAAAGGAACAATAGAACAATTATATGAAGATAATTTCAATATCTATAAAGCCTTTACAACTGCTGAAAAACAGTTATATATGTCATATGTATCAACAAACAGTGAAGCAAAAGCCTTAAGACCATCAAGATATATAAATAAAATAAAAAAAATATTTCTTAAGATAGTAGAAAAAAGTGATGTAATAGAAAAGGAATATGAAATATTAAATCAAGAAATTACCTATGAACAATTAATTGAAAATATTTATAAACTTGAAAGTGGAGAAAAAATTAATCAAATTTGGTATGAAATATATAAATATTATAAAAGCCAAAAAGAATGGGAAGAGAGACTGAGCCAAGCTTTAGAAGGCTTAAAATATAGCAACTTGCCACACAGTATAAAAAAAGAAAATATTGAAAAATTATATGGAAATACCTTAAAAACAAGTGTATCACAATTGGAGAAATACAGAAGCTGCCCATTTTCATATTATTTACAATATGGATTACGACTAAAAGAAAAAGAAGAATTAAGAGTACAAAGTTTTAATACAGGTTCGTTTATGCATGAAACAATAGACGAGTTTTTTGAATACATAAGAGATGAAAAAATATTATTAACAGAAATTGAAGAAGAACAAATTTTAAAAATTGTGTCAAATATAATTGATAGAAATTTAAACTTAAGTAAAAATTATATATTCATAGCAACTGTTAAATATAAAGTATTAGTAAGAAGATTAAAAAGAATAGTAAGTAAAGCCTTAAAATATATAATAGAAACCTTAATACACAGTGATTTTAATATACAGGGAACAGAAATTGAATTTAACAAAAAAGGAGAATATCCTCCAATTATTTTAGAATTAGAAAATGGTAAGAAAGTTGAAATAACAGGAAAGATAGACAGAATAGATACTGCAAGTTCAGAGGAAGGAAAATATTTAAGAATAATAGATTATAAATCATCAAGTAAAAATATAGATTTAAATGAAGTGTATGCAGGTCTTCAGATTCAGCTATTAACCTATACAGATGCCATTTGCAAAACAGAAGACATAATGCCAGCAGGAGTATTTTACTTTTCATTATTAGAACAAATGGTAAAAGCAGACAAAAAAATATCTGAAGAAGAAATAGAAGAACTTATTAGAAAAAACTTTAGAATGAAAGGCTTAATAATAGCAGATGTAAAAATCATAAAAATGAATGATAACACTTTACAATCAGGAAGTTCAAAATTAGTGCCAGCAGCAATTACAGTATCTGGAACAGTTAACGAAAAATGGACAAGTGGTGTAAATAAAGAACAATTTAAAGTTCTACAAGATTATATTGACAAAATAATAAAAGATATATCAAAGGAAATCTTAAGTGGAAAAATAGACTTGAAACCTTACAATAAGAAAGGAAAAACACCATGTGAATATTGTTCATATAAACCAATATGTGGATTTAATACAAAACAAAAGGGAAATGAGTATAATTATATTGATAAAAAGTCAAAAGATGATATAATATTAAAGATGAAAAATTATGAGAGGGAAAAGTGATGAATAAAGAAGAAACACAAAAGATGAGAAAAACAAATATGAGAATATTTCCTACTTATAAGAAAATGGCATGGGATTATTTATTTTATTATAGTATTGATTTTTTGTTTTTAACTCAAATTAAAAATATTAGTGCAGCAGATGTAGTACTTTTAAATTCCATTAAGTCATTATTTGGAATTTTTATTCAAATGCCAGCAAATGTTATTGTTGAATTTTTAGGTAGAAAAAATAGTATAATATTAGGAAATATTTTAAATTGTTTATATATGGTAATGTTTATGGCAAGTGGAAGTTTATTTGATTTGTTTATTGCTAAATTTATGTCTTCCATAGCTGTTTCAATTAAGGACATTTCTGAACCAAGTTTATTAAATGAATCTATTCCACCTTCAAGGTATAAGAGTAATATATTTGCAAAAATTAATGCTAAAGGTGCATCAGGTTTTTTTCTTTTTAGTGCTATTTCAAAAGTAATAGCTGGATTTTTATTTGATATAAATGGATATATACCATTTATATGCTCACTTATAGTATTAATAATTGTTACTATTATGTCTATGGGATATATTGAACCTATAAAGAAACAAAAAAATAAGAAAAATGTAAATAGTGCAAAAATGCAAATAAAAGATATAAAGGAAGGCTTTAGTTTTATATTAAAATCAGAAAGATTAAAAGGATTAATATTATCTGCATCCCTAATAGCTAGCTTATTAACAATTATGGCAAGTTATAGAACAAGTCTATTAAAAGATATAAATATATCAGCATCCTTTATTGGAATAATCTCAGCATTATCAAGTTATGCGAGTTCATATGGCTCAAAAAGACAAAAACAGTTTCATGAAAAGTTTAGAAATAAATCTATTATAACAATTGCACTAATGTTTTCTATTAGTATGATAGTTGCAGGTATACTAGGTATTAAAGCAGAACAATACAAATTATTAGTAATTATTGTTGTAATAGCATATTTAATAGGTAAGTTTGCACATGGAATATTTTTTGCTATTATGGATAAATATTTACGTAATTTTACTAATGAAAATATTGATACAAAAGTGTTTACAGTTAAAAACTTATTTGTAAATATAGTTTCAGCAATTATGGGAATACTTGCATCATTTTTATTAGATAAAATGAAAACAGCCTATTGTATGATAATTGTTGGAATTGCTTTTACAATTATATATATTTTAATGGGAATATATATGAAATCAAGAGTAGGGCTAAAACCTGAGGAATATTCAAAAGAAGAAAGAAAATATGATGAACTAATATAAAAGCAATAACTCCAATATAATTATAGATATAAATCAAATTTTGTACTTTGGAAAGGAAGTAACAATAAATATGGATTTATCAAATGAAAATATTATACACATAAAAAATAAAGATATACAATACCTTCAATTTAGAAAATTATTAGAATATAAGAACGTAATAAATCATGCTTATTCTATAGGAACAAAAGTAAATTATATGACAGAAAAATCTAATAAAGATAAATTATCAAAAGAACAATATCAAAATATTATAAAGAATTATCAAAACTTATGTGATACAATAGGAAGTGACTATATTAATTTAGTGAAAGCAAATCAAGAGCATACAGATGAAGTGAAAATAGTAACACAAAAATTTAAAAATAAGGAACCTGATATACATGTTGATAATTACTCAAAAACAGATGGCTTAATAACAAATAAAGAAGGATTATTATTAAGTACAACAAATGCAGATTGTATACTATTATTATTTTTCGATCCAGTAAAAAAAGTAATTGCAAATACACACTCTGGATGGAAAGGAACTATTCAAAGGATATCAGTAAAAACAGTAAAAAAAATGGTAAAAGAATATGGTTGTAATCCACAAGACCTTATCTGTTGCATTTGTCCAAGCATCAGAAAATGTCATTTTGAAGTTGATAAACAAGTAAAAGACTTATTTGTAAAACAATTTGATGACTTAGACTTAAAGCAAATAATAGAAAAGCAGAAAGAAAAGGAAAAATGGAATATTGATACAGTTTTAATTAATCAAATAATATTAAAAAGAGAAGGGCTTAAAGAGGAAAATATAATTGATAGTGGAATTTGTAGTGTATGTAATAGTAATTTAATACATTCCTATAGAGTAGAAAAACAGGATTATGGACTAAATACAGCACTAATTGAATTGCGATGATTTTGGGGACGGAGGAAAAAATCATCAAAAATTTTAAATGATAATAATAAAGTAATGATTTTTTCCTCCGTCCCCAAAATCACCCAAAATCATTAAATAGGGAGAAGAGATATGATAATTCCAAAACATTTAAATATTGGTGATACAATAGGAGTAGTTGCTCCATCAAATCCAATTATAGGTGATAATATTGAGCAAATACAAAGAGCAAAAGAAATTGTAGAAAAAGATGGCTTTAAAGTTAAGTTTGCTAAAAATGTATTTTCTAATACAAATGGATATAGTAGCACTGCTATAGAAAAAGCTGAAGATATAAATAATATGTTTGCAGATAAAGAAGTAAAAATGATATGGTGTGCTAAGGGTGGGAATAATTCTAATTCAGTATTTGAATATTTAGATTATGATTTAATTAAAAGTAATCCTAAGATTATTTGTGGATATAGTGATAGTATTTCTCTTTTAAATATGATAACTGTTAAAACAGAGCTTGTTACCTTTAGTAGTACAAATTTTAAAACAATTGCAACAGATGAAACAGACTATAGTTATAAAGAAGTTTTGAACAGATTTGTACATGAAAGTTTAGAATTAGGTAAAGAAAAAAGAGGATATAAGACAATTAGGGAAGGAATTGCACAAGGAGAACTAATAGGTGGAAATTTAAATTTAATTAGTAATATGGTTGCTGGTAAATTTTCAGTTAACTTTCAGGATAAAATATTATTTATAGAGGACTTTGGATTAGAATCAGATCCTGTTGCAATAAGTTGTTATTTATATTTTATGAAACAAAATGGAGTTTTTGATAAGATTAAAGGATTATGGATTGGAAATTACCAACATGAAAGTGGTATAACTCTAGAAAAGATTGTATTAGATGTTATTGAAGAGGAATATAATTTTCCAATTATTAAATCTAATAATTTTGGACATATCGAGACAAAAACTGTAATTCCAATTGGTATAAAGGCTAAGATAGACACAAATAAAGAGGTTAAAATAGAATTAATAGAAAGATGTGTACTATAATATAAAATCAAAAAGGGAGCTTATAAAATGTTTGAAACATGGGACGAATTAGAAGAATCAATTAAAGGGTGTAATAAGTGCAAATTATGTAGAACTAGGCAGAATATAGTTTTTGGAGTAGGGAATAGAGTGGCTGATATAATGTTTATAGGAGAAGGACCAGGAGCAGACGAAGATAGGCTTCGGAGAACCTTTTGTTGGACGAGCTGGAAAGCTAATGAATATGGCTTTTCAAGCAATTGGCTTAAAAAGAGAAGATATATATATTGCAAATATTGTTAAATGTAGACCTCCTTCAAATAGAAATCCAGAACAAGATGAAGCAATAGCATGCCTAAATTATTTAAGAAATCAAGTTATGCTTGTAAAGCCAAAGATAATTGTTTTATTAGGTAGTGTTGCACTTAAAAATATATTGGGAAAAGAGTATGGAATAACTTCAGCTAGGGGCAATTGGGTAGAAAAGAAAGGGATTAAATATATGCCAACTTGGCACCCAGCTGCTTTACTTAGAGATGAAGTAAAGAAAATTGACTTTATTAAGGATTTACAATTAGTATTAGATGACATAAATAAATAAAATAATAGGAATTAAAGAAAAAAGTGAGGATAATATGAAAGAAGAAATAAACGAAAAAGCTAATTATTGTTTAAATTGTAAAGTTAAACCTTGTTCCGTAAAAGGATGTCCACTAGGAAATGATATACCAAATTTTATAGAGAAACTAAAAGAAGAAGAATATGAAGAAGCATATAAAATCTTATGCGAAACTACGGTATTATCAGGAATATGTGGAAGAATATGTCCACATGAAAAACAATGCCAAGGTTCTTGTATACGTGGAATAAAAGGTGAGCCAGTTTCTATAGGTGAACTAGAGACATATATTTTTGAAAAGGCAAGACAAGAAGGAAATAGTTTATTAAAGGTTTGGCAAGATGAAATAAAATCAAAAAAGAAAATCAAGGGAAATAAAAAGGTAGCTATAATTGGTGGAGGACCAGCTGGATTAACTTGTAGTGCGTTTTTAGCCAAAAATGGAGTAGAAGTAACTATTTATGAAAAATATAATTACTTAGGTGGTTTATTAGTTCATGGTATACCAGAATTTAGATTATCAAAAGAAATAGTAAAAGAAACTGTTAATAGTATTTTAGAATTAGGTATAAAAGTTGAATATAATAGGGAATTAGGAAAAGACATAACCCTAAAGGAATTAAGAGAAAAATATGATGCAATATTTTTATCAATTGGAGCAAATGTTTCTTCAAAAATGGGAGTTGAAGGTGAGGATTTAAATGGAGTATTTGGAGGAAATGAATTATTAGAGTATAATTTACATCTTAATTATAAAGGAAAGAAAGTTGCTATTATTGGTGGTGGAAATGTTGCAATGGATTGTGCTAGAACTATAAAAAGGTTAGGAGCTAAAGATGTAAAAGTTATTTATAGAAGAGCAAGAGAACAAATGCCAGCTGAGGATAAGGAAGTTCAGGATGCAATCCAAGAAGGAGTAGAATTTTTATTTCAAAATAATATAGTAAAAATTATAGGTAAGGATAAAGTTGAAAAGGTAGAATTAATTAAAACTGAGCTAGTTCAAAAAGATGAAGATACTAGGTTAGTTCCTGTAAATATAAGCAATAGTAATTATATATTAGATTTTGATTATGTTGTAATGGCTTTAGGATCAAAGGCTGAAAAGTTTGTTAGTGAATTAGGATTAGATTTAAATAAGTGGGGAAATATTAAGGTTGATGATAATTATGAGACTTCTATGCCAAATGTTTTTGCTGGAGGAGATATTGCAGGTGTTAAAAGTACTGTTGCTTGGTCTGCTTTTTCTGGTAGAGAAACTGCAAAACAAATTTTAAAGTGTTTATAGTATTTCTTGAAATTTTAACTTAAGTAAAAATAAGATAAAAATTTTAAGTGATTGTAGATAAAATTATACAATCACTTAAAATATATTATAATTAAATTTATTTTTACTTATTGTTAATTGTTTCTTTGTTTAAAGAAGATCCAAAAACTAATTTTTTTAAAGCTTTGAAAAAAGCTATTATCTTACGTTCCTTTTTAGAAAAAACTTTTAATGAAGTAGGAATTTCTTCAATTCCATTCTCTAAAGCATTATATTTGTTTTCAAGTTCATCCATTTTATTAACATAGTAATCACTAAAGAAAGTATATCCTTCGGCAAAACCAAGATAATCTTTAAAAGTGTATAACTTTTTTCTATAATTTTCTAATTCTTCTAAATTTGATATGTTATTGAAAGCATTATCAAAATAACTAGAAATAATTAAATTTTGAGTTCTCATAAAAGTTAGAGTAATTTCGTTTTTCAATTCTTCAATTTTCTTAAGCATACCATCAACTTTACGATTTCTATCTTCAATTTCCGCAATTTTATTATTTAATTTAATAATATTTTCTTCAGCAGAAAGTATATCATCAATTGCATTTTGAACTGCCATAAAAGTCTTAGGTGTTATAAGACCAGAGAGTTTATTTTTAAAGTTATCATTACTTTTTATAGTACTTTCGAATAATATATCTTCTCCAATTAAATATGCTAATTGATTAACTAGGCAACATTCCAATGGATAATAGGAAGGGCTTATTGTTTCAAAACTTATACCAAAATATTTTACATATTCTTTTGGTATACCATTAATCTTTGATGCTATAAGCTGAACGGCAGCTTCATTTAAGCCTAAACCATATATTTTAAATTCTGTGTAATCACAAAGTCCCATTCTTATTAAATAATTTTTTTTATCTTTTACTTCCTGAATATAATGAATACACTCATGAATAGCAAATTCTTCTAAATCATTATCATCAATATGTTCATTAAAATAGATTGATGAATTTTTATAAAAATAATTTGCTTCTGCCATTCCATCAGGTATTTTAGCTTTATACATGTTTAACCTAGACAACTGTATAAAAAGCTCATTTTGGTTAAAACCATACTCAGGAAAGGTATTACATATTTTTTTAGATATACTCATAGCCATTGAATTAACTTTTAGTGTATCTATTTTTTCAATTACTTCAATTCCTTCTTTTTTTAAATTTGATTCAATACTCATAATCCTTCTCCTTATAACAACTATAATTATTATACTATAAAAAGACTTAATATTTATTTCAACAGTATTAAATATTAATTACATTTTAGTTACATTACTTATTAATTTAATTAAATTTCACAATAAAATATAATTAAGTTATTAAATTAAGTATAAATTAGAGCAAATATCGATTTTTGTAAGAATTTGTCGATGAAAAATTCTTGACATTAACAACTTAACTCGTTATAATAATAACACAATTAATTGTAGTAAAATTGAAAAAAGGAGGTAACAGTATGACTAAGGAAGAAAAGGAAGAATTTTTTCAAACAATGAAAATTATAATAGTTGAGACTGTAAATGTAGCAGTAGATAAAGCAGTAACAAAATCAGTAGATGTAGCAGTAAAGAAAGCAGTAGCAAAAGAAGTAGACATAGCAGTAAAGAAAGCAGTAGCAAAAGAAGTAGACATAGCAGTAAAGAAGGCAGTAGCAAAAGAAGTAGATATAGCAGTTAAAAGAGCAGTAGCAAAAGAAATAGATATTGTGGTAAAAAATACAATAACAAAATCAGTAAATATAGAGATAAAAAACACATTAACACAATCAATAGGTGATTTAATAGATAGTAAAATAGAGAAAACTATTGCACCTTTAAGACAAGATATTAATTATTTAAAACAAGAGGTAAAGAATTTTAATCAAGAAATGATAGAATTAAAAGAAATGATAATACCAAGCATGCAAAAAGAAATTAGAAGTATTAGTAGAGCTGTCACAGTAATAGAAGTAGAACATGGAAAAAAATTAGATATTCTATTTGAAGCTTACACAATTAACTTAGATAATATAGAAAAAAGCAAAAGAAAAATTCATTTCTGCGAGAAAAAAATTGAACAACATGATGGCGAAATCTACTATTTAAAATCCAGTTTAAACAAGATATAAGCCTATTTAGTATCAAAAATAATACAAATAGGCTTATAGAAAAATTATTTCACAACAATATTATAAATCTTATTTTTAACATAAATTTCTTTTACAATAGTCTTTCCATCCAACTTAGAATCAATAGCCATATGAACTTTTTCTTTTATAGAGTTTTCGTTTTCATCTAAAGAAATTTGAATAGTTGTTTTCAATTTTCCATTAAATTGAATAGGTAAAGTTAATTCTTCATTAATAGTTTTAGAATCATCATATTCAGGCCATTTTTCATAACTAATAGTATTATTATATCCAAGAACAACATTCCACAATTCTTCTGTAATATGAGGAGCAATTGGATTTAATAACTTTAAGAAACCTTCAGCATAAACAGTTGGAAATATGTTTTCTTTATTAACAGAATTTATAAAAATCATCATTTGAGAAATTGCAGTGTTAAAATTCATTGTTTCATAATCCTTAGTAACTTTTTTTACTGTAAAATGATATATTCTTTCAAGATTTTTATTTTCTGTATTTTGAATTTTATTAGATTCAGCATATAATCTCCAAACTTTATCTAAGAACTTTTTAGAACCATCAATTCCATTAGGATCCCAAGGCTTCGCACTTTCTAATGGTCCCATAAACATTTCATAAACTCTTAAAGCATCCGCACCATATTCTTTTACCATATCATCAGGATTAATAACATTCCCTTTTGATTTACTCATCTTTTCACCATTTGGTCCTAAAATCATACCTTGATGACGTAATTTTGCGAAAGGTTCTTTAACAGGCGATAAACCCTTATCATACAAATATTCATTCCAAAATCTTGCATATAATAAATGACCAACTGCATGTTCAGATCCTCCTACATATAAATCAACAGGCATCCAATGTTTTAGTAATTCTTGGTTTGCAAATTGTTCTGTATTTTTTGAATCAATATATCTTAAAAAATACCAGCTAGAGCCAGCAGCACCTGGCATTGTACTTGTTTCTCTTTTGGCACTTGTACCATTATATACAGTATTAACCCAATCAGTAGCTTTATCTAATGGAGATGCACCAGATTTTGATGGACTATAGTTTTCTAATTCAGGTAGTACCAAAGGTAGTTCATTTTCAGGTAAAATTTCAGTTTCACCATTTTCTGTATAAACAATAGGAATTGGCTCTCCCCAATAACGTTGTCTTGCAAAAATCCATTCTCTTAATTTATAATTAACTTTTTTATATCCTATTTTTTGTTCTTCTAACCAAGATATTATTTTATTTATTGCATCTTCTTTGTTTAAACCATTTAAAAATTCTGAATTGATATGTAATCCATCACCTACAAAAGCTTCTTTAGATATGTCACCACCTTCTAAAACAGGTATAATTTTTATACCAAATTTAGTTGCAAATTCATAATCTCTTTGATCATGAGCAGGTACTGCCATAATTGCACCTGTACCATAGGTTACTAGAACATAATCAGAAATCCAAATTGGAATTTTTTCGTTATTTACTGGATTTATGGCATAACTTCCTGTAAATACGCCAGTTTTGTCTTTGTTTAATTCAGTTCTTTCTAAATCAGATTTCGAAGCTGATTGTCTAATATAATCTTCTACAACACTTTTTTGTTCCTTTGTAGTTATTTGTGAAACTATTTCGTGTTCAGGTGATAAAACACAATAGGTACTACCGAATAAGGTATCAGGTCTTGTGGTAAATACAGTAAATTCTAAATTGTTGCTATCTGCAACTTTAAAGCTAATTTCTGCTCCAACTGATTTACCAATCCAATTTCTTTCAATGTCTTTGGTTGATTCAGGCCAATCAATTTCTTCTAATCCTGCTAGCAATTTTTCAGCATATTTTGGAATGTCTAATACCCACTGCTTCATATTTTTACGAATAACAGGGAAACCTCCTCTTTCGCTTTTTCCATTTATTACTTCATCATTAGATAATACACATCCCAATTCTTCACACCAGTTTACAGGCATTTCTACTAGTTTAGCTAATCCGTCTTTATATAATTCGCTAAATATTTTTTGCGTCCATTTGTAATAATCAGGATCACATGTAGCTATCTCTTTGTCCCAGTCAAAAGAAAATCCTAGCATTTTTAGTTGTCTTTTAAAGGTTTCTATATTTTCTTTGGTAAATCCTGCAGGATGATTTCCTGTTTTTATTGCATATTGTTCAGCTGGTAATCCAAAGGCATCCCACCCCATTGGATGTAATACATTGTAGCCTTGCATTCTTTTCATTCTTGATATGATATCTGTTGCTGTATATCCTTCTGGATGACCAACATGTAATCCTTGTCCTGATGGATATGGGAACATGTCTAAGGCATAGTATTTGGGCTTTGAAAAATCCCATACATCTGTATAATACGTTTTATTTTCATCCCAGTAGTTTTGCCATTTTTTTTCTACTTCTCTAAAATTATATGACATATTAAATTCTCCTTTTTTAGTTATTTTAAATAATTTATAATTTGTTGATATTATATAACAAAAATATTGTCATTTCAAGAAATATAAGGCAATCGCTTAAAATTTTAATTATTTATTTGTATTTATAAAATCTACTCGCTCCCAAAGGATTATAATTATTTATTATTTGCGTTGCCCCATTCTCAAAATTCTATAGAAAAGTTTTCTAACTTTTCTAAGAATTTTGGAACGGTTACCCCTGAAATCACTCAAAAATAAATAATTAAAATTTTAGGCGATTGTCTTGCAAGAAATATTTTAGATATTTTTTTCTCATTATTTAATTATTTACCACAAAAATAAAAATTTGTAGGGCTTAGGTAGCTTGAGTCAATATCTATTTAATAAACTATAACCTTTACTTATAAAAAAACAAAAGTTAAAGTCATACAAGAATTGAATAATATAATAAAAAGTGATAAAATTCAAAAAGAGGTGTATATTATGATAGATTTAAGTAAAGCAAGAAAAGCTTTCAAAGAATATGTAAAAAATTACAATCCAGAAGACAAACAAGTAAGTTTAAAAATAAAACATATAGAAAGGACTGCAATTATAGCAAGAAAAATAGCAGAAGCATTAGAACTAGAAAGAGAAGACATAGAACTAGCAGAATTAATAGGTTTATTACATGATATAGGTAGATTTGAACAAATAAGAAGATTTCATACCTTTTCTGATAGAGATAGTATAAATCATGGAGAAGCTGGTGTAGAAGTTTTATTTAAACAAGGTAAAATAAGAGAATTTATAGAAGATGATAAATATGACAATATAATAAGACTTGCAATTTTAAATCATAATAGAGCAGGAATAGAAGATGGACTACAACCAAGAGAATTATTGCATGCAAGATTAATAAAAGACGCAGATAAAACAGACATATTTTATACTTTAACTATTGAGGATATAAAAGCAATATATGGAACCTATGATTTTTCAGATGACAAAATATCTGATGAAATTTACAGAGAGTTTATGGAAGAAAAAAGAATAGACTATAAAAATAGAAAAGGACCAGCAGATGTTTTATTATCACATTTTAAATTTGTTTATAATTTCTACTTTGATTATGGACTAAAATATATATATGATAATAAATATTTAGATAAGTTATATAACAGATTTACTTTTAAAGATGAAGAAACAACTAGAAGATATAAAGAAATATATGAAACTGCAAAAAAATATATAGAAAACAAATTAAAATTATAAGGAAAGAGAAGAAAATGGGCAAAAAATTACTAATTACAGAAAAGCCATCAGTAGCAATGGAATTTGCAAAAGCATTAAAAATAACAACAAATAGAAAAAATGGATATTTGGAATCAGAAGAATGGATAATAACATGGTGTGTAGGACATTTAGTAACAATGAGTTATCCAGATAAATATGATGAAAAATTAAAATTTTGGAGATTAGATACCTTACCCTTCATTCCAGAAGAATGGAAATATGAAATAATTCCTAATGTACAAAAGCAATTTGATATAGTACAAAGTTTAATGCAAAGGGAAGATATTGAAGAAATATATAATGCTGGAGACTCAGGAAGAGAAGGAGAATATATACAAAGACTAGTTTTTATGATGGCAAAACCAAACCCAAAGGCAAAAATGAAAAGAGTATGGATTGACTCACAAACAGAGGAAGAAATACTAAGAGGAATAAAAGAAGCAAAAGACCTATCAGAATATGATAGTTTATCAAATAGTGCTTATTTAAGAGCTAAAGAAGATTATTTAATAGGAATAAATTTTTCAAGACTTTTGTCAATTATATATGGAAAAAATTTAGCAAATAAAATAAATGAAGAAAGAGCATCAATTTCAGTTGGTCGTGTTATGACATGTGTATTAGGAATGATTGTATCAAGAGAAAGAGAAATACGAAATTTTGTTAAAACAAAATATTACAAGCTCTTAGGAGAATTTGGAGATGAAAAGTCATCCTTTAATGCAGAATGGAAAGTAACAGAAAAGTCAAAATGGTTTGAATCCACAAAACTTTATAATGAATATGGTTTTAAGCAAGAAGATGATGCAAAACAGTTTGTAAGTGATTTAGTAGGAAAAAATGGTTTGATAACAGAATTAAAAAAATCAAAGCAGAAAGAAAATGCACCTTTATTATTCAATTTAGCAGAAATACAAAATCAATGTACAAAATTATTTAAAATAAAACCAGATGAAACTTTAGAAATAATACAAAATTTATATGAAAAAAAATTGGTTACCTATCCAAGAACAGATGCTAGAGTATTATCTACTGCTGTTGCAAAAGAAATTAAAAAGAATCTAAATGGATTAGCAAAAGGTTATAAAGATGAAGAAGTTCAAGGTTATATAAAAAAGATGGTAAATGAAGGCTATTCAACTAATTTAGTAAAAACCAAATATGTAAATGATAGTAAAATTACAGACCATTATGCTATTATTCCAACTGGTCAAGGCTTTGAGAATTATAATAACTTAAATGAATTACAAAAACAAGTATATAAGGTAATAGTAAAGAGATTTTTAGCAATTTTTTATCCTCCAGCACAATACCAGAAAATTCAAGTTACAATAGAGGTTGAACATGGAGAAGAAAAAAAGGTTGAAACTTTTTCTACAAGTGGAAAAGTATGTTTAGAACAAGGATTTTTAGAAATATTAAAACCATTGGATAAACAAAATAATAAAAAGTCCACAAAGGAAGAACAAAATGTGGAAACTGAAATTGATAATAAAGAAAATGATGAAAAATTAACAGATTTAGAAATATTAAAGAGTCTAAAAAAGGGACAAAAATTGCAAATCTGTAATTTGGAAATAAAAGAAGCTGAAACTTCTCCACCAGCTAGATATAATTCAGGTTCTATAATATTAGCAATGGAAAATGCAGGAAAGCTTATAGAAGATGAGGAACTAAGAGAACAGATTAAAGGTGCTGGAATTGGAACAAGTGCAACAAGAGCAGAAATTATTAAAAAGTTAGAAAAAATTAGATATATTCAAATAAATTCTAAGACTCAGATTATTACACCTACAGATAAAGGAGAGATTATTTTTGATATAGTTTATAGTTCTATGCCAGATATGCTAAATCCTAAATTAACTGCTAGCTGGGAAAAGGGGCTTGATATGGTAGCAAAAAAGGAAATCGAGCCACATATTTTTATGGATAAGCTTCAAAAGTATATTCATTCTAAATTTGATAAACTTGTTGTAAAAAGGTAGTTAAACTATACTACCACCATTAACATGAATAATTTGACCAGTTACATATCTTGAGTCATCAGAAGCTAAATATAAATATGCAGGAGCAAGTTCAAAAGGTTGACCAGCACGTTTTAAAGGAACATCAGTGCCAAAAATTTCTACTTCTTGTGCAGAAAAAGAAGCGGGAATTAGAGGTGTCCAAATAGGACCAGGAGCAATAGCATTAACACGAATTTTTTGGTCTGCTAAAGATAGAGCTAAAGATTTAGTAAAAACAGTTATAGCACCTTTAGTTGATGAATAATCAATTAGGTTTTTCTTTCCTTCAAAGGCAGTTATAGATGTAGTATTGATTATACTAGAATTAGCTTCTAAATATGGAAGAATTGCTTTTGTTAAATAGAAAAATGAGAAAATATTTGTCTCAAAGGTATCTTTTAATTGTTTAGAAGAAATATCTAAAATGCTATTTTGTGGAAATTGTACACCACAATTATTTATTAAAATATCTATTTTACCAAAATAATCCATAGTAGTTGTAGCAATTTTTGAGGATAATTGTTCATCTCTTAAATCACCAGGTATTAAAAGACATTTTCTTCCATAGCTCTCAACTACTTGTTTTGTATAATTAGCATCTTCATGTTCATTTAGATAGCTAATTACAAGGTTAGCTCCTTCTTTAGCAAATAGTACGGAAATAGCTCTTCCTATTCCACTATCTCCTCCCGAAATTACTACTACTTTGTCTTGTAATTTTCCACTAGGTTTGTAGTTTGGGTCTTCAAATATTGGTTGTGGTGTCATTTTGTATTCTAATCCTGGTTGTAGTTCTTGATGTTGGGCAGGAAAGGTAATTGGCGTTTTTACATTTTCGTCTTTGTATCCTATATAAGGAATTGTTGGATAATTATTATTATTCATTTGTATTCTCCTTTTTTATTTTTTGCATTTATAGTATATGTTAGTAAATTTATAAATATGATTAATAACTTACAATTAAGTAAATAACTATTGACCTAAGCTATGTACTGAACATTAACTTCTACTTGTAAAAAGTCCAAACTTAAATCTTATAAAAATTGCTAATGTAACCTTATTATGATAAAATACAGAAAAAGTAAGAAAACTAAGATTTTATTTGGGAGGAAGAATGGTAATGATTAAAGAAGCAAATAGAATTAGTATAATTGGAGGATGTGGCACTGGAAAAACAACACTTTCAAAAAACTTAGGAAATGAGTTAAAACTTCCAGTATATCATTTAGATGGAATAGCACATTTTGAAAATTGGAAGAGAAGAAAAAAAGAAGAACGTGACCAAATAATACTAGAAAAAGTAAAACAAAAAAGATGGATAATAGATGGAACATATCATGCAACTCTACAACAAAGGTTAGAAAAAGCAGATGTTGTTATTTATTTAGACTATTCTTCAATAGCACAAATAAAAGGTATATTAGGAAGATATATAAAACAACATGGAAAAGAAAAAGACGAAATTCCAGGATGTAAGGAAAGATTTACTTGGAAATTTTTCTTTTGGACATTAAATTGGAGAAAAAACAAAAGAAATCAAATACTTGAGCAATTGAGTAAAATTGATGAAAAAAAATTAATAATATTTAAAAATAGAAGAAAATTAAATAAGTGGTATAGAGAAAACTTTTTAATAAAAATTAAGAAATATTAAAATGTTTAATTTCTTTAATTTATATTATCATACATAGCTAGAATACATATCTTATATGAAGAATTTTTGTAAATTAATTACATATTTTTGCTATATAATAATGTGGAATAGTATCCATTATTATACAAAAAATTAGGGTTAAGCTACCATTCTTGCTAATAGATATAATTTAAAAAAGAATATAAAAATAAAAACTTTTCATTTTAATAAAAAGGTAGTATAATATATAAATATAAAAAAGACTATTTAGGAGAGAAGGCATGAACACAATAATTCGGAGAACTAGGAAAATCTAAAAAATTTCTTGACTTACAAAAAACAATAGAAAATAAACAAAGTCCGATAGCAATATCGGGCTTAACTGACGTAGGGATGACACAAATAGGAAGTGCCCTACATGAATTTGGAAAACAACCAATATGTATTTTAACTTACAATGAAATACAAGCAAAAAAGATATATGAAGACATCAAATACTTTACAGAAAAGGTAGTATTATTTTCAAAAAAAGAAATAGTAACCTATGATTATTTTGCAGAAAGTAAAGACCTTCCATATCAAAGGATAGAAGCGCTAAATGAAATTATATCAAGAAAAAATTTAATTATAGTAACAACAATAGAAGCAGTAATGCAGAAATTACCATGTAAAAAATGTATATATCAAAACCAATTAAAATTTAAAGTAGGCGAAACCTATTCCCTAGAAGAAATCAAAAAGAAACTAGTAAAATTAGGGTATTCAAGATGTGATTTAATAGAAGGAAGAGGACAATTTAGTATAAGAGGTGGAATCTTAGATATATCCATAAATGAAAATATGGGAATACGAATTGAATTTTGGGGAGATGAAATTGATTCAATTAGAAACTTTAATATAACAAGTCAAAGATCTATCCAAACACTAGAAAAAACAACAATCTATCCAGCACATGAATATATTTTAGAAAATAATATAGAAGAAATATGTAAAAAGATATTAAAAATAGCAAAAGATAATAAAAGTAAAGAAATAATTGAAAAAGATATAGAAGAAATAAAAGCTGGAAATTATATTAGTAAAATAGATAAGTATTTCAGTTGTTTTTATGATGAGCAAGAAACAATATTAGATTATTTAGAAAAAGATTATTATATTTTTATTGACGAAATAAACAAAATAAAACAAAGAGTAACCAACATAACAATAGATAACAAAAATTTAATAAAAACCTTAATAGAAAGAGAAAAAATAGTACCACAAGCTATTTCTAATATGCTAACTTATGAAGATATAGAAGAATTAATACAAAAAAGAAAAATTATATATTTAGCAAAGCAAGATTCAAAAATAAATATAGAAGCAGAAAGATATTTATTTAATTATAGAGAAGTAAATTATTATAAAAGTGAAATAGAAAATTTATTTGAAGATATCCAAAAAGCAATTAAAGAGAAAAAGCAAATTGTTTTACTAGTAGATACCATGGAAAAGGCTAAAAAAATTAAAAAGGCACTGGAAGAAAAAGATATATTTTGTAAAATACAAGAAAATTTAAATGAAACTATTATTGTAAAATCTGTAGAAAATATTGTAACAATCAGTATCGGTAAATTGTCAGCAGGTTTTGAAAATTATGATTTAAATCAATTAGTAATTGTAGCAAAGGATTTAATAGACGGAGAAAAGAGAAAACGTAAAATAAGTCATGAAGCCTTTAAAGATGCAGAAAAGGTAGTATTTGCAGATTTAAAAGTGGGAGATTATGTAGTACACAGAAAATATGGAATAGGTATTTACATAGGTGTAAATACTATTAAGGCAGATGGAACAATAAAAGATTATATAAAAATTAAATATAAAAATGATGATGTATTATATATTCCTACAAATGATTTAGATACAATTAGAAAGTTTGTTGGTGGCGACAAAATACAACCTAAAATAAATAAATTAGGAAGTAAAGAATGGGAAAATACAAAAACAAAAGTAAAAAATAATTTGCGTGAAGTTGCAAAAGAATTAATTGAATTATATGCAAAAAGAGAAAAAGTACAGGGCTACGGTTTTAGTAAAGACACACCATGGCAAAATGAATTTGAAGCAAAATTTCCATATCAAGAAACAGATGATCAATTAAGATGTATAGAAGAAGTAAAAAAAGATATGGAAGCGACTAGACCTATGGATAGACTATTATGTGGTGATGTTGGATATGGAAAAACAGAAGTAGCCTTACGTGCAACTTTCAAAGCAGTCATGGATCATAAACAGGTTGCATACCTAGCACCTACAACAGTATTAGCAGAACAACAATATCAAGAATTCAAAGAACGAATGAAAGAATTTCCAATTAAAGTAGAAATTTTAAATCGTTTTAAAAGTAAGAAATATCAAAATGAAGTAATTCAAAAATTAAAATTAGGAGAAGTTGATGTAGTAGTTGGGACACACAGAATTTTAAGTAAAGATGTTGAATTTAAAGATTTAGGATTACTAATAATAGACGAAGAACATCGTTTTGGAGTTAAAGATAAAGAGAAGATAAAGCAACTAAAAACAAATGTTGATGTACTTACAATGACAGCAACGCCAATACCAAGAACCATGCATATGTCAATTGTGGGAATACGTGACATGTCAGTAATTTATGAGCCTCCACATAATAGAAGACCAGTTCAAACTTATGTGTTAGAATATGACGAAGAAGTTATAAGAGAAGCAATTACAAAAGAATTAGAAAGAGGAGGACAGGTATTTTATTTATTTAATAATGTTGAAGGAATAGAGCGAAAAGCAGATATAATATCAAATTTAGTAACAGAAGCAAAGGTAGTATATGCACATGGTCAAATGACAGGAAACAAAATTGAAGAAATAATGAAAGAATTTATTGAAGGAAAATCAAATGTCTTAGTATGTACAACTATTTTAGAATCTGGTATAGATATACCAAATGCTAACACAATTATTGTAGAAAATGCAGATAGAATGGGATTAGCGCAACTATATCAAATTAGAGGAAGAGTAGGAAGAGCAGATAAACAAGCTTATGCATATATTACATACAAAAAGGACAAAATGTTAACAGAGGTTGCAGACAAAAGGTTAAAAGCAATAAAAGAATTTACAGAATTTGGTTCAGGTTTCAAAATAGCAATGAGAGACTTAGAAATTCGTGGAGCAGGAAGTCTCCTTCGGAGAAATACAATCTGGTCATTTAGAGCAAGTAGGATATGACACCTATTGTAACTTATTAGACGAAGTAGTAAAAGAAATGAAGGGAATAGAAGTAAAGCCAGAAGTTGATATTCAAATAGATTTAGATATATCAAGTTACATTCCAGACGAATATATTTCAGATTCTAATCAAAAAATAGAAGTATATCAAAATATAGCACTATGCAAAAATGAAGAAGACATATTAAATATTATAGATGAAATAATAGATAGATTCGGAAATATGCCATCTGAATTAGAAAATTTGATAGATATAGCAAGAATAAAATATTTAAGTAAACAAATAAATATAACCAAAATGGTAAGTAGAACAATATCAGATAGCAAAACTTCAGTTGTATTTACCTTTAATAAAGATAATTTAGAAATGGAAATTTCAGAATTAGTAAAAAAATATAGAAATAGAATAAAATTTTCAGCTGGAATAAAACCTATGATAACTTTAGAGATAAACAGTACAAATGAAAGAAAAATATTAAACGATGTGACAGAATTCGTTAAAGATTTGCAGTAGATGATTTTGGGTGATTTTGGGGACGGAGGAAAAAATCATCCTATTCTATAAACTAAATATATATTTGAATTTTACATTTTATTTAAGGATGACTTTTTCCTCCGTCCCCAAAATCATCTCAAAAATGCCCATTCATAAAAAAAGGAGAGTTGTATGTTAAAAATAACTAGTAAAGAAAATGATTTTATTAAACATATAAAAAAGTTAAAAGACAAAAAGTATCGTGATATTAATAAGGAGTTTATTATAGAAGGAATTAGACTTGTAGCAGAAGCAATTCAAGAAAATGCCAAAATTAAACAAATTGTTTTGTGTGATGATTGTGAACAAAGTGATTTAATTCCAAAAGAGCTTATGTATGATATTGCAAAGTTGGAATGTGTTTATGTAACTGAAAACTTGTTTAAATACTTATCAGATGTCCAAAATCCTCAAGGAATTTTAGCAGTTATTGAAAAAGATAATGAAGAAACTCAAATTGATTATACTCAAGATATTATTGTTGCTTTAGATGATGTACAAGATCCTGGAAATTTAGGAACAATTTTAAGAACTGTTGATAGTATTGGAATTACACAGATTTTGGTTTCAAAAGGAACTGCTGATTGTTATAATTCAAAAGTAGTTAGATCAACTATGGGAGCAATTTTTAGAATTAAGGTAATAGAATGTAAAGACTTATTAAAGACTATGAAGGAGATTAAAAAGCATAAGTTTAAAGTTATGGTTTCTTCTTTACAAACAGAAAATAGTATCTATGATGTTGATTATAATAAGAAAGTAATTGTTATAGGTAATGAAGCAAATGGAGTATCAGAGGAGCTTCAAAAGTTGGCAGATGAAAAAGTGAAAATTCCAATGCTTGGAAAAACAGAAAGTTTAAATGCATCTGTTGCTACAGGAATTATTTTATATGAGTATGTAAGGCAAAAATTAAAATATTGATACAAATTAAATTGAAAAGAAGGTAATAAAATTGAGAATAAATATAGTTATGATTGAACCAGAAATTCCACAAAATACTCGGAAATATTGCTAGGACTTGTGCAATAACAGGTTCTAAATTACATTTAGTACATCCATTAGGCTTTAAAATAGATGAAAAGTCTTTAAAAAGAGCTGGATTAGATTATTGGGATAAAATAGAAATTGAAGAACACAATTACTTGGAAGAATTTTTAAAAAAATATTCACCAGAAAATAATAATATGTTTTTTGCTACAACAAAAGGAAAGACTAAATATACAGATATAGATTATTCAAAAATGGATGAAGTTTTTATTTTGTATGGAAAAGAAACAAAAGGATTGCCAGAGTGGCTTTTAGAAAAATACTTAAATACAAAAACAATAAGAATACCGATGCTACCAACATTAAGGTCATTAAATTTATCGAATTCAGTTGCTATAATTACTTATGAAATATTAAGACAAAAGAATTTTGAAGCTCTGCAAGAAATAAGTACATATTTTGATTAATATAGATAAGAAATTCTAAAAATATTTAATTAATTTAATTTGTAGAAAAATTTATAATAATTAAAAATATAATATTTGATTTTGAAGGAGTATTACTTACATGGAATCCTGAGATTATATTAAAGAACTTTACAGATAAAGAAATTTAATCTAGTATTTTTTAGACTTTTATAGTATAATGATTATGGAAAGTTTAATAAAAGTAAAATAGGTGGTAAAAATGGAAAGAGTAATAAAGCAGACAGAACTTACAATAGTATTTACAAGAGAAGGAAAGATTGTGATACCAATTGAAGAAGAGAAATATGGAATTTTTCCAAAGTACTGTATAGGTATTAGAGATGGATACCAAAAAAATTTAGCTAGAGGAGAAGTAGGATTCTTTTTAATGAAAAATCATGGCGAAGATGAAAGTGAATACAAAATGCACATGGCGGGAGAATTAACAGATAGTATTTATTAACATCAAGTGAAAGAAATGAAAAGATGTTCAACTGGATATATCAGAGATGGAAGAAACACATTTTATATACAAACTATTAATAATATAGAAGTATATGAAAATGTAGGATATAGATTTTTGTTATTATCACAAGACTTTAAAGAGCAATATTTTAGAAAATTAACTTCCTATTCAATAGAACAATTGGAAGAAATTTTAAGAACAGAACCAGATAAGTGTACCTTGGATTTACATATTGCAATGAGACAATTAGATATAACTAGAGTTAAAAGGTTTATTGAAGAGGTTGTGAAACAACAAGAAGTAAACAAAGAAGGAGAGATGAGATAATATTAAAATTATAATGCAAAATTGTAATGTGTTTTATAAAATAAATTAAAAGTTTAAAGGAAACCACGCTCACATTTCTTTGGCATAATTTTAAAAGCAATTTTTTCCTTGAAGAAGATTTAAGAAAATTATATTTAATAAAATAAACTAAATATATGAAAAAAACGAAAGTGTCTCATTAAAAATGAGATATTTTCGTTTTTAAAATATATAAAAAATCTAGTACTTTTTTAATTAAATTCATGAATTGTAAAAATTGAATAATAATTTTTAGCTAATCCTGATTTATAGCAAATTTAAACTTTTTTAAAAAAATTGTAACAATAACTTGAAAAAAATGGAAATATGTGATTTAATATAAAAAAGAATAAATATTTGAAATAAAGAATTAAATCAAAATAAAAAATTTAAAATCAATCAAATTTAAAATCTAACAAAAAATCCAGTAAAATTTATAGAAATTTAGAAGAGAAAACAAAAAGGAGGTAAATAATATAAGGTTTACTTTTAAATTAACCTTGACATATAAATACAGTAAAGCTATAATAAGGAGGAGCAATGAAATTAAAAACATTTACTTATAATGAATACATAAAACTAATACATATTTTAAGACTCAATGCTGTATTTCAATTAGCAGAAGAGACAACACAATATAATATATTAGAAAATAAAGAAAATCAAAAAGCACATGACAGATTAGTAAAAGATATATTAAAAAATAAAGACGAAATTACTAAGTTTTTAAATCAGTATATTACAAAAGAAAACAAAATAAAAGAATATGAATTAGTTAAATATACAAACAGTTTTATAACAAGAAAGTACAAAGCTAAAGAAGCAGATTTAGTATATAAAGTAAAAAACAAAGAAATATTTTTTCTAATTGAACATCAATCAAACCTAGACAGTTCAATGCCATATAGAATGTTAAATTATAGTATAGATATAATGAATGAATGGAAAAAAGGCAAAAAAATTGGAACAATAAAACAATATCCAATTATAGTGCCAATAGTTATTTATACGGGAGACAAGAATTGGAAAATACCAGTAAATTTTAGGGAAGATCAAATATCAACAAGTATATTTGAAAACTATAAAATAGATTTTAAATATAACTTAATAGACATAAACAAAATAGAAGACAAAGAATTAATAGAAAAGCAAACAACATTTAGTTATTTTATGATGCTTGAGAAAGCGAAAAATAAAAAGGAATTACTAGAAAAACTAAAAAATATAATACAAAAAAACAGAAATATAAAACAATTAGAAGAAATAAAAAACATAATAATAAATTTTTTAAATGGAGCAATTGAAAACGTTGAAAAAGATAAATTATTAGAAAAAATAAATAAGAAGGTAGGTGATGAAAATATGAGTACATTAATGGAAAGGCTTATAGAAGAAGACAAAAGAGTATGGAAAGAAG
>CAQPRV010000055.1 GCA_948857205.1 uncultured Clostridia bacterium
AATAAAAACAAAGAAACGGGTCTAGTAGTACTATGGGTAAAATTAAGAAGAGCAGGATACACACGAAGTATAACAAGTTTATATAGAGTAATGCAAAGAGAAGAAATATATAAAAAGACACCAAGTAAGAAAAAAGAATATGAACCAAAACCATACCAACAAATGACATATCCAGGAGAAAGAGTACAAGTAGATGTAAAATATGTACCAAAGAAGAGTTTAACAAAAGAAGTAATAGAAGAAGATGGAGGATATTATCAATATACAGGAATAGATGAATATACAAGGAAAAGAGTACTATGGTCAAGTAAAGAGCAAAGCACAAGTGCATCAACAGAATATACATATTAGGTATTTCAAGTATAGCCAACTCTAAGAGAGTGTGACATATGTTTGACAAACCTACAATTTTTTTTACGGATTTTTAAGTTTTATTATTGATTTTTATATTACTTTTGTGTATAATATAATAAGATATAATTTCTAGAAAAAGGGGAGTGATTTATGAAATTAAAAAATAGTAACAATAATAAATATATTATTGATATTACAATTTAATTTTATCAAATTTGATAATACATTTTTGCAAAAGAAGAATATGTGTATAAAAACAAAACACAAAATTAGTTAAAAATATAAAAAAATAAAACAATTAGAATAAAGGAGAAAAAAATGAAAAAAATAAGTTTAATAAGTGTTTTTATAATCTTAGGTTTAATTACAATGATAACAAATGTATATGCAAATGATGTAGATATGATAAATCAAGCAAAAGATGTGGATGTATCATATATTGCAAATTTATTATATAAAAAAGGAGCAGAACAAGCTCAAATTTCAGTAAAAGCAGATGCAGAAAAAACAACAAAATTCTCAGTAGGAATCGATTCCACAAGTACAACAGTAAAACAAGGAAGCGAATTTACTGTTATAACAAAAATAACAGATATAAATCAAGTAAAAGAAGGAATTTTAGCATTAGGAGGAATTTTCGAATTTGATAAAAATATATTAGAAATAAAAGATAATAGCATAAAAGGAGTAAATAACTGGAATTTTTCTAGCAAAGATTACAACTTAAATAATTATAAATTTATTACAGATAATAGTGATAGAGTTACAGAAGCAGGAAACATATTCCAAATTACATTTAAAGTAAAAGAAAATGCAACTATTGGAAATACCAATATATCTTTAAAATCTGTATCAGGTGGAACTGGAGCTACAACAAATGGTATTGTATATGCAGAAGATGTAAATATAACTATTGATATTCAAAAGAAGGAGGAAATTACTGAACCAGAGAAATTAACTTCTGATTTATATAAGGTAGAAACAGATACAATATCAAGAATTCAACCAAATACAACAATTTCACAATTTAAGAAAAATGTAGTTACTAAACAAGAAATGGTATTTACAGATAAAGAAGGTAATGTAATTAATGATGAAAATGCTATAATAGGAACAGGAACTAAACTAAATGCAGGAACAACTCTAGAATTTGTTTTAATAGTAAAAGGTGACGTAGATGGAGATGGCATAATGAATCTTAATGATATAGCAAAAATGAAATTACATTATATTGAAAAAGAATTATTAACAGGTATTTATTTAAAAGCTGCAGATGTAGATGAAGATGCAAAAGTATCAGTAAATGATATAGCACAAGTAAAATTAATGTATATAGGAAAGACAAAATAAAAGGAATACAAAAGTAATTTTCAAATAAAAGAAAATTTAAATTATAAGGGAGTAAAATAATGAAAAAAATAAGTTTAATAGGTATTTTAATTATATTAATGATAGCTACAATAGCAACAAGTGTATATGCTACTACAACAGGTAAAATTAGCATGAATACTCAAAAATCTGAATATGATAAAGGAGAAGAAGTAGTAGTAGATATAAAAATTTTAGATCTTAAATCAGATAAAGGAATTATCACTTTAGGAGCAACATTAGAATATGATAAAAACAGTTTAGAATTTGTAAAAATGAGTGGAGCTGATAATTGGTCAAATCCATCATATAATGAAGCAAATGGTAAATTCATAACAGACAGAAGTGGATTAACAAAAACAGATGAATCAGTAGCAAAAGTAACTTTTAAAGTAAAATCAACAGCGGCATCAACAACAAGTGTAAAATTAAATAGTGTTGAAGTTTCTGGAGGAGATGGAGTATTTAAATTAGGTGAATCTACAACAACTATTAATGTAAAAAATGGTACAAGTACTGAAAATCCTGGTACAAATTCAAATACTACTACAGACAACAATAAAAATAATACATCAATTAATAATGTATCAAACAGTACAGTAACTAATAAGACAAATTCTACATCAAATACTATAAATACTGCTAATAAAAATACAACTACAAATCAAGTTAAAAAGCAAAATGTAACCCCAGGTAAATTACCTAAAGCTGGTATAGGAAGTCAAATAGTTATAGGAATATTAGTAATTGCTATAATAGTAGCTACAATATTTTTAATAAAATATAAAAAAATAAAATAGTTTAATCTTTTAAAAAACAAAGTAAAATTAATTTACTTTGTTTTTTTGTAAACTTAATAATAACTTTATTAAAAATTAAGAAAAAATAAATATACATATATTTAAGATTGTGTTAAAATAAAATACGAAGAAAAAATAAATTCTTTAAGAAAGGGATGAAAATATAATGGAAAGTAGCATTTTAAAGTGTGAAAATTTATGTAAAAGCTTTGGTAAAAAAACAATTTTAAATAATGTATCTTTAGAAATTAATAGTAAGGACATATTAGGATTTATTGGACCAAATGGAGCAGGTAAAACAACAACTATTAAATTAATATTAGGATTACAAAACATAACAAGAGGAAAAGTAGAAATTAATGGATTTGATATAGAAAAACAATTTACAAAAGCTATAGAACAGGTAGGTGCAATTGTAGAAAATCCAGATTTATACATGTATTTATCAGGATATGAAAACCTAAAATTAATATCAAATTTATACAAAGGAATTGATGAAAAAAGAATACAAGAAGTAATCAAATTAGTAAAATTAGAAAATAGAATAAAAGACAAAGTTTCAAAATATTCTTTAGGTATGAGACAAAGGTTAGGAATAGCACAAGCAATATTACATAAGCCAGCCTTATTAATTTTGGATGAACCAACAAATGGATTGGATCCAGAAGGAATAAGAGAAATGAGAGAATTGTTACTAGATTTATCAGAAAAAGAAAATATGGCAATTCTAATTTCAAGTCATAATCTAGCTGAATTAGATAATCTATGTAATAAGATATGTATTATAAAAAATGGGGAAATTATAGAAACAAGTAATATAGTAGATATCAAACAAGAATCGAACACGTCATATAATAAATTTGAGGTTAATGATACTACCAAGATAAAAGAAATTTTACCAAACAGTATTATTATAAATAAAAATGAATTTAAATTAGATATACAAAAAGAACAAATACCAAATATAGTTAAAAAAATGGTTGAAGAGGATATTTTAATTTATGAAATAAAGAGAGAAGAAAAATCATTAGAGGATGCTTTCTTTGAAAAAACAGGAGGTAATATCATTGAATAGTTTAATAAAGAATGAGTTAATAAAGATTTTTAAGAAAAAGGGAATTTATATTACCTTATTTATTGTTTTAGCATTTGTCATATTAACTAACTGTATATATAAATATTTTTATAATACAGGAAGTTATTCTTTTTATAATGAAAATTATATAGAAAATTTAAAGAAAGAATTATCAACCTTAGATCCAAGTAAACCAAGTGATACTTCTATGTATATTGATTTAAAAACAGAAATAGATATTTTTGAATTAATGAAAAAATATGATAAAAATGCATGGCAAAGAGATATTATTTCATCAAAGGTAGCGAATTATCTAAAAGAAAAAAATACATATTTATATATTAAAGACAAAGATGAGATTAAGAGTAATGAAATAGATAATAAGATAAAGGAAATTTTATTAAAATTAGAAAAAGACGATTGGAAATATTTTGCTCAAGAAGAATTAAAAAGAGCTGAAGACAATATAAAAGAATTACAAAAACAAAAAGAAGAAACAATAGATAAACAACAAATACAAAGTTTACAAGCTTCTATTGAAATAGCTCAAATAGATTTAGTAATAGCACAGTATAGAATAAATCAGGATATTAAATATGGCAATGACTATATGAACAGAGCATTATCTAGGTATCAAGAAGAAAGTAAAAATATACAACAATTAGAAAATAATAAGGATAACCTTAAATTTGAAGAAAAAAAGCAATACAATGATAGTATTGCACAAAAAGAAATTAATAAATATATTCTAGATAATAAAGTAGATGTAAATAAAACAGATGATTTAAGAGGAATTTTAAGTAGTTTTTTTAATGAGTATGGATTATTTATTATAGTTATGGTAATTATGATTGCAGGAACTATTGTAAGTGAAGAATTTAATAAAGGAACAATAAAGTTATTATTAATAAAACCATATAGTAGAAATAAAATATTACTTTCTAAATTTATTACAGTATTTATAATGATAGCATTTTCGCTAATTGCTATTTTAGGAATGGAATTAATTGTTGGTGGAATAATATTTGGATTTGAAAGCTTGTCAATTCCTATTATAGAATATAATTTTAATACAAATACATTAGATACGATAAATGTTTTTGTTTATTTGTTTACAAGTGTAGTAGAGAAATTACCAATTATAATTTTACTTGCAACTTTATCCTTTGCATTTAGTACTATATTTACAAATTCAGCAGTAGCAATTGCACTTCCTTTGTTAGGATATATGGGATCAGATATTATTAATCTCTTAGCAACTAAATTTAATGTACAATTTTTAAAGTTTTTTGTTACTTTAAATTGGGACTTTAGTCAATATGCGTATGGTCAATTGCCTTTAATGGAAGGTTTAACAATACAATTTTCCAGTATAATTTGTTTTATTTATTTTTTAGTAATGATAGTCACAACATTTATTATATTTAAAAAGAAGAATATTAAAAACATCTAGTGATTTCTTAAGCTTTAATTATAAATAATTTGATTTTAATTAAAGCTTAAGAAATATATTTTTAAGTTTAAATTATTTAATATATTAAGTTTTATTTTATATTAAGGTATATAATTGATATTAATTATAATATAATTATAATAGTGCAAAGGAGTGAAATAATGAAAGTATTATTAATAAATGGAAGTCCTCATCAAAATGGTTGTACATATACTGCTTTAAAAGAAGTTGAAGGGGCATTAAATATAAATTGTATAGAAACTGAAATTATGTGGCTTGGAATTAAACCAATTGCAGGATGTATTGGTTGTGGTAATTGCTTAAAAAAAGGTAAATGTTTCGTAGATGATATAGTTAACGAATTTTTAGAAAAAGTGCCAAGTACAGATGGTTTTGTTTTTGGAACACCAGTGCATTTTGCAGCATGTTCTGGTATGCTTTCTTCTTTTATGGATAGAGTTTTTTATGGTAGAAGAAAGTTATTTTCTAATAAAGTAGCAGCAGCAGTGGCTAGTTGTAGAAGGGGAGGAGCAACTGCAACTTTAGATGAAATAAATAAGTATTTTGGTATGAATAATATGCCAATTGTCTCTTCTCAATATTGGAATATGGTTCATGGTAGCAAACCTGAAGATGTTTTGAAAGATGAAGAAGGCATGCAGACCATGAGAACTTTAGGAAATAATATGGCATGGCTATTAAAGTGTATTGATGCTGGAAGGCTTGCAGGAATCGAAGTACCTAAAAATGAAGAAATTATTTCCACTAATTTTATTAGATAAAAAATTACAAGTTTTTAAAGTGATTTTCATGCAACTTAGTCAAAAGCCAGATAACTATTAATTAGGTCACTTTATGGATGGAAACTTACAAACAGAAAAAGACCAAAGATGCAAGGCATCCTTGGTCTAAAAAAGATATTAAGCCATGTTAACTAGTATTGTATAGCAAAATAGCAAACAGTAACAAAGTAAAAAATTTGATTGCTATAATTATCTACAAATACAATTCTATAAAATAATATTGTCCTTGCATAAAATAAGATGTATAATAAAAAGAAAAAAATAACCTTGTAGATAAAAGTAATGGAGGAAAAGCATGTACAATAATGGCAATATTGGAATATTTGATTCTGGAATAGGAGGAGTAACAGTACTAAGAGAAATAATAAAAATATTACCAAAAGAAAATTACATATATTATAGTGACTCAAAAAACAATCCATATGGAGACAAAAGCAAAAGTGAAATATTAACAATATGTGATAAAATAGTGGAAAACTTAATAAAAAATAATTGTAAAGCAATAGTAATAGCATGTAATACTGCAAGTGCAAAAGCAGTAAAATTTTTAAGAGAGAAATACAATAATATACCAATAATAGCAATAGAGCCAGCTTATAAAATGGTATATGATTATGCTTATAGCAAACCAACCTTATTAATGGCGACAAAAGGCACAATACAAAGTGAAAAATTCAATTTACTATTTACCAAATACAATAATCATAAAACTTATTTATATCCATGTGTAGGTTTAGCAGATATAATAGAAAATGGAACAAAAGAAGAACTAGAAAAATACTTAAAATCACATATAGGAATCTATAAAGGAAAGGTAGAAAATATAGTTTTAGGTTGTACACATTATCCATTAATCCAACAAGAATTAAGACAATTATTAGGAAAAGTGACATTTTTTAATGGAGCACCAAGATTAGCAATACATTTAAAGGACGTATTAACAGAAAAAAAATTACTTTCAGAAAATATCTATGGAAAAATAGATTTTATAGATACTAGTAGTAATCCAGAAATAAAAGAAAAAAGATTTTATAATTTTTTAAGGGAGGAAAAAGAATATGCAAAAGTATAAAAAAATTATAGCAAAAATAATCCTAATAAATATTTTTATAATATTTGTATTTGTAAATATAGTACAAGCAAAAATAAATAGAAATATGATAGAAAAAGAATTTGAAACCTATTCTAAAAATATAGATACAGAGAACATAAAAAAAGAAGATGTTTTAAAAGTTTATGATGAAGTAACTAGCAAATACACAAGTGAAGAAATAGCAGATATTATAGAAGAAAATAAAGAAGAAATAAAAAAACAAGGAATTAGTGAAGAAGTAATAAATACAAGTGAAAGTTTTATTAGAAATACAGACATAAAGGAAATTAGAGAAATTATAAAAGAGGATGTAGATCTAGAAGATATTAAAAATAAAATAGAAAAAGGTTATACACCAAATCAAGTATTAAAAGAAGTAATAAAGGAAATGCCATCAGAAAAAAAGATACATATTGCAACAAAAGTATTTTTTTCAAACAAAATAATAAAAATAATATTAATAGTTTTATTAGTATGGTTTATTTATAGCACAATATTAAGATGGGTAATATATTCTAAAGCTGGTGAGCATGGTTGGGCTGCAATAATTCCAGTATATAGACAAATTGTAATGTATAGAATTTGTGGATTGACACCTTTATTTATGGCACTTTGGTTTGTACCCTTATTTGGTATTATTATAATGTTTATAATGGCAATAGTTAAGAGATTTTGTTTAGCAAGTAGTTTTGGGAGAAGTGGATTTTTTGCATTTGGTTTATTAATATTACCACCAATATTTCAAACAATTTTAGCTTGCAATCCTAATATTGAATATGAAGGATGATTTTGCAAACGAAGGAATGAGCTCCTTAATAAAGTTAAATATAATTAGTAATAGAGATATAAAGGAAATATTAAAAAATATATATTATGTCCATAATACTTTAGAAAAATATTATACATATTATAAGAAATATATTTATGATAGAGACCTATTAAATAAAAGAAAAAATGAAGAAATTATAATGTATAGGATTTTTAGAGAAAATTAAAAAAGTAGAGAATCAAGTAAATATATTAGAAAAATAGTTTGAGGAGAAATTATGATTAGTTTTGAAAAAATACAAGACTTTAATTATGAAGGTCAACGATTATTATTTGAAAAGGCAGAAAGGTTTGATTATGATAGATTTACGATATTATTTCTTAAAGAATTTGATGATGATTATCTAAATTTAGCAATAAATATAAAAGCGAAAAATAAAAAGGAATTTGACGAGGATTTTATAAAAATCAAAAAAATAATGAATAAGAATAAAAGAAAGGCATCAATATTTATTAATAATGAGGATTTGTTAACCACAATAGACTTTAAGTCAAAAGGTCTTGAAGTTTCAGACAATAGTGTATGGCTAATGAAGGATAAATTAAAAAAGATTGTTATATCTGAGACAAAGATACCTATAGATATTTCAATATTAAGCAAAGAAGAAGAAAAAGATTATTCTAAAATAGTTGAAAGAGGATTTTTTAGAAATAGTAAAGAAGATCCTTATGATGGATTATCTGAAAGTGTAATTGAAGCAATAAATAGAAGTTGTTACATGAATAATAAATTTACTACAGAACATTATGTTGCTAAATATCAAAAGAAAATAGTTGGAACAATTACTATTATGTATGAAAAAGAAATTGCTTATATATACAATGTTACAACAGATATAAATTATAGGAAAATGGGAATATGTAAAAAGTTAATGTTTCATATATTTAAAAGATTAACAGAAGTTGGAATAGATGTAGTAGTATTACAAACAGAAGAAGGATTTTATCCAGAAAAGATTTATAAAAGCATGGGATTTAAAGAATTATTTAAAGGTGTAAAATTTACAGAGAAATAGATAAAATACTTTTAATGTATTAGAATTGAATATAGAAGGTAAAACAAATAAAGAAAAATATATTGAAAATTTTATAACTTAAATTTGGATTTTATTTCTATGAGCGATAAACAAGTTGGAATTAAAGGGTTATAATAAAAATAGAGTTCTAATATAACCCTTTAATTGACAACTTCAGGTTAGAAAAAAATAATAAATTTATTTAGTTAAAGATATTTTTTTAATCTTTCTACACTATTTTCTTGAAATTTAACAAATTCATTTAAAATATTTTTAGTTTCCTTATCTATATTAGTATAATTATTTAAGAGTTTTACTCCTTTTATAATTCCCATATTAGTACCTTTAATCATCATCTCAGAAATTTTAGAGTCACTTTTATCATCTAAAGTATTAAATTCTACACTCATCCATCCCATAGCTTTTTGCATAGGATTTAAGTCTTCTGGGAAGCTCCCATATTTTGTTAATTGATTATTTACTTTATTTAGAATTTCATTATATTTATTATATTCAAATTCTAAATCTTCTTTAAACTGAGAGTCTTGAAGTTTTTCTGATATATTTGAAATTGAATCCATTCCCATTTTTATTCCTTTGTTTACTTCATCTAAAACATATTTTGAATCTTCCATATTTAAACCTCCATATTTTTAGTATGTTCAAGAAATATAAAAAATATTATGAATAATAATAATCTTTTAGGGAAAAATATTAAAAAAGGTATTAAAGGAGAAATTAAAAATGGACAATATTATTACTGAATTAAATATTTTTTTATCTGATTTAAATGTTTTTTATAGAAAGTTACAAAATTATCATTGGAATATTATTGGCCCTCATTTTTTTGTACTTCATGTTAAACTTGAGGAATATTATGATGAAATAAGTACTCAAATTGATGAAATTGCAGAACATATTTTAATGCTTGGAAAACAACCTTTGGGAACTATGAACGATTATTTGAAAAACACATGTATTATTGAAGCTAAAAATGAAAAAGTTAAAGATAATATAGCTTTAGATAATGTAATAATGGATTATGAAACTTTATTAAAAAAGGTAAATAATTTAAAGAGAATGTCAGATGAGCAAAGTTTATATGTAACTTCTAGTTTAATGGACAATTTTATTACAAGTTATACAAAGCATTTGTGGATGTTGAAGCAAACAAAGGAAACTAATAATTAATATAAAAAGCTGTGTAAGGGTTTACACAGTTTTTTATATTAATACAACAGGCATATAGTTTAACTAAAAGGACTGAATAATAACAAAATTCACAGAAAATTCACATTATTTTTAGCAAAGGGTATTGACAAGTGCTAAAAACAGGTATAATATATAGAAAGTTAGCAAACAATGGTAAAGAGTGCTAAAAAACTAACAATTAAAACTAAAGAGGTGAAAAAATTGTTAGACGATAGAAAAAAGAAAGTACTACAAGCAATAGTAGAAGAATATATTAACACAGCAGAGCCAGTAAGTTCAAATGCCCTAACAAAACATGAAAACTTAGAATGTAGTAGTGCAACAATAAGAAACGAAATGGCAGACTTAGAAAAAGCTGGATTTTTAGACAAAACACACACATCAAGTGGAAGAATACCATCAGAAAAAGGATATAGATACTATGTAGATGAATTACTAAATGACAAAGACATAAGTATAGAAGAAATAAAATATATAAGTTCAAAATTGGAAACAAAAGTAAACGAAATAGAAGACCTAACAAAAATAACTGCAAACACAATATCAGAAGTAACACATTATACAACAGTATCAATCGGACCAAAAACAACAAGTCAATTAATAGAAGACATCAAATTTGTATTACTAGGAACAAGAATGATGATGGCAGTAATACTAACAGACACAGGCTTAGTAAAAGAAACAATAATCAAATTTGACGAAGACGTAAATCATAAACAAATAGAAACCATGAATTACATGTTCAATAACAAATTAAAAGGTCAACCAATAGAAACAATAGATAGACCATTAGAGGAATACCTATATGACGAAATGACCTATAGTATAAATGTAATAAAGCCAGTAATAGAGCAACTAAAAAAAGTACTAGAAGAAAGTCAAATACACTTAGAGGGAACAAATAAATCTTTTGATTTACCAGAATTTAATAGTTTAGAGGTTGCAAAAAACTTCATAAATATATTAGACACAAAAGAAGTAGTAGCAGATATGTTAAATTCAGGATTTGCAGAAGATATAAACATATATATAGGTGAAGAAAATGAAAAAGAAGAACTAAAAGACTTCAGCGTAATAACCTTCAAACATAAAGTGAATGGAAAAGACTTAGGAACAATAGGAATAATAGGACCAAAAAGAATGGACTATTCAAAAGTAGTATCAGTAATGAAATACATTAATAAAAAACTAAAAGATATGAAATAAAAGAAAGAGAGGGATAAAATGTCAGAAAACGATAACCAAGAAAAAGAAGAAAAATTAGAAAATCAAACAGAGGTAAAAGAAGAAGAAAAAAAAATAAAAGAAGTAGTACCAAAACAAGAATATGATGAACTTGAAGACAGATATAAAAGAATATTAGCAGAATTCGAAAACTTTAAAAAAAGAAGCGGAAAAGAAAGAGAAGGCTTATACAATACAATACTATCAGACGTAATAGAAGTAATACTGCCAGTTTTAGATAATTTAGAAAATGCATCAAAAATACAAACAGAAGACACAGAATATAAAAAAGGTATAGAACTTGTATTAAAACAATTTAAAGACGTATTAACATCAAAAGGAGTAACAGAAATAAAAACAATAGGAGAAACCTTTGACCCAGAATTACATGAAGCAGTCAGCAGTATACAAGATGAAAACTTAGGAGTACAAGAAATAGCTCAAGAATATAGAAAAGGATATAAAATAGGTAACAGAGTAATAAGACATAGCATGGTAGTAGTTGCCAATTAAAAAAAGAAGGAATATTATGAAACAAGAAATAGAAAGAAAATATACTATAAAACAATTTCCAGAAGAACTTAAAATAAACAAAATACTTGAAATAGAGCAAGTATATCTTTATAGAGATAACTTTACAAATTTAAGAGTAAGAAAAATAATAAAACCAAAAGAAGGAACAAGACAATTTATATACACTGTAAAAACTAAGGGAGATATTGAGTACACAAATAATAATCCAATAGCAAGAAAATATGAAATAGAAAATGAAATTACAGAAGAAGAATATAACAAATTAAAGAAAACAAAAATAAGTAATGTAATAAAAAAAACAAGACTAATAATACCTATTGAACAAGAATTAAAAGTAGAAATAGATATATATTATGAATATTTAGAAGGACTCTTAACAGCAGAAGTAGAATTCCCAAACCTTGAAATGGCAAATACTTTTAAAAAGCCAAATTGGTTAGGAGAAGAATTAGGATATAAAGAATTTTCAAATAGAAGATTAGCAGAAATGACAAAAGAAGAATTTTTAAGCAAAGTTACAGAAGAATTTATGAATACAAATAAAAAAGTAATAGAACAAATTCATAAAAAGCTTTAAAGAGTTATTAAATTTAAATAAGTGATGATTTTGGGGATGGAGGAAAAAATCATCACTTAGAAAAAAGATATAAATTTAAGTATAAATAAATTATAATAAGGATGATTTTTTCCTCCGTCCCCAAAATCATCAAAAGGGAGGATATTTAAATGGGAAAAATAATAGGAATTGACTTAGGAACAACAAATTCGTGTGTAGCAGTTATGGAAGGTGGAGAGCCAGTAGTTATACCAAATGCAGAAGGTAATAGAACTACTCCATCAGTAGTTGCTTTTTCTAAAAATGGAGAAAGACTAGTAGGTCAAATTGCAAAACGTCAAGCAGTTACAAATCCAGATAATACTGTTATTTCAATCAAAAGAAAAATGGGAACAGCTGATAAAGTTAGTATTGAAGGAGATAAATTTACGCCACAAGAAATTTCAGCTATGGTTTTACAAAAACTAAAATCAGATGCAGAAAATTATTTAGGACAAAAAGTAACTCAAGCAGTTATTACAGTACCAGCTTATTTTAATGATAGTCAAAGACAAGCAACAAAAGATGCTGGTAAAATTGCAGGTCTAGAAGTTCTAAGAATTATAAATGAACCAACAGCAGCAGCACTTGCTTATGGAATGGATAAGGAACAAGATCAAAAAATATTAATTTACGATTTAGGTGGAGGAACTTTTGATGTTTCTATATTAGATATTGGTGATGGAGTATTTGAGGTTCTATCTACAAGTGGTAATACACACTTAGGAGGAGATGACTTTGATAATGCAATTATTGAGTATCTAGTTGATGAATTTAAAAAATCAAATGGAATAGATTTAAAAACAGATAAAATGGCAATGCAAAGATTAAAAGAAGCAGCAGAAAAAGCAAAAATTGAATTATCAGGTGTACAACAAACACAAATTAATTTACCATTTATCACAGCGGATGCAACAGGACCAAAACATTTAGATATAACTTTAACAAAATCTAAATTTGAAGAATTAATTCATGATTTAGTTGAAGCAACTGCTGGACCAGTTAACCAAGCTTTAAAAGATGCAGGATTATCTTCAAGTGATATTCATAAAGTATTGTTAGTTGGAGGATCTACAAGAGTACCAGCTGTACAAGAAGTTGTAAAAAGAATTACAGGTAAAGAACCAGATAAAGGAATTAACCCAGATGAATGTGTTGCAATTGGAGTAGCTATACAAGGTGGTGTTTTATCAGGAGATGTTAAAGATTTAGTATTATTAGATGTTACACCATTATCATTAGGAATTGAGACATATGGAGGAGTATTTACAAAATTAATTGAGAGAAATACAACAATACCAACTAAAAAATCACAAATATTCTCTACAGCAGCAGATGGTCAAACATCAGTAGAAGTTCACGTTTTACAAGGTGAAAGAGAAATGGCAACTTATAATAAAACTCTAGGAAGATTCCAATTAACAGGAATTCCAGCTGCACCAAGAGGTATACCACAAATTGAAGTTACTTTTGATATAGATGCAAATGGTATTGTGCATGTATCAGCAAAAGATATGGCAACAGGAAATAGTCAAGATGTATCAATTACTGCTTCAACAAACTTAACAGATGAAGATATAGATAAAGCTGTAAAAGATGCAGAAGCACATGCAGAAGAAGATAAAAAGAAAAAAGAAGAAATTGAAGTTAAAAATAATGCAGAAAGTTTAATATACAATAGTGAGAAAACTTTATCAGATTTAGGAGATAAAATTAGTGGTGAAGAAAAAGCAAAAGTTGAAACAGAAATAGATAACACTAAAAAAGCTCTTGAAACTAACGATACTGAAAAAATAAAAGAAGCAACAGAGAAGTTGACAAAAGTATTTTATGATATGTCAGAACAACTTTATAAAAATGCAAATCCAAATGGAGCACAAGGAGCAGATGCAAATGCTTCAGCTGGAGAAGGACCAAAGACAGATGAAAACGGAAATGTATATGATGCAGACTATAAAGTAGAAGATGACAATAAATAATTAAAAGCTTAAATGCAGGCAGGAAGAATATTACCTGCCTGTAAATCAATGTATATAAGTGTAGTATATAAATATAGAAAAAATAGGAGAAAGAAATGTCAGAAAAAGATTTAAGTATATCAGAAATGAAAGAAATGCAATTAGAATTATATGAACAAAATAAAGAAAAATGGAACGATATGAATCCTCAAGCTGCAAAAAGTCATATGTTATATATGATTGAAGAATTAGGAGAATGTGTTTCTATAATAAAGAAAAAAGGAATAAATCAGATTATGCAAAACAAAGAAGTTAGAGGAAGATTTTTAGAAGAAATAACTGATGTACAAAATTATTATATTGAGATTTTAAATAGATTAGAAATTACTCCAGAAGAATATTCTAAAGCTTATATCGACAAGCACAGAGTAAATATGAAAAGAAATTATGAAAAAGATAATAAAGAAAAGTATAACAAAAAGACATTTTAATAGGAGGATAATATGGCAAGCAAGAGAGATTATTATGAAGTATTAGGTGTAAGTAAAAATGCAACAGATGATGAGTTAAAAAAGGCTTATCGTAAGCTTGCAAAAAAATATCACCCAGATGCAAACCCAGATAATAAAGCAGAGGCAGAGAAAAAATTTAAAGAAGTAAATGAAGCATATGAAACATTATCTGACTCACAAAAAAGAAAGATGTATGACCAATTTGGACCAGATGGACCACAAGGTTTTGGGGGAAATGGAGGACCTTTTGGAGGTCAAAATGGTTACTATTCTTACAGTACCTCTGGTTTTGATGGATTTGGCGATTTTGGTGATTTAGGAGACATTTTTTCTTCATTTTTTGGTGGAGGTTTTGGGGGTAAAACTTCAAGACGTCAAAATGGACCTAGAAAAGGTTCAGATTTAAATGTACATATAGATATAACACTTGAACAAGCATTTTTAGGTGTAGAAAAGGAAATTGTAATAACAAGAGATGACGAATGTGAAACATGTCATGGAACAGGTGCAAAACCTGGAACATCTCCAGTAAAATGTACAACTTGTAATGGAACTGGTCAGGTAAAACAGGTGCAAAATACAATACTTCGGTCAAATGCAAACTACTAGAACTTGTTCAGCATGTCATGGAACAGGTGAAATAATACAAGAACCTTGTGAAACATGTCATGGAAGAGGAAAAGTAAGAAAACAACCAAAAATAAAAGTAAAAATACCAGCAGGTATTGATGATAATCAAACAGTAGTATTAAGAGCAGAAGGTGAATCAGGCGAAAAGGGTGGACCAAAAGGAGACTTATATATTACTGTAAAAATTAAGAGACATAGCATTTATACTAGAAATGGAAATAATGTATTGTGTGATGTTCCAATTACTATTACACAAGCAACTTTGGGCGCGGACTTAGAAATTCCAATGGTTGATGGAACTAAGGAAAAGTTTAAAATTCCAGATGGAACACAAACGGGTACTAAATTTACTATTAGAAATAAGGGCTTTAGATCCATAAATTCTAGTTCTGTTGGAGATTTTATTTTCACTGTTATTGTTCAGACTCCAAAGAAATTAACTAAAGAACAGAGAGAGTTATTAGTTAAATTAGCAAATACTATGAATGAACAACCACCTATTAAGAAAAGGGGATTATTTGGATGATCAATAAAAATATTTTAATAATGGGACACATCAAAAGATAGAGAAAAGGTTTTAAAAGATACATTAGAAAAAATAATCAAAGAATAAAATATCTATAAGGAAAAATGGAGGATAAAAATGGTCTTTCATTTTTTTTATACAATCTATTAAAAATATATTAAGATTAATAACAAAACCTTTATAATTATTTAAAAATATGATAAAATAACAAAAAAATAAATAATGAGGGAAAGGTTATGAAAAAGATATTACTTAAAGTAATAACTCGGAATTTTACTAATTACTTTACTAATGATAATAGCAGTAATTGTATATTTTATGACAGTAGATATAGAAACAAAAGAACCAAGAAACCTATCAAAAACAATGAATTTGCAAATAAAAAAATATATGGATAGAAAAATATTTATTGTAACACCAAAAGAAAAAGAGCAAACTAATAAAATAATATTATATTTCCATGGGGGAGCATATATGGCAGAAGCGACAAAACAACATTGGAAATTTATAGAAGATATAGTTAAAGATACAGGTGCAACAGTAATAATGCCGGATTATCCATTAACACCAAAGCATAACTATAAAGATGTATTTAATATGGTTATCCCATTATATAAAGAAATAGAAGATAAAATAGATAGTAATAAGGAATTTATAATAATGGGAGATTCTGCTGGAGGTGGATTAAGTTTAGCTTTAATGGAGAAAATATCACAATATAGAGATTATAAATTACCTAATAAGACAATATTGATTTCTCCTTGGCTAGATGTAAGACTTAATAATCCAAAGATTGAGATAGTACAAAAGAAAGATAAAAAATTGAATAAAGAAGCTTTAAAGATATCAGGTATGGCATATGCTGGAGAAGATGGAGATGATAGCTATTTAGTAAATCCTATTGATGGAGAATTATCAAATTTGAAAGATATAATTATTTTTACAGGTACAAAGGATATTTTAAATCCTGATGTTTATGAATTAGAAAAGAGAGCAAAAGAGGTAGATGTAAAAGTAGATATCAGAGAATATCAGAATGCAAGTCATATATGGCTTATTGATAAAGATTGCGAAAAGGAAGTTATTGAAAAAGGCTATAAGGATTTAATCGAATTAATAAACAATTAATTATAAGTTAATATTTTTAAGTTTTTCTGTTATTTTTTTGTTTATATTTAAAAGATTATGAATAGCGCAAGAAGGGTTATATTTCTTTATTTTTGAACGACTCCTGGGTAACCGTTCAAAAATTCTTAGAAAAGTTTAAGAAACTTTTCTTTAGAATTTTTAGAATGGGGCAGTGAAAATAATAAATAAATATAACCCTTTGGGAGCGAGTAGAATAACATAAAAATAAACAAAAAAATAATAAAAAAATTTAAAAATATTGAAATTATAAATTTGCAATATTTTATTAAAGAATATATAATCAAAGTAGAGAATATAGAAAGGTTAAAAAATGAAGAAAAATAAAAAAGACAAATTAACATGGAGAAGATTAGATAATTCAGCCAAAATATTTCCTATGTCAGCTGGAAAGAGATATAGCACAGTATTTAGATTATCAGTTTTATTAAAAGAGGAAGTTCAACCAGAGAATCTGAAGGAAGCAGTGATACAAACTTTAGAAAGATATAAATTTTTTAAAGTTAAGATGAAATCAGGATTTTTCTGGTACTATTTAGAACATAATACAAAAGAGCCAATTATAGAAGAAGAAAGAGACTACCCATGTAAATATATAGATCCCAAAACCAATAATGGATATTTATTTAAAGTAACCTATTTCAAAAATAAAATAAACATAGATATATTTCATGCTTTAACAGATGGGAATAGTGGAACAACCTTTTTTAGAGAGATAGTATATACCTATTTAGAATTGATATACAAAGAAGACTTAAAGACAGAAAATAGACAACTAAGAAAACTTGAATATAGTATAGAAGACAGTTACATAAAAAATTATGATAAAAAAGCTAAATCAAATGCATCTGGAAAAATAGCCTATGAGTTAAAAGGAAAAAAGATAAAACTAGGAGCAATAAGTGTAATACATGAAATAATTGATTTAGAGCAATTAAAAGAAGAGAGTAAGAAAAATAATGCAACAATAACTCAATATTTAACAGCAGTGTTAATGTATGCAATATACAACCAAAATTATATCAAATATAAAGGAAAAAAGCCAATTAAAATATGTATACCAGTAAATTTAAAAAAGTACTTTCAATCAAATACAATGTCAAACTTTTTTTCATATATCACTTTAGTTGCTGATATGCATAACACAGAAATTGATACATTTGAAAAAATGTTAGAATTTGTAAAAGGAGAATTTGAAGAAAGACTGAAAGAAGAGGAAATAATTAAAACTATGTCTACTAATGTAAAAATCGGAAGCAATTTTTTTATAAAAGTTGTTCCTCTAATTTTAAAAAATATATTAGTAAGAATTAGTTATATTATAATTAGAAAGTATACTACAATCACCTATTCAAATATTGGAAGGATAGGTATAATAGGTGATTATAAAAAATATATAGATTATTTTTTAATGTTAATTGCTCCAGAGCCAGTAGAAAAAATAAAATGTTCAAGTTGTTCTTTTGAAAATAAAATGGTCTTTACCTTTACATCAATACTTGATGATAATAGTATAGAAAGAGAATTTTACAAATTTCTTACTAATAGAAATATAAAGGTTAATATAGAAAGTAATGGTGTTTTAGATGATATATCCACAGAAATTAAATAGTAAAAAAAGTGCAAAAATTATATATAGTTTATTAAGCCTTTCTATAATTTTTGCAATTATAATGATAACAATAAATAGATTAACTACTCCAAATATACCTTGGGCAGCTTTTATTAATTTAGGAATGATATATACTTGGATTGTAGTTTTATTTTCAATAAAAAGAGGTATTAATTTAGCAGGACATATTTTGCTACAGACAATAGCAATTTCAGCTATTATAATATATATTGATTATAAAATAGGTTTTAAAGGTTGGTCTATAAATTTAGGATTTCCGATAATTCTAATAGTTGCAAATATTACAATGTTAATATTAACGATAATAAGTTACAAAAAATATATTAAATATGCTATATATCAATTATTTATAGTAGGTATAAGTTTGCTTCCAATTTTATTAATTTTAGAAGGAAAAATTTCAAATAATCTTTTAAATCAAATAGCGATAGTTATATCAATTGCTAATCTGGTAATTAGTTTAAGTTTAAGCTATAAAGATATAAAAGATGCTATTATTAGGAATTTTCATATGTAATAAAAAAGACAGAAGGAGATTAAAAAATGAAAAACATAAAAGATTATGACTTAGAAGAATTAAAAAAAGAATTAGAACAATTAGGAGAAAAGCCATTCAGAGCAGAGCAAATCTTTAAATGGTTATATCAAGAAAAGGTAAAAAGCTTTGAAGAAATGACAAATTTATCTATAGATTTAAGAAAAAAGCTTGATGAAAACTATAATATTTGTAACTTTAATATTTTAAAAAAGCAAGAATCAAAAGATGGAACAATAAAATATTTATTTGATGTTCTTGACGGAAATGCAATTGAGACAGTATTAATGAGTTATAATCATGGTTATAGTATATGTGTATCTTCACAAATTGGTTGTAAAATGGGATGTAAATTTTGTGCTTCAACAGGTATAAATTTTATAAGGAATTTGAGCAGTGGAGAAATTGTTGAACAATTATTAGCAGTGGAACAGGATACAGGTGTTAAAATTTCAAATGTAGTTTTTATGGGAATTGGTGAACCTTTAGATAATTATGATAACGTTGTAAATGCAATTAGAGTTATTAATAATCCTAAAGGAATAAATATAGGTGCTAGACATATAAGTATTTCTACTAGTGGTTTAGTACCAAAAATATATAAGTTAGCAGAAGAAAACATACAATGTACTTTATCAATTTCTTTACATGCAACAAATAATGAAAAGAGAAGTAGTATGATGCCTATAAATAATAGTTATCCAATTGAAGAACTAATTAAAGCATGTAAAGCATATATAAAAACTACTAATAGGAGAATTTCTTTTGAATATGCTTTGGCAAAAGGTAATAATGATTATCTTGAGGATGCAAAAGAATTAGTAGATTTGTTAAAAGGTATGTTATGCCATGTTAATTTAATTCCTATTAATAAAATAGATAATGGAATATTTGTTAAAAGTTCCAAAGATAATATTATTAGGTTTAGAGATTTTTTAAATGACCATGGAATTGTTGCAACTATTAGAAGAGAGTTAGGTTCTGATATTGATGCTGCTTGTGGGCAATTAAGAAGAAAAAATTTATAGTAATATTAGTTTAAAGTTATTATTTCAATATATCTGTTCATCTTTTATTTATTATAATGTTTAATAAATAGAAAATGAGCAGATTTTTAAGATTCAAGTTTTTTATGAATTTATTAATTTAAAAAGTTTAATTATATATATTTAATTCAATTAAATCATCCATATCATAAAATCCGTTTTCTTTTGTTAAAATAAATCTTATAGCTTGTATAGCACCATTAACAAATACTTCATGTGAATAAGTGACATGATTAAATTCAAGAGTTTCAAAATCACTAAAAAACTTAACAGAATGTTCTCCAACAATATTTCCACCACGAACAGAAGAAATACCAATTTCATTTTTATCTCGTAATCCCTCACGTCCATATACTATATTTTTATTATTATTAAAAGATTCATTAATTGCATTAGCAAGCATTTTTGCAGTTCCACTAGGGCAATCTTTTTTTCTATTATGATGAGTTTCAATTATTTCTATATCATTATCAAAAAGTTGTTTAGAAACAAATTTAATAATATTCTTCAAAAGTGCAATTCCGTAAGACATATTAGCAGATTGAAAAATAGGTATACAATTTGAATAGTCTTTTAAATTTAAAATATCATTATCATTTAATCCAGTAGTTGCAATAACAATTGGAATTTTATAATCAAAAGCAAATTTTGCAATTTTTCGAGTTCCTTCAGGAGAAGAAAAGTCTATTATAGCATCAGGTAGCAATTTGTTTTTATATATACCATATAAAACATCTATATTAGAATATATAGGGTAGTTTTCAGTTTTAATAGAATTATCAAATCCAGAAATAACAAACATATCTGAAGTAGAATTAATTGATTTCGCAACTAATTTACCCATATATCCATTACAACCAGATACTAAAATTTTTTTTCTCATAATTAAATCTCCTTTAATAACCTGAAATAGAAAATCAGTAAAACATAACCTTCCGTAAGGAATATTTTTATCAATTTTTCAAAAAAGCTTGTATTTTAGTGTAAATTATACTATAATGTAAAAGGAACAAAAAAATAAGGGGGAAAAAATGAAACGTAATAAAAAAATAGTAATTATATTTATTATATTTATTACAAGTATATTAATAGCAAATCACAAGTATGCAAATGATAAAATAGAAATTGAAAAAAACACATTAACAGAAGAATACAAAAGATGGGAAAATTTGCCACAAAGTGAAAAGAAAAATTATATACAACCCTTACCATTTTCAGTAGAATTAGAAACAAATAACAATCAAATAAATAACTTATACACAAGATTAAGATCTTCAGTATTACCAACTAAATATTCATTAAAAAATGATATAGAGTTAGTAGTAAGAGACCAAAAAAATACAGGAGAATGTTGGGCATTCACAACAACAAATTTAATATCAACAAATCTCCAAAAAACAGGAAAAACAAAAAAATTCACACTATTATCTCCAAGACATATGGATTATACAACAAGTTTAACATTTAAAGACGGAAGAAACAATTTAGGATATAACAGAGAAGTTGGAGACGGAGGAAACTGTTATTTAGGACTAAACTATTGTACAGCAGGTTATGGACCAATATTAGAAAGTCAAATGCCTTTTGTAAACAACGATAGAAGTCAAATAACATTATCAAACATAAAAGGAAAAAAAGTAAATAATAAAATAGAAGAATATATACAAATGCCATCACTATACAAAAAAATTGTTAACAACAAAATAGTATATTACAACGGTAATACAAATGAATACACAAATGCACAAGCACAAAATATAAGAAATAAAATAAAAGAACATATAATAAACTATGGAGCAGTTAGTGCATATACATATGTAAATGGAACACAATATTTTGATACAAACAACATAACTACAATGAAAAATTACTACTGTGACAATGACAATATAGTACCAAATCATGCAATAACAATAGTAGGATGGGATGATAACTATTCAGCATCAAACTTTAATAGAAACAAAAAGCCAAAAAATAATGGAGCTTACATAGTATTAAATTCACATGGAAGTTCATTATACAATAATGGATATATGTATGTATCATATGATGATGTACTAATAGAAAGAAGTGTAATAGGAGTAACAAAATCATCTAGCATTGACTACAATAATATCTATCAATATGACGAATTAGGTTATAGTAATAGTGTTGTATTATCAAATGGAAATAAAGCATTAAATAGTGCATATATGGCAAATGTATATAACAAAAAAATATCATTAACAAATCAAAAAGAATACTTAAAAGAAATAAGCATATATGTACCAAAAAAATCATCTGTAATTATATATGCAAATGTTCAAAATAATAATAAATCAACTTTACAACAAATAGAAAATTGCGGAGAATTAGATATAGGATATCATACAATTAAATTAAGTAATGCATTAGAAATAAAAGGAAAACAATTTGTAGTTGCTGCAAAATATATAGCAAAAGATGGAATAGCAAACATACCTATGGAATGTAATTATAAATCTAATAATATGGGAAGTAACTTCTGGGATACAGCAAAAGGTCAAGCTGGTCAATCATTCTATTCAGCAAATGGAACATCTTGGAATGATTTAGCAAATACTTATAAAGACTCTAACTTTTGTATAAAAGCATATACAACTATAAAAAAAGAAACAACTTCAAAAGTTACAGGAATAACATTAAATAAAGAAAAAATTGAATTAAAAGTAGGAAATAGCAATACATTAGTAGCTACAATAAATCCAACAAATGACAAAAATAAAAATGTTACATACGTAAGTAGTAATGCAAAAGTTGCAACAGTTACAAATGATGGAGTAGTAAAAGCAATTAATACAGGAGCAACAATTATTACAGCAAAAACAACAGATGGGAAATTTAAAGCAACATGTAATGTTAAAGTAATAGAAAGTGATAACAACAATGATAGTGATAATGATAGTATAAATCCGACATATAATACTACAGTAACTGCTAATAATAAAGTGGGAGTAACATATCAAGCACATGTACAAGACGTAGGATGGCAAAGATGGGTATCAAATGAAGAATTATCTGGAACATCAGGAAAAAGTAAAAGGGTAGAAGCATTAAAAATAAAATTAGAGAATGCACCCTCAAATGCAAAAATAACATATCAAGCACATGTACAAGATATAGGATGGCAAAATTGGAAATCAAATGGAGACTTAACAGGTACTTCTGGAAAATGTAAAAGAGTTGAAGGAATCAAAATTAAACTAGAAAATATGCCAGATTATATTATACAATATAGAGTACATGTACAAAATGTAGGATGGCAAGATTGGAAATCAAATGGAGAAATGGCTGGAACATCTGGTAAATGTTTAAGAATAGAAGGAATACAAATCCGTATTTTAAAAAAGACAAATATAGGAGTATCATATGAGTCACATGTACAAGATATAGGATGGCAAAAACCAGTATCAAATGGTGCACTTTCAGGAACATCAGGAAAGAGTAAAAGAGTTGAGGCATTAAAAATAAAATTAACAAATGCACCATCAAATGCACCATCAAATGCAAAGATTTCATATCAAGCACATGTACAAGATATAGGATGGCAAGCATGGAAGTCAAATGGATCATTAGCAGGAACGTCAGGAAAAAGTAAAAGAGTAGAAGGTATTAGAATTAAGTTAGAAAATATGCCAAATTATACTATACAATATAGAGTACATGTACAAAATATAGGATGGCAAGAATGGAAAGCAGATGGAGAAATAGCTGGAACATCAGGTAAATCTTTAAGAATTGAGGCAATTCAAATAAGAATTTTCGAAAAGAGGAATTAATAGTGTTGCTAAAAGATATAAAATTACAGTTTACGAGTAAAATAAAAGTATATGCTTTTGTTGGACCATCAGGAACAGGAAAAAGTTATAGAGCACAAATGGTAGCAAGTGAAAGAAACATAAATTATATAATAGATGATGGATTATTAATAAAAGAAAATCAAGTAATTGCTGGAGAATCAGCAAAAAAAGCACCTACAAAAGTAGGAACAGTAAAACATGCTTTATTTTATGAAGAAGAAGAAAAAGAAATTATAATAAAAGCACTAAGAAAATATAAACCAGAAAGTATTTTAATATTAGGAACATCAGATGGTATGGTACAAAAAATAGCAGCAAATCTAGAACTACCAGAAATATCAGAAATAATATATATAACAGATGTTGCAACAGAGCAAGAAATGCAAATAGCAAGAAGAATAAGAGTAACAGAAGGAAAACATGTTATACCTGTTCCAACATTTGAGATAAAAAAGGACTTTTCAGGTTATTTGTTAGATCCTTTACAAATATTTAAATCAAAAGGAAAAGGGCAAAAACCTTATATTTCTGAGAAGTCAATTATTAGGCCGACTTTTAGTTATATGGGAAAATTTACAATTTCAGATGTTGTTTTTAGACAAATCTTAGAATACTTAGCATGTCAAACACCAGAAATATACAAAGTTTTAAAAACTCGTGTTGAAAATTATGGTGAAGGTGTGAAACTTTATATGGAAGTAACAATTGTTTATGGATATAATGTAATAAATGGATTAAAAGGTTTTAAACAAAAATCAAAAAAAGAAATAGAGAAGTTAACTGCTATGAATGTAGTAGAATTAGAAGTAGTAGCCAAAAATATATATGTATCTGAAAACATGGAAGAAAAATAAATCATAAAACAATTAGTTACTAGTAAAGAAAATTTAAATTAATTTAAATAGATATTTTATAAGAAAGTCAAGGTTTGAAAAAAAGAGAAATAACCTTGACCCTTATTATGAAAATAATATTTAAAAAGATAGGAGATTTTTATAATGAGTTTTGTAGTTGCAATAGATGGACCAGCTGGAGCAGGAAAAGGCACAGTTGCAGATTTATTAAGTAAAAAAATAGGATTTGTAAATATTGATACAGGTGCAATGTTTAGATGTGTAGCATTAAAAGCCTTAAATAGTAAAATTGAAAGTAGTGACATAGAAAAAATAAAAGATATGCTAAAAGATATATCAATAGAATTAAAGAATTATGAAGGAAAGCAATTAGTATTATTAGATGGTATAGATGTAACAGAAGAAATAAGAACTCCTAAAATAGATAATAATGTTGCAAAATATGCTGCTATAGGATGTGTTAGAGATAAAATAACAATTCTAGAGAGAAAGATGGGGGAACTTCGGAGATATAGTAATGGAGGGAAGAGATATTGGAACAACAATATTTCCAAATGCAAATGTAAAGATATATTTAGATGCATCAGTAGAAGAAAGAGCAAGAAGAAGATATAAACAAAATTTAGAAAAAGGAATAAATATGACATATGAAGAGGTATTAGAAAGTATTATACAAAGAAATATTTTAGAGACACAAAGAGAAATTTCACCACTGAGAAAGGCTGATGATGCAATATATATTGATTGTAGTAACTTAACAATAGAAGAAGTAGTAGATCAAATAGTAAATATTATAAAAAAAAATAATTAATTTATTAGCTAAAAATTATTTAATTTTAGTAATTAAAAATAAACATCATAACTAACTTTTAATGATAAGGAGAAAATAAATTGAAAGAATTTTTAAAAAAAATAATAAGAGGAATTGTAAAAGGTGCAATGTATTCTTATTGTAAAATAGTATATAGAATGAAGGTAGTAGGAAAAGAAAACATACCTAAAAATGGGCAAATAATAATTGCTGGAAATCACAGAAGTTTTTTAGATCCACCATTAATAGAAGTAACATGTGGACGTTATACAAGATTTTTAGCAAAAGAGGAATTAACTAAAAGCAAATTTTTAGCATTTTTAGGAAATGTTTTTGATGCAATATTAGTAAAAAAAGATTCTAAAGAAGTTAAAGCTCTAAAAGAATCAATGCAAACACTAAAAAATGGTGACTGTTTAGCATTATTTCCAGAAGGAACAAGAAATGGACTAGAAAAAGGTGAAAAAATAAAGGATGGTGTTGGATTTTTTGCAGTAAGAAGCGAAGCGAAAGTAATACCATGTGGAATAAAAGGTGGAAAAAAGGGAGATTGGAAAGTCACTATTACATATGGAGAACCTCTTGATTTTAGTCAATATAAAGGAAGTAAAGATAAAGAAGTTATAGAAAAAGTTACAAATGAAATAATGGAAAAGATTTTTGAATTAGCCAAATAAAAACAGAAAAATTATAAATTGACAAAGTATACTTTTGGTAGTATAATTTTAGGGTGTTTTTAAGAGAAAAGGGGTAAAATTTGTACCTTGAGGATTGAGGAAGGAATGAGATAAAAAATGAATAACCAAAAAATTAGAAATATAGCAATAATCGCACACGTTGACCATGGAAAAACAACTTTAGTAGATGCATTATTAAGACAAAGTCATGTATTTAGAGAAAATGAACAAGTACAAGAAAGAGTAATGGATTCAAATGATCAAGAAAAAGAAAGAGGAATAACAATACTAGCTAAAAACACATCAGTAATGCATGATGACATAAAAATAAACATAGTAGATACACCAGGACATGCTGATTTTGGGGGAGAAGTAGAAAGGGTTTTAAAAACAGTTGATGGTGTTGTACTATTAGTAGATGCTTTTGAAGGAGCTATGCCACAAACAAGAGAAGTATTAAAAAAATCCTTAGCTTTAGGATTAAAGCCAATTGTTGTAATAAATAAAATAGATAGACCTGGAGCACAACCAGACAAAGTAGTAGACCAAGTAATAGAACTATTTATAGAACTAGATGCAACAGATGAGCAATTAGAATTTCCTGTAGTATATGCATCAGCTAAAAATGGAATTGCAAAAATGAATTTAGATGATGAAACAACAGATTTAAGTTGTCTATTTGAAACAATAATAAATACAATTAGTGCACCAAACTGTGATGAAGAAGGACCAGCACAAATGTTAGTATCTAACATAGACTATGATGACTATGTTGGAAGAATTGCAGTAGGAAGAGTAGAAAGAGGTTCTATTAAAGTTGGAATGCCAGTATCAATATGTGGAAAAGAAGATAAAATCACACAAGGAAGAATAGCAAAAGTATATACACATGTTGGATTAAACAAAGTTGAAGTAGAAGAAGGAAAAGCAGGAGATATTATTGAACTTGCTGGAATTGCAGGTATAAACATCGGTGATACAATTTGTGATTTTAATAATCCAGAAAAAATACCATTTGTAGACATTGATGAACCAACAGTATCAATGACAATAAGTGTAAACAATGGGCCATTAGCAGGAAGAGAAGGTCAATTTATCACTTCAAGACATATTAGAGATAGATTATTTAAAGAACTAGAAAGAAATGTATCCTTACGAGTTAAAGAAACAGATAGTCCAGATTCTTTTGAAGTATCAGGAAGAGGGGAATTACATTTATCAGTATTAATAGAAACAATGAGAAGAGAAGGCTTTGAATTATTAGTATCTCGTCCAAAAGTAATAATAAAAGAAATAAATGGAGTAAAATCAGAGCCAATAGAAAGATTAGTAGTAAATGTACCAGATGATTGTGTTGGAAATGTAATAGAAAAGTTAGGAAAAAGAAAAGCCGAAATGGTTAATATGGAACCAGCAGAAGATGGACATACAAAAATTGAATTTAAAATACCAGCTAGAGGCTTAATTGGATATAGAACAGAATTTTTAACAGATACAAAAGGTGAAGGAACTATGAATCATATATTTGATTCTTATGAGCCATTTAAAGGTGATGTTGTATCAAGAGTTAGAGGAACAATAGTTGCATTTGAAGCTGGAAAATCAGTAACTTATGGTTTATACAATGCTCAAGATAAAGGAGAATTATTTATACGGACCAGGTGTAGAAGTATATGAAGGAATGATTGTTGGTCTAAATTCAAGAGGAGAAGACTTAAGTATAAATGTTTGTAAAGAGAAACATTTAACAAATACAAGAGCATCAGGATCTGATGACGCTTTACGTTTAGTACCACCTATACAAATGTCTTTAGAAAAGGCTATAGAATTTATACAAGATGATGAATTAGTAGAAGTAACACCAGAATCAATTCGTTTAAGAAAGAAAATATTAGATACTAAGGAAAGAGAAAGAGCAGCAAGAAGATAAGAAAAGAAAATAGCAATATTTAAATAATAATATTTTAAATATTGCTATTTAAGTTTAAAAAATTAAAGAAATATAAAAGAGTTTAAAAGCTATGTAATATTTTAAAAAATTAAACAGATTTTATAGTATATAAAGGGAGGAAAGTAAGGATGAGAGAAGAAGAACTTAAAAAAATAAAACAAAAGGCTTTAGATGAACATATTCCAATTATTATGGATGATACTTTGGAAGTAATTGAAAAATACTTAACGAATTTACAACCTAAAAGGATTCTTGAAATTGGTACAGCAGTTGGATATTCAGCTATGTGTTTTTCTACTTTCCTTGCAGAAAATGGGGTAATAGACACAATTGAAAGAGATGAAGAACGAGTTAAAGAAGCTAAAAATAATATTAAAAAGGTTGGAGTTGAAAATAAAATAAATATATTTGAAGGTGATGCGGTAGAAATTTTGCCAACTCTAAAGGATAAGTATGATGTTGTCTTTATTGATGCAGCTAAAGGAAAGTATCCTTTTTTCTTGAAGGAGTCTTTAAGGTTAATTCAAACTAAAGGAGTTATCTTTGCAGATAATATCCTGTATAAAGGCTATGTTATGAGTGATTATAATAAACATAAACAACGTACTGCTGTTACAAATTTACGTAAATATATTAAAGAGATTAGTGAAAATCCTAATTTAGAAACTGAGATTTTAGAAGTTGGTGATGGACTTGCAATTAGTAAATTAAAAGTTTAAAAAAACAAAAAGTTTAGTATTTTAAATACGAACTTTTTGTTTTTAAAGTTATATTATATCCATTAGTTATTTATAATTATAATTGTTTTTAAATAACTAAATCCAATTTTAATTCTTCTTCATTTTTATGTTTAGTTAAGTCTCGCAATCTTGCTCCATATCCAGTAATATTTTTTTGTGATACATCTTTTGGTAATCTATTAGTCATTTCGTCATGAGTTTTTATAATTTGTAAATTATGTTTCATTAAAGGAGAAAGTTTTTGTTGAGAGTCATTATCCAATGAGGTTATATTATCAATAATAATTTCTAATCTTCTTATTAATATATCTCTTAAAACAGTATTAGAATCTTTTTTTCTCAAGACTTCGGAAAATTCTCCTATAATTTTTTTATGATGAAGACTTGCAGTAGTAAAAGATGTATGTCCAGCACTACATACATCCATATAAGGTGATAGTGCTAATGCAAGAGAAAGAAGATATTCATCAGTGTTCATAATACTTGATTTACGTTTTTCGTATATTTCTTCTATTTTTTTAGGATTACTTTCTTCATGTTGTTTAGCTATATAGTCTTTTTCGGGAGGACGTTCTGGTAAAATTTTAATTTGATCTTTAATTTTAATATGTTTCATCATTTCATAATATTTTGATGATTCTAAGTATTGTTTTCCAATATTAGTTTTAAAGAAGTCTTCTTTTTCTTTATTATTTTTAAATTTTGGTAGTTCATATATAGAAATTAAGGAATCAGCAGATATATTATCAAGAGCTTTCAAATAGTAAGAAAGCTTATGCTTATCATTAGGATTTACTAATTCGAAGAAATATTCAATGTCAATATATTTACCATCCATTCCACTATGATAAGCACTACCTTTTGTAGCAGTATAAAAAGCTTTATTAGATTGTGCTTGCAATTCTTGAACATGTCCAAAAGGAGAAAATATATTATAATAAAGTGCTTCAAAACCGTTTGGTTTTTGATTATGTTTATCAAATTTTAAAGTTGTTTGTAAACAGTTTTTTATTAAAGGATGTTCAAAAACAATTGGAATAGTTTTTTCTAATATAGCAAATTGTAAAGGGTCATATAATCTAGAACGTAAATCATTTAATAAATCAGCTAATTCAACTAACTGTGAGTCTTTAATCTTAACAGAAAAAGCATCATTCTTGTTTAAGTATTTAAAATCAGTTTTTGCTATTTTATATAAATCATTATAAGAAGGTTCAGAAATTCTCTCTTTTGTAAAAGCCTTTGGAGTAAGATCTACAATTCGTTTAAGTAAGCTTTGTCTAAGGGTATAATAATATTTAGAATTTGTTACTATTGGATTTTGTAAGAACTTGTCTACATTCTCAATAAAATTTAAATTTTTATTAGAGTTATCACGCAATTTAGATATCTTTGGATCATTATATAGTTCTTTGCTTTTACTTGTAGATGGAAGAGAAAAGTTAAAGTCATTAAATATAATTCTAAATCCTGACATATCTTTAGTAGTGGCTAAGGGATCAAAAGGTGAATTAGTTTTAGAATTAGAAAATTTCATAAATTCTTTAACTATATTATTAATAGCACTTGTATCACTTTTGGTTCTCATATTTAAATGTATTGAAAATTGTGGGTAATATTCTTTATATACTAAAAAAATTGTAGCAGCTAAATAACATATATATTCTCTATTCTGAAAAGAGTTATTTTCTAAATAAGTATCTAATATATAATGCATTTTTTTATATAAGTCATATTGTTCTGGAAGTGGATATTTGTATTGTTCTTTAAAATTATTTATTTTATCCATTGTAATCTCCTAAATTTATATTTTATGTTACTATTATATAATATTTTTTATAAAAAGGCAAATTAGGTAAGAAAATTACATAAGAATAATATTTTTCAGGTTTTAACTTTTTGTAAGTGAATATTATAGTTCAATAAATAGCTATTGACCTAAGCTACCTAAGTCTTATAAATCTTGATTTTTAGGTTAGATAATTAAATAATGGGAAGCAAAATATTTAAAATATTTCTTCAAATTCTCGGCTGCCTTACAAATATTAAGAAATTCTAATCATCTAAAATGAGCCTCTTTCACGTTCAAAACTACACTATTATCCATTTAGAATAAATTACGAATGCGACTGTAGTAGGCATACAAAT
>CAQPRV010000056.1 GCA_948857205.1 uncultured Clostridia bacterium
TGAAATAATAAAGCAAAATCCTAAAATAATAACAGGATATAGTGATATAACCGTTTTATTACAAGACTACAAGAGAAGCAACTTTATGAGAATGATACATGATGCATTAATAGGAGAATTGATATGTTAAAAAATAAAAAAGTAATTATATTTGATATGGACGGAACACTAATTGACTCAGTTGGAATCTGGAATGAAATTGACAAACAGCTTATTACAGCAATAGGAAACAAAGAATTAGATGATATAGATATAGGAAAACAAAGGGACACTAAGTTAAAAGAATATAGCAAAAGCGAAGATGCATATTTAGAATACTGTGGATTTCTAAAAGAAAAATATCAATCAAACTTATCAAAACAAGAAATAAAAAAACTAAGATATGAAATAGCAGACAATTATTTAAAAAATATAATAGACTACAAGCCAAATGCAGAAAAAGTATTAAAATATTTAAAAGAAAAAGGCTATATATTAGCCATTGCAAGCACAACAAATGATCATACAATAGAAATATATAAAAAATACAACACAAATATAATAAATAAAGCAAACCTTGAAGAAACATTTTCTATTATATATTCAAAAGGAGCAGTTAAAGAGTTAAAACCAAATCCAGAAGTACACTATAAAATTTTAAAAGAACTAAATATAAAGCCAGAAGAATGCTTAATAATAGAAGATTCATTAATAGGTGTGGAAGCAGCAAACAATGCAAATATAGAAGTAGCAGTAATGTATGATAAATATTCAGACTGTGATAGGGAAAGAATTAATCAATTAGCACAATATCAATTTAATAACTTTGAACAAATGCTAGAATATATAAAAAAAGAAGTAGAATAATAAAAACACATCAACTAAAAAGGAAAAATATGAAAAACAATTTTTTAAACAAAACACTAAAAGGTGCAAAAACAAATTTAATTTTAATACTAATACTAAGTGCAATATATTTATCAGATGGTGAAGAAGAAATCACCAAAAAAGTAATGAGTGCAGTAACAGATCCAAATCGTATAAAAAAAGATGATTTAGGCAACCCTGATATATGTATGGTAGCATACTATCACAACTTATTTACAAAAGTAGAAGAAGTAAAGACAGTATGTGAAGAATGTAAAGCAGGAAAAAGAGGATGTGTTGCATGCAAAAAGCAATTAGCAAAAAATATAATTGAAGAATTAAAACCAATAAGAGAAAAAAGAGAATATTATGAAAAACATCCAGAAGAAGTTGACAAAATATTAATAGAAGGGACAAAAAAGGCACAAGAAGAAGCAAGAAAAACCATGAAAAAGGTTAAGCAGGCAATGAAATTGAACTATTTTACTGATGATTTTGGGGACGGAGAAAAAAATCATCAATAATAAAAAATAAAGTTAGAGATAATAAAAATTAAGATGATGATTTTATCCTCCGTCCCCAAAATCATTATTTAAAAGGAGAAAGTGATGTTTACAGATTATACAAAGATATTTATAAAAGCAGGAGATGGAGGAAATGGAGCAGCAACTTTTCGTAGAGAAAAATATGTTGCAGCAGGTGGTCCAGATCGGTGGAGATGGTGGAAATGGTGGAAGTATTTATTTCCAAGTTGATAAAGATAAAAATACCTTAATTGATTTTAGATATAATAAAAAGTTTAAGGCAAAAAATGGAGAAAATGGAAGTGGCAATCATTGTAATGGAAAGTATGGAGAAGATTTATATATAAAGGTTCCAAGAGGTACTGTTGTAAAAGATGCTGAAACAGGTAAAGTTGTTGTTGATTTGTCTGAGCCTGATCAAAAAGAGCTGATTCTTAAAGGTGGACGAGGAGGTAGAGGTAATTCTCATTTTGCAACTGCAACTAGACAAGCTCCTAGGTTTTCAGAAGATGGGGACAAAGGTGAGGAAAAGGAAATAATTTTAGAATTAAAATTATTAGCTGATGTGGGATTATTAGGTTTCCCAAATGTTGGAAAATCAACTTTTTTATCTACCGTAACAGAAGCAAGACCTAAGATTGCAAATTACCATTTTACAACTTTAGAGCCAAACTTAGGAGTTGTTAAAACTAAAGATGGAGATGGTTTTGTTATTGCAGATATTCCTGGTATAATTGAAGGTGCAAGTGAAGGTATTGGTTTAGGAATTCAATTTTTAAGACATATAGAGAGAACAAGACTTTTATTACATTTTTTAGATGTTTCTGGTCAAGAAGGAAGAAATCCAGTAGAAGATTTTTATGCTATTAATAAAGAACTTAAAAAATATAGTAATAAGTTAAGTAAGAGAAAGCAAATTATTGTTGCAAATAAGATTGATGTTATGCAAGATGAGACTTTACTAAAAGAAGTAGAAAGGTTAGCTAAAAAAGAGGGATTAGAACTTTATAAAATTTCTGGAGTAACAAAGCAAGGTATTCAGGAACTTATTAATTATGTTGCTGATGTAATTAAAACTTTACCAAAGGAAGAATTAGTAGAAATTGAAGATAAAGTTGTATTCACTTTAGATGATGAAAAACAACAATGGGAAGTAAAAAAGCAAGGTGATATATTTGTTGTTACAGGTAAAGCAGTAGAAAGATTAATGGGTAGAGTAAATATTGAAGATAATGAATCTATGTATTATTTACAAAAGAGTTTAAAAAATCTTGGAATAGATAGTAAACTTAAAGAAATGGGTGTGTGTGAAGGCGATACTGTAATTCTTGCAGATTGGGAATTAGAATGGTATGAATAGTTAAGATAGCTAGTATTTTTGGAGTAGAAAAATATGTAATAAATATATATTGCAAGAAAGGAAAGAAAAGATGAGTGGAGAAAAAAGAAAAGATTATTTATCATGGGATGAATATTTTATGGCAATAGCTAAATTATCAGCTATGAGAAGTAAAGATCCATCAACTCAAGTTGGTGCTTGTATTGTAAGTAAAGACAATAGAATATTATCAATAGGGTATAATGGAGCACCAAATGGATTTGATGATGAAAAGTTTCCGTGGGGAAGAGATGGAAATAATTTAGATACAAAATATCCATATGTTTGTCATGCAGAATTAAATGCAATTCTAAATTACAGAGGTAGCAAAAAGGATCTAGAAGATGCAAAAATATATGTTGATTTATTTCCATGTAATGAGTGCGCAAAAATTATTATTCAATCAGGAATTAAAGAAATTGTTTATTTATCAGATAAATATAAAGCTTCAGAAAATAATATTGCATCTAGAAAGCTTTTGGATGAATGTGGTGTAAAATATAACAAAATTAAATTAAAAGAAGATAAGGAAATTAAAATCAAATTATAGAAAATTGCTTAATAGTTTAAAGTTTATTATAATTATAAAGATGACAGATTAACTTTAATTATCTTTTTTCATTATTATAGCATTTTTATTTTTATAGTAATTTTTTCTAGTTCCAAGTATTTGAAAACCAAATTTTTTATATAAATGGATTGCACTTAAATTATCTTCCTTTACTTCAAGATTAATTGATTTTACGTTGGAATTTTTAGATATATTTATTAAATTTTTTAATAATAAGGAACCAAGGCCATTATTCCTAAAAGCTTTTTTAGTGACAATATTCATAATATCAGCCTCATCTAAAATAATTTTAATACCTGCAAATCCAATTATTTCCTTTCCTAATTTAGCAACAATATATTTAGAATTAGGATTTAATAATTCTTCTTTTAATATAGCTTTATTCCAAAAATCATCAAAATGAATAGGTAGAATATCTTTTATACTATTATAATCAGACAAAGTCATTTCTGAAATTTTAATATCCATAAAAATCCTTTCGTATAAAATTATAATTGATTATTCTTTAACATTTTTTCTTCTAATTGTCTTTGTGCTTGTGGCTTTTTTAAATATAAAGGTAAAATATCAGTAAAAATATTATTACTGTATTTGTCAAATCCACACAAGCCTAAATTATAAGAATTAAGAAGATTGTCTTCAGAATATTTAACCTTTAACATAGAAAATTGCTCTTTGTAAATATCAAGTCCATCTCCAACTAGGGTGATATTTGGATATTTCAATAAGTCTTTTTGTAAGTTATCAATTGTTTCAGCTTTGGGACTTACGATTTCTTGATATTGATTATTAATTAATTGATATATAGCATAATAACAATTATTATTTTTACATTCTATAATACTAGCTACATAGTTTCCATTTTGTAGATTATTTTTTATATTATAAGCCAAGCTTTCTAAGGAACTTACACCTATATATGGTATTTTTAAACTATCATGAAAGGCTTTTATTGTTGATATTCCTATACGTATTCCAGTAAAGGAACCTGGACCACGGTCACAAATTAGTAAATTAATATCTTTTATTGTTAATTTTGTTTCTTCTAAAGCTTTATTTATCATAGGAAGTAAATTTTCTGAATGGGTTTTTCCACTATTAGTGTCTAAATTTATTAATAATTTATTGTTTTCTAAAATTGATACACCACAGATATCACTTGATGTGTCAATACTTAATATTTTCAAAATAATTTTCCAACCTTTCGCAATTTGTATTTATATTTAAAATTCTTGTGTTATCTTTTGTATTATCTTTTTCAAAAGTTATTTGTGTATATTGCGATGGCAAAGCATCTTGAATAAGTTCACCCCATTCGATTATACAAATTCCTTTATTAAAATATTCTTCTCCACCAATTTCATAAAATTCAGAAGAGTCTTCAAGTCTATATACATCAAAATGATATACACTTATTTCTTTAGAGGCGTATTCATTTATTATTGTAAAGGTAGGACTTGATATTTCGTTTTCTAATCCATAGTGACTTAAAAAACCTTCTGTGAATTTTGTTTTTCCGGATCCAAGATTTCCTGTTAATACTATTATATCTTTTTCTTGACATTTTGTGGCTAGTTGTTTTGCAAAGTTTTTTGTTTCTTCTTCACTTTGTGTTATAAATTTATAGTGTTTCATCTATACCCTCCTGTTTAATGTTTATATTATAATGCATTTATTGTTATTATTCAAGATTAATAATGCAATAGCTTAAAATTTTAATTATTTATTTGTATTTATAAAATCTACTCGCTCCCAAAGGATTATAATTATTTATTATTTTCGTTGCCCCATTCTCAAAATTCTATAGAAAAGTTTTCTAACTTTTCTAAGAATTTTGGAACGGTTACCCCGGAGTCACTCAAAAATAAATAATTATAATCCTTCTCGCGCTATTCTTAATTAAATACAAACAAATAAATAATTATAATTTTAAGTTATTGCATTATTATTATTGCATAAAAAAACTAGATATGGTAATATTTACAGTAGTAATACAAAATTAAATATTTGTGAGGTATTCATATGAAAAAAATAAAAATAATTTTAATTGTAATAATTTTAATATTAATAATTTTATTAGGAACAATAGCGTATAGAACTAATATAGCAAACAACATAATGGAGAAAAGTGCAGTAACAAAAACAGAGTTTTCAATAGAGACAAAAAATGAAAACACTGTTGTTGTAAAATTTTATAATCCAATTGGAATACAAGAAATTAAATATCCAAATGGAGAAATTATTTCTTGTGAAGGAAAAATTGATATAGGAATTGATTGGAAAGTAAGTAAAAATAAAAAATACGATTTTGTAGTGAAAGATATAAATAACGTAGAAAAAACACATACATTTTATACTCCAGAAATACACACAGAATTAACAAGAAATGACATAAATATAGATTTAGAAAATGCAAAAAATATTATTAAAAATAATTTAAATAATAGTTTAATTGCAACAAATTTTGTAACTGTAAATGTAGTAGCAACGCAAAGAGAGACTATAAATAGTACTACTACAGATATGCAAACAGTATTTAATACTTGGAAACGATTTGGATCAGGAAATTGGACATACAATAAAAAGAATGATATTGTAACTAATTCTGCAAATGTTGATTGGTTATCAGGATATTATAGTCCAAATAGTAATTATACAGATATAACATTTAGTTTTGAAGCAAAATCAACAGGAGATGATGATGACTTAATAGGATGTATGGCTAGAGCTAATGAAGATAGCTATGCAAGTAATATAAGTGCTTATTTATTTACATTAGATGCTGGAGGTAAAGGAAATGTTTCTTTATTTTCTAATTTTAATGGTATTTTAAAAGGACATGAACTTGAAAAGATATATGGATATCATACTTCTCCAGGTGGCAATAATATGGGAAGTTATACTCAAATGTTACACAAAGTTGGGACACAGTATACTAAAAAGACTTGGCAAAGTTGGAAAATGAAAATTAAAGGGAATAAAATAGAAGGATATTTAAATGGCTCATTAATAGCTCAAGCTTATGATGATTCTTATTTACAAGGATCTTTTGGATTTGTAACATTAAGTCAATCAGCTTCATATAGAAATATACAAGTTGAAGCAGAAAGAACTTTATCTTTACCTGAAATTCTTTCGAACGTAAATTACACTAATGGTAAAATAAATATTCTTGTAAATTTTAATAATAAAAAGGAAACTAGTTTATCAACACAGGAATGTATAAACAGTTTTAATAGTAAAAATATACATTATATTCAGGTAACATCATCAGCAAATGCAGGAGAAATAAATACTTTTTTAGGAAAAATAGAAAATAGAGGAAAATATATAGAGAGTTCAAGTTATGATAATTATATGAAACAAATTAACAATTATATAGTCTCATATACAACGAAAACAATATTGTAAATTAATCAAACTTTAAAAAAATGCAAAAGGACTTGCTAAATAATTATACTTGTAATATAATTGTAACACTATTGTAATAAAAAAATAAGAATTAAATGAATTATAGAAGGGAAGATTTCCATGTTTAAATTTGGTTGGGGACAAGATATAGGAATAGATTTAGGAACAGCCACAGTAATAGCATATATAAAAGGAAAAGGAATAGTATTAAGAGAACCATCAGTAGTGGCAGTAGATAACAATACAGGAGAAGTAGTATCTGTTGGAAAAGAAGCAAGAAGAATGTTAGGAAGAACACCAGGAAATATAATAGCAACAAGACCACTAAGAGATGGAGTAATATCAGACTACACAGTAACGGAAAAAATGTTGAAATATTTTATACATAAAGTATGTGGAAAATCTGTATTTGCGCCAAGAATCATGATATGTATTCCATCACAAGTAACTGAAGTAGAAAAAAAAGCAGTAATAGATGCAGCAACCCAAGCAGGAGCTAGAAAAGTATGTTTAATAGAAGAACCAATTGCAGCAGCTATTGGAGCAGGAATAGATATATCAAAACCATGTGGTAATATGGTAGTAGATATAGGAGGAGGAACAACAGATATAGCTGTAATTTCTTTAGGAGGATCTGTTGTAAGCCAATCATTAAAAGTTGCTGGAGACAAATTTGATGAATATATAGTAAAATATATTAAGAAAAAACATAACATAATGATTGGAGAAAGAACAGCAGAAGATTTAAAAATAAACCTTGGTTGTGTATTTCCAAAAATACAAGATGTAGATATGGAAGTAAGAGGAAGAGACTTAATAACAGGACTTCCAAAAACCTTAAAAGTATATTCAAGTGAAATGTTAGATGCATTAATTGAACCAGCAATGATGATAGTGGATAGTGTACATTCTGTTTTAGAAAAAACACCACCAGAGCTTGCAGCAGACATCAGTGATAGAGGAATTTATATGACTGGTGGAGGGTGTTTAATTGATGGATTAGATAAGTTATTACAAGAAAAAACAGGAATAAATGTGATGATAGCAGAAGATACAGTATCATGTGTAGCTTTAGGTACAGGAAAAGCCTTAGATAATTTAGATTTATTATAATCTGAAGATTTGTGATTTTGGGAAGGAGACTAAAAATGAGAAAAGTAGCTTTTATAACTTTACGGTTGCAAAGTAAATCAGTACGAAACAAATGCAATGTCACAAAAATTCATAGAAAAAGGATATAAAATTATATCACAAGAAGATGAAAAAGCAGATATATATATAATAAATACATGTACAGTAACAAATATGTCAGATAGAAAATCTAGGCAAATGTTAAGAAGAGTAAGAGAACAAAATAAAGAAGCAATAATAGTAGCATGTGGATGTTATGTGCAAGTAGCAAAACAAGAAATAGAAAAAATGAATGATATAAATATTATTATTGGAAATAATGAAAAAGCACAAATTGTAGAATATGTAGAAAAATACATAATAGAAAATACAAAACAAACACAAGCAGAAGACATAATGCAACAAAAAGAGTTTAAAGATTTTGGAGAGGTAGAATTTACAGAAAAAACTAGAGCAGTAATAAAAATACAAGATGGTTGTGATAGATATTGTTCTTATTGTATAATTCCATATGCACGAGGAAAAGTAAGAAGTAGACAACCTCAAAATATAACATCTGAAATAGCAAAAATAGTACAAAAGGGTCTAAAGGAAGTAGTAATAACAGGAATACATATAGCATCATATGGAAAAGATTTTAGAAATAATTATAAATTAATAGATTTATTAGAAGATATAAATAAAATTCAGGGTTTAGAAAGAATTAGATTAGGTTCAATAGAACCACTAATAATAGATGAAGAATTTATAGATAGAATTTCAAAACTGCAAAAGGTATGTCACCATTTTCATTTGTCCTTACAGAGTGGATGTAATGAGACCTTAAAAAGAATGAATAGAAGATATACAATAGAAGAATTTGAGTACATAGTTTCTCTTTTAAGAAAAGAATTTAAAGATGTTATATTAACAACTGATATAATAGTAGGGTTTCCAGGTGAGACAGAAAACGAATTTAATGAAACTTTTAAATTTTTGGAACAAATAAAATTTTATAAGATACATGTATTTAAATATTCACCAAGAAAAGGAACAAAAGCAGCAAAGATGGAAGAACAAATAGATGGAAATATAAAAGATGAGAGAAGTAAGAAAATAATAGAACTTTCCGATAAATTCCAAAAAGAATATAATGAGAGTTTTGTTGGTAAACAAGTAGAAGTTTTATTTGAAGAGTTAAAAGATGGTGTTTTTAAAGGGCATACTAAAAATTATTTATCAATACATTTTAAGACAAATCAAAATTTAGAAAACAAATTACAAAATGTTATTTGCCAAAAGGCTGAAAAAGATTATATTATTGCATAATTTTTTTAATATTAAATTTTAGTTACAATTTTTTTTAGATAGAAATAAAATATAAAAAAATTATGTAATAAAAGTGTAATGAATACGTCATCAATATTTAATATTTAAATTGAGTAAATTGCTTGATAAATCCTTCTAACTATAGTATAAATAAAAATATAAATCACAATTAACAAAGGAGGAAGCAGAATGGCAGATTTAAGAGAAGAAAGTAAAGTATCAGGAGTATTTGGAGGAGTACAATTTGAGAATAGTGAGCAGACTCCAATAGAAAATGCTGGAACAATAAGAAATAACAATTTACCTGTTAAGTCAGGATTTTGGTCAAGTTTCAAAGCCTTTTGGTTACAAGATATTAATTGGAAAAAAGAAATCAAAGTTGAATTAACACCAAATCAACAAAAAGTTGAAGATCAAATTAACGAATTTTTACATCAAGAAATTACATGGAAAAAGGTACATGATTTCTTATTTCAAGAAGTGACATTTAAGAAAAAAGATATATAATAAATAGAAGATAGAAAATGCAAAAAATCCAACATTTTCTATCTTTTTTTTACAAAAAAAGTATTGCAAAAAATCAATATTATTGTTATTATTAGAGTGTATAAAAATAATTATACTTTAAGGAGAAAAAAATGATAGAATTTAGAAACGTGACAAAAACATATGATACAGGAACACATGCAGTTAAAAATGCAAATTTTATTATTAATAAAGGAGAATTTGCCTTTTTAGTAGGTTCTTCAGGAAGTGGTAAATCAACACTAATCAAACTAATATTAAAAGAAGAAGAACCAACCTCAGGAAATATAATAATAAATGGAAAAGATACAACTTTTTTAAAAGCAAATAGAGTACCATATTTAAGAAGAAGTATGGGAGTAGTATTTCAAGATTTTAGACTTTTACCAGATAAAACAGTATATGACAATGTAGCATATGCAATGTATATTGTAAGAGCAACACCAAGACATATAAGAAGGCAAGTACCAATGGTATTGTCATTAGTTGGTCTAAGTGGAAAAGCAAAAATGTATCCAAATGAGCTATCAGGAGGAGAGCAACAAAGAGTAGCATTAGCAAGAGCATTAGTAAACAATCCATCAATGTTAATAGCAGATGAACCAACAGGAAATTTAGATCCAGATACAGCATGGGAAATTATGAATTTATTAAATGACATAAACATGAGAGGGACAACTGTAGTAGTAGCAACACATGCAAAAGATATAGTAGATCAAATGAAAAAAAGAGTTATTCATATAAACAAGGGTCAAATTGTTAGAGATGATAAAAAAGGTGGTTATGATTGTGAAATATAATAGAATAGGATATTTAATAGGAGAAGGTTTCACTAATGTATTTAAAAACAAAAAATCTACTGGTGCCTCATTAATGATTATGTGTGCAACAATGATAATATTTGGAATATTTTTAATACTAGGTGAAAACATTAATCACTTTGTAGCAGAAGTAGAATCAGCACAAGGAATACAAGTATTCATAAATAATGATGCTACACAAGAACAAATTAATGAAGTAGGAGAAAAAATAAGAAGTTTAGATGGTGTAAGTACAACTGAATTCATATCAAAAGAAGCAGCATTAAATCAAATGAAAGAAAGATTTGGAGAAAAACAAGACTTATTATCAGGATATGAAGAGAATAATATTTTTCCATCATCATATGTAGTAACATTAACAGATTTGAACAAAAGCAAATCTGTCCAAGACCAAATATTAACAATAGAAAATGTAAAAAAAATAACAAGTAAAGATGAAACAGTAACAACATTAATAAATCTAGCGAATGGAATAAAAATAGTTACAGGAATAATCTTAATATTATTAATAGTAATTTCAATTTTCATAATAGCAAATACAATAAAACTTACAGTACATGCAAGGAGAAAAGAAATATCAATTATGAAATATGTAGGAGCAACAAATGGATTTATAAGATGGCCATTTATTGTAGAGGGAATGATTATAGGAATTATTGCAAGTGCGATTTCTATAATTATAGTTGGGGGAGCATATAATTTCATTGCAAGCAAAATGGTAAACTCTCAATTTATGCAAATAATAAATATGAGCTTAGTAAGTTTTAGTGATATGTTAAATTCAATTATATTTGTATATATGTTATTAGGAATTGGAATAGGAGCAATGCGGAAGTGTTATTTCAATGAGAAAATATTTAAAAGTATAAAGGAGAAGACATGCGTAAAAATTTATGTATTGTTTTGATTTTTATAATAGTTAGTTTTAGCATATTTTCAAAAGAAATATTTGCAGAAGATAATGAACAAAGTACTAATTCGAGCAATAGTTCTGTAACAGATTTAAAAACAGAGCAAGAGCAATTACAACAACAAATTGATAATGCAAATGATGAATTAAATAATATACAAGATGAGCTAAGTCAAAATTTGCAACAAGTTCAAAAATTAGATGAAAAAATAGCAACATCACAAAATGAGTTAGATGAATTAAATACTAAAATATTAAAATTACAATCTTCAATAAGCAGTGTTGAAAATCAATTAAAAATAGCTGAAGAAAAATATAATAGACAAAAAGATTTATTAGAACAAAGATTAGTACTCATTTATGAAGCAGGAGATACAAGATATCTAGATGTAATGTTAAGCTCAACTAGTGTATCTGATTTCTTATCAAATTATTTTCTTATTACAGAATTAACGTCATATGAAACAGAATTACTAGAAGATGTAAAAGCTAAAAAAGACACAATTGAATTATCAAAGCAAAAGTTAGATAAAGATAAAGAACAATTAGGAATAATAAAACAAAATCAAACTAAAACAACAAAAGTTTTAGAAAATACAAAAAGTGTAAGAGAGAACTATATTGCAAAATTATCAGATCAAGAAAAAGATACTCAAACAAAAATAGATGAATATAATAAAAGATTTGAAGAAATTAATAATGAAATATTAGCTTTAGCAATGGAAGGTATGGAGACACAATATATTGGAGGAGAACTTGCTTGGCCAGTTCCAGGATATACAAGAATAAGTTCTAAATATGGAATGAGAACACATCCAATTACAGGTGTTTACAAATTACATACAGGTGTAGATATTAGTGCACCTATGGGAGCAAATTTTATTGCAGCTAATGATGGAATTGTTACAAAAGCTGGAATGAATAGTGCGTATGGTAATATGGTAATAATTGACCATGGTGGAGGAATTTCAACATTATATGCACATGGCTCAGAGATTTTAGTAGAAGTGGGTCAAACTGTAAAAAGAGGAGAACAAGTTTTAAAAGTAGGATCAACAGGGTATTCCACAGGACCACATGCACATTTTGAAGTTAGAATAAATGGTGTAGTAACAGATCCAATGCCATATATAACAAATGGTGTAATTCCTAAAAATGAAGATACAAATGAAAAAGATGAAAATAGTAAAGCAAATAACACAACAAACAATACAATAAGTACAAATAATTCAGCAGTTAATTCAGTAAAAAAGAAGTAATATAAAGAATAATTAGGAGGAACATATATGAAGAAATTTAATTTCAAAATAGTTTCAATATTATTAATAGTAATCATTTTGCAAAGTAGTATATCTTTTGCCACATCGACAAATGAGTTAAAAAATCAAAAAAGCGAAAATGACAAAAAAATTAACGAAGCGAAGTCAGATTTAGAAGATATTAAAGTTGAAAAATCTGAAACAGTAAAACAAGTAGAAGAATTATCTTCAAAAATAACAGATTATCAAACTCAAATAGATGAATTAGATGGAAAAATTTCAAATCTAAATAGTAAAATAGAAAATGCACAAAAAGAACTAAATAAATCTCAAGAAGATTATACAAAACAACAAGAATTATTAAATGCAAGATTAGTTGCAACTTATGAGGCAGGTGAAACTTCATATTTAGATGTAATTTTATCTTCAGAAAGTATAACAGATTTAATTTCTAATTATTATCTAGTAACAGAACTTGCAACTAATGATTCAGAGTTACTAGATAAAATACAAAAACAAAAAGAAAAAATAGAACAATCTAAGAGAGAATTAGAAGATAGCAGAAAGGAACTATCTAACTCAAAAGCTAATAAACAAAATGTATCTAATCAATTACGTGTTGCAAAAAGCGAAAAAACTAAACAAGTTGAAAAATTATCAGCAGATGAAAAAGCAATACAAGAGGAAATAGATGAATTGAAAGAATCAAACATTCAGATAGCAAAAGAAATTAAAAAAGCCCAAGAGCTATATGCAGCACAAATTGCAGCTTTAAATAATAAAAACTCATTAAAGAATGGAAATTCATCATCATCTTCTGGAAAATATGTTGGAGGTAATGGAACATTACAAAGGCCAGTAAGTTCTGGAAGTATTTCAGCTGGTATGTATTATCCTAGTGGAAGTTATCATGGTGCAGTAGATTTTGCTGTACCAACAGGAACACCTGTATATGCAGCTGAAACAGGTGTTGTTATAAAAACTGCTAATTTAACTTACAGTTATGGTACATATGTAGTAATTCAACATGCAAATGGATTGCAATCTTGGTATGCACATGGAACAAGTGGATCAATTTGTGTATCACCTGGACAAACAGTTTCAAGAGGACAAAAAATTATGAGTTCAGGAAATAGTGGACATTCTTCAGGACCACATTTACATTTTGAAGTTAGAGTAGCACCATATGATTACAATACGTGTAGAGTAAATCCACAAAATTATTTTTAAATTATAATTATAAAATAATTATAATGTAATATAATATATAGAGAAATGTCCCAATAGGGACTTTTCCAATTTAAATAATGTATTATTAAAAGCATCAAAGAAAGGAAAGAAAATAAGAATGGAAGAAAAAAAGAGATTTAAAGTTTATAAAATTGTAATGCTAGTTGTATTAGTAGCATTTATTACATTTATAATTACATCAATTTCAATGTATCAATATTTTTCTAATGCTGATAATTTAGGAAAACATATTATTTCTTCTACAGGAAATAATGATATAGCAAATAAACTTGAAAAATACAAATCTATAATAGACAGATATTATTTAGGTGAAATAAATGAAGATAAACTTAAAGAAGGAGCAATCAAAGGATATATTGAAGGATTAGAAGATCCATATTCAGAATATATTTCTAAAGAAGATATGCAAGACTTCATGGATGATACTACAGGTAATTTTGTAGGTGTAGGAATATATATGGTAAAAGATGAAGAAAAAAATAGAGTTATGGTGTTATCTCCTATTAAAGATAGCCCAGCAGAAAAGGCAGGAATATTACCAGGAGACTTAATTTTAAAAGTTGACGATGTAGAATATACTGCTGATGATATGTCAGTATTAGCAAATAAAATAAAAGGTCAATCAGGAACAACAGTAAAAGTAGAAATATTAAGAAATACAGAAACGAAAACTTTTGAATTAAAAAGAGAAAGTATAAAAGTTAATCCAGTAGAAGGAAAGAAATTAGAAAATGATATAGGTTATATAGAATTTAATTCATTTGATGAAGGAACTGCAGAAGATTTTAAGAATAAATTCAAAGATTTAGAAAACCAAGGAATCAAATCCTTAATTATTGATTTAAGAAACAATGGTGGAGGAATTGTTGACGAGGCTTTGGAAATAGCAGATTATATAGCAGACAAAGATTCAGTATTATTATATGAAGTAAATAAAAAAAATAAAGAAGAAGTAAAAAAGTCAAAAAATAATCCAATTATTAATATGCCAATTATAATTTTAACAAATAAAAATACAGCAAGTTCATCAGAGATTTTATGTGGAGCCTTAAAAGACTTAGGAAAAGCAAAGACAGTAGGAACAAAAACATATGGTAAAGGGGTAATACAACAACTATTGTCATTACCAGATGGAAGTGGAATAAAAATAACTTCTGAGAAATACTTAACTCCAAATAAAACAGAAATAAATAAAATAGGTATTGAACCAGATGAAAAAGTTGAGTTGCCAGAGTCAGTTACAAATATTTTAAGAGTAGATGAAAAAGATGATACACAATTACAAAAAGCAATAGAAATGCTAAAATAAAAATACAGGAGAGATAAATATGAACGTACCAAATAAACTAACAATCTTTAGAATTATCTTAGTTCCAATAATGGTTTTAATACCGTTAGTTGGAATAAATGGTGAACTTTTTAATATTCCACTTACATATTTGATTGTAGATATAATATTTATTATTGCGTCAATAACAGATAAGCTAGATGGTTATTTGGCAAGAAAAAATAATCAAATAACTACTTTTGGAAAGTTTTTAGATCCTTTAGCAGATAAAATTTTAGTTTTAGCTGCAATGATTATGTTGGTAGAAGTTAATAGATTACCAGCTTGGATTCCAATTATTGTTTTAACAAGAGAGTTTGTTATTTCTGGGTATAGACTAATTGCAGTAGAAAAAGGCGGTATTGTTATAGCTGCTTCTAAATGGGGCAAGATAAAGACTGTTACTCAGATGATAGCTATTATTTTAGCTTTTATTGATTTAAATACTTTTGGTTCTTGTTTTAACGGAAATTTACAAGGATATCAACTTTATTTAAATATTATAGTTACAGGTATGATGATTATACAAACCATAGCAACTATTGTTTCAGGAATAGAATATATGAAAGGTGCAAGTAAGTTTTTAAAATAAATTTTAAAGCATTATTATGCTATGCTTGACAAATTCAATATTATGCCGTATATTATTAAAAGACTTTAATAAAAGATCATATTAAGCAAAAACAAGGAGGATAACAATGGAAGAAAAAGAAGTGTTATTAACACAAGAAGGATATAATAATTTAGAAAAGGAACTAAACTATTTAAGAACAGAAAAGAGAACAGAAATAGCAGATAGAATAAAAATAGCCTTAGGTTTTGGAGATTTATCAGAAAACTCTGAATATGATGAAGCAAAAAATGCACAAGCTGAAAACGAAGTAAGAATAGCAGAATTAGAAAACAAAATAAGATATGCAAAAATAATAGATGAAAAAGATATTGATACAGAAACTGTGCAAGTAGGAAATATTGTACATGTATTTGACATGGAATTTGAAGAAGAAATAGAATATACAATAGTTGGTTCAACAGAAGTAAATTTAGCAGAAAACAAAATATCAAATGAATCTCCACTAGGAAAAGCCTTAATAGGAGCGAAAAAAGATCATATTATAGAAGTAAATGCTCCAGCTGGAATTATGAAATATAAAATATTATCTATAAAAAAATAAAAAAATTTAAAATTTGATTTAATATTATAAGTAAGTTTTTAGTTATAGAAAAATGCAAAAATTAATGCTAGAGAATGGAATAATCTATTCTCTAGCATTAATTTTTATATAATATTGCTTTATAGATTAAGTGTAGATTCTAAAGCTAATTTAATCATATTATTTAAGCCATTTTGGCGTTCTTCAGAAGTTGCATTTGATTTAGGTAAGTTTGAATTAACATTAGTGTCAACAACACTCATTAAGCAAGAAGCGTTTTTCTTTAACATTTTTGCAATATAGAATAATGCAAAAGCTTCCATTTCAGATGCAATTGGTTTTAAATCTCTTGGAATTCTATTAAAAGTTTCTTGTAAATTAGACATATATAAATCAAAACATTCTGTGCATACAGTTGTCCCCCTTGTTACAGGAATGTTTATTACTTGTGAAGTTTTTTCTATTATATTATTTAATTTAATAGAAGATTCTACTAGATGACAGTTTTCATTATTTGCACTTAATGCAAAGTTACTTTCAGAATATACTTGTTCAGATAAAATAATATCAAATAGTTTTAAATTTGGTGAGTATCCTCCACATGAACCTATTCTAATTATATTTTCTACATTATAGAATTTGTATAGTTCATAAGAATATATTCCCATACTTGGCATTCCCATTCCAGAAGCCATTATTGTTACTTTTTGATTTTTATAGTTTCCTGTATATGCATACATACTTCTAACTTCGTTTACTAGTTTATAGTTTTCTAAAAAGTTTTCTGCTATATATTTTGCTCTTAATGGGTCTCCTGGCATTATTACTGTTTTTGCTATTTCTTCTAATTCTGCAGTATTATGTGGTGTAGGCATTTTAATCTCCTCCTTTTTTACTTTTATAATTATAGTATTAATTATTTTTTTATTAGTATAACAATAATTATAAAAAAAAGCAAAGCTTTTAGATGATTACCAGAAATAAAGATTAAATTTTTATATTTCTATCTAATTTCTTCTTACATTAAGATTTTTTAATATATTTAATTAAATATGGTAATTATTTCCATCTTATAGATAGAATTCCCCTTACCCCAAAAAATACCTTTTTTTGAGATTTCTATTGATTTATTTTATTTTTATTATATAATTTATCCAGATTCAAATCTTAACTGTGTTTTTTTATGTTCAGTTAAATTTGTTATTGTTTGAGTAAGTGCTGGCGGGATAAAGACGTTCA
>CAQPRV010000057.1 GCA_948857205.1 uncultured Clostridia bacterium
AGGAGGAAAACAAATGAAAACAAAACTAGATAAGAAGAAAATAAAATCATTTATTGGACAAGCAGTAGTAATAGTAGGATTTCATATATTAGGTACTGTAATGCTAATTTATGGTGTTATGACTGCTACAACGTTAAATTAAAAAGAAAGGAATAGAGGAAATGATAATAGATAAAAATTGTAAAAATATACAAAGATTAGAAAATGGAATTTATTATATTGAAGGTAATTTAGAAGTTGATGAAGATTTAGAAATTAACTTAGATGGCTGGATAAAGGTAGAAGGCAATATTGAAGCAAAAGGCAGTATTATTTCTAAAAATACAATAATATCAGGAGAAAAAATAAAAGCAGAACATGAAATAAAAGTAGAAGGAGATATAGAAGCAGAAGAAATAGAAGTAGGATATGGAATAAAAGTAAGAGGTGGAATACAAGTAAAACGTAAGATAAAAGTAGGAGATGGAATAAAAACGGAAGAAGCAATAGAAGCAGGAAGTACAATAGAAGTAGGAGGCAGGATCTATGCAGGAGGTAGGATAGAATCAGGAGACAGAATAAAAGCAGGAGAAGGAATAGTAGCAAGAGCAATAGTAGCAGGAGGAACAATAAAAGCAGGGTATGAAATTCAAACAAGAGGGGGAATACGAGCAAGAGGAGGAATAGAAGCAGAAGATGGAATAGAAGCAGGATTAAGCATTACTGCAAAGTGGATAAGTTCAAAATTAAGAATTTTTGCAGGATTAGCAGTTTGGAAAAAGCCAAGCAAAGAAGATATGCAAATTAATGTAGAAGAAGTAAGAGAAGGAGAAATTTGCTTTGGAATTTTAAATATAACAAAATAAATTGGAATAGATTAAATTTATTATTTATTAGGAGGAATAAATATGGGACAAATATTCCAAGTAGGTAATCAATATATAGATGAAGAAACTTTAAATAAAGAAAGGCAAAAAATATTAGATATTTTAAAGGAAGAAAAAAGAACATATTCAATAAATATATTCATTTTAAAAGAAACTATAGCATATTTAGAAGATGAAACAAAAGAATTAGCAAATACTAAAATTTTTCAGTAAATCAAAAAAGGAGAAGTATATGGAAGAAAAATAGCAATAATTTTATCAATAATATCAATTGCGATAGGCATAATAACTGCAATTTACAATCATTTTAATGATAAGGGGTATCATCTATAATATTTTCAACAACAGGAATAATGTCTTTAATTGAACCTCTACTAGTATATAAATTGAAATCCATAGAAGAAATATTTATATAGTTTTTTGTTTTAAATTCTAACCAACCGCTTTTAGATTCAAGAGAGTTTAAAAATATTGGAAACGAAACAGTTAATACTTTATCAGTAATTCTAGTAGGGTCGAACTTGCAATAGATATAGTTCATAGAAATATTACTAATACATATGGAAATAGGAGGGAGAATATGACTAAAAAATATAAACAAAAATTAAAAGAGTATGGTTGCACAGATGAACAAATAAAACAAGCAGAAGATCAAAATAAAAAAGAAAGAACATTACTAATTATAGCAATACTTAATTGGATAGTAGTAATACTTTCTTTAATAAAGATCATTCTTCGATATTGTTAATAGAATCATCAATCTTGCACTTAAAAAGAAAAGTTTTGTTTTTTTGAGAAGATTGTATAGTTAACGAAAAAATACTTGATATTTTAGAAATATTCGTAAAGCATAGATATCCTTCAACTGTTGAAAAGGGTTCAAGTTTAAGGATTGGTTTTAAGTTTAAATCAACAAATGTAAATTCATTACTTACTAATTTGTTATTTGAAATTTTATAAGATGTTGGAACTTTAGTTTCAAATATAGCATTATCAGAATTGTATTTATATTTGTTATTTAGAAGAAAACCATAAATGCTTGTGGGGTTTTTAGATCTATTGATTATTCTTACTTTAATATAAAAATTATATGAGCTCGTGTTAGGAAATATAAGGTTTTCGTACATGTCATAAGAAGAAAATTTAGAATAGTAAGTTAGATGATTTTTATTTAAATAAATTATTTTTATATTGTTTCGTTCTTTTAAAGTTTGATAAGTAGACAAGATAGCAGCGTAAGACCCTATAGCAAAAGAAGCCCAATCGATTTTATTAAAAATATCAGAAAATATATTATTCATAATAACCTCACTTTCTAGTGAGAGTATACAATAAATTACAAAATTTTACAAGAAAGGAGAAAAGAAAAATGTTTAATAGAAAAACAAAAGAATTGCAAAGATTATTAGAAGCAAGAACAAAATCATTAAATAAAGCAGAGGAAATAATAAAAGATTTAAAAATAGAAAACAAAGAACTAAAACAAATAAGATTACAAGAAGTAAGAAATAATACAAAGTTATTAGAGCAAAACAATAAAAAGACTGAATTTATAACAAGAATTATAGATTCAGTAAATTCAAACAAATACAACAATGAAAAAGCAATTTTAAATAAAATAAAAGAACTAGCTGATGACTACCAATCAATAAACTAGTTCAAATAAGAATACATAAACATATGATTTCTACTTAATTATATCAAAAATAAAAGTAGAAATCAAGGAAGGAATTGGAAATGAATAATTTAGGAATAGTAAGAAAAATGGACGAGCTAGGAAGAATAGTTATTCCAAAAGAAATTAGAGACAAATATGAACTACAAGAGGGAACAGAAATCGAAATTAATACAACAAAAGATGGAAATATAATTTTGCAAAAATATAAGGACACATATTGTCCACATTGTTTAACAAGATGTAAACATACTGATAATTTTTGTAGCAATTGTGGATTAGAATTTAAATCTCTAATAGCAAGAACAGATAAGAATTAGGTGGTGCAGATGAATTGTATGCATCTAAAAATTAGAACAAAGCAATATGAAAAGTATATATATTGCAAGCAAAAAAGAAAGACAATTAGTTTTAAGGATTGTATAAACTGCAAACACAAAGAGTTCAAACAAGTAAAAGAGCTGAAGAAAAAATCTAATAAATTAAAACAATTAGAAGCTAAAAGATACAGTATATTAACAAACAATTTAAATATTTGTTATATATGTCACAAAAGAAGGAAAGATGATTTGCACGAAATATTTGGAGGTTCTAATAGACAAAAAAGTATGGAATGGAGATTAGTAATTCCAATATGTCGCAAATGTCATAATGAATGGGATACAAATAAAGAATTGCGACAGAAAATACAACAAAAAGCAAAAGAAGAATTTTTAAAAGAAAATACAGAAGAAAAATTTTTAAAAGAATTTGGAAAAAGTTATTTCATTCAGTAAGGCAAAAATAGATAACAATTTAACACAATATTATACAAAAGGAGAAGTAAGTATGTCAGACAACAAAAAATACTACTATTTAAAATTAAAAGAAAATTTTTTTGATAGTGAAGAAATGATTATACTACAAAATATGCCAGATGGTTATTTATACTCAGATATTTTAATGAAGTTATATCTTAGAAGTTTAAAAAATGAAGGCAAATTAATGTTCAAAGATTTAATACCATACACACCACAAGCTTTAGCTCAAGTAGTCAGGCATCAAGTTGGGACCATTGAAAAAGCATTAGATATTTTTCAAAAATTAGGTCTAGTCGAGACGTTGGATAATGGAGCAATCTATATGCTAGAAATACAAAATTTTATCGGTGAAAGTAGTACAGAAGCAGATAGGATTAGAGAATATAGGACAAAGATTAAAAAAGATGTACAAATGTTACAACAAAAGAACAACAAAAATACACCAGAGATAGAGTCAGAGTTAGATATAAATATAAATAATATATATGGCGAAGATGAAGGTCAAAACGAGGGTCAAAAAGAAGAATGGGAAAAGCAATTTGACCAGTTTTATGAGAAGTATCCTAAGAAAGTGAAAAAGCAGAACGTAAAAAAGTGGTTTGAAAAAAATAAGCCATCGAATGAATTGTTTAGTTCTATGATGAATAGTTTGGAACAATTTAGGGCTAGTAATGACTGGCAAAAAGATGGTGGACAATTTATACCATATCCATCTACTTGGTTAAATCAAAAGAGATGGGAAGACGAAACAATACAAAATATACCTAAAAAACCTACAGGAAAAGGAAGCTTTACTCAAAGAGAGTATTCAGAAAATGAACTTAATAGTCTATATGCAAATCAACGGAGGGAAGAAAGATGATAGATAAAACAAGATGGAAAATTAGAAACAGATTAGAAGAACTACAAAATAGAGAAAAAATAGTTATAAACACAAAAATTTTAAAAACAAATCAAGATAGTAATGTAGTAAAAAGCGAAATAAAAAAAGTTTACAAATATTATAGATGTGATTATTGTAATGACGAAATAAGATTAGATATAAAGCAAGAAGAAAGGACTGGAGGAGTCATAATCTTTCCACATTCTTTAACGAAAAGAGGAAAACTTACCTTAGTATTATGTAATAAATGTTTAAAGAAAGCACTTAAAGAATTTGAAGATTAAAAGGAGGAAATACATTGTTTAAATTTATTAAAAGAATAAAAGATAAAATTAATAAAAAAGTAGATATAAAGATAGAAGAATATGCAAACAGAAATATGTTTGAACTTAATAGGATAACAAATAGACCTTTAGAAGGAGAGATAGTAAAACTTGAAAATATAAAAATATCAAAGAAATATATAAAGCCTAATCAAATAAAGCTTATATCAAGAGATGTTTATTATTATACCCATAACTATTTTAGAAGTCAGATAGTACTAACAAAAGATAACTATTTAATAGATGGCTACACAACATATTTATTAGCCAAAGAAAAGGGGTTTGAATTTATAACAATAGTAAGAGACAAAGAATAAAGAATTGGAGGAAAAATAAAATGATAGATTGGTACAAAAAATGTAATGAGTTAAAAGTAGCACTAACAATATCAACAATAGCATTAATATTAAGTATAGGCACAATAATATATCAATACATAAACTTAGAAAATAAAAAAGAAGAAGTATTAAAAAAGAACATAGAGATAGTTAATTTAAGAGAAATAATTGAAAAGGAAGGAAGAAAGTAAAATAAATAATATAGAAAAATTTAAAAATTTCTTAAAAGAAAATAATATTAGAAATGAAGTAGTAGTAGAAAATGAAAAAATTAAGGTAAAAGGAATCTTATGCTTAAGCAATACAAAAATAAAAGAGATACCAGCTAATTTGACAGTTGGAGGGCGCTTAGACTTAAGAAATACACTAATAGAAAAATTGCCAAATAATTTGACAGTTGGAGGCAGTTTAGACTTAAGCAATACAAAAATAAAAGAGTTACCAAATGATTTGATGGCACAAGGATATATATGTGGATTTAATGGCGATAATACAATAAGTGCTAAAAAAGTTACAAAAGGATTTAACAAAGAAAGAAATTATATATATTTTGATGGTATCTTATGGGGGAATGTAAAATCAATAAAAAAGAAAGAAGATATAACAATATATAAAACTCCATTAGGATATTGTGTAGAAGAAAAAGGATTATCAGCACATGGAAGAAATCTAAAAGAAGCAATAGAAGATTTAACAGTAAAGAAATTAAAAGATACAGATGTATCAGAGATAGTAAAAGAAATAAAGAGAACAGGAAAAGTAACTAGAGCACAATATAGAGCAATGACAGGAGCATGTAGGCTAGGAACAGAAAGCTTCTGTAGAAAACATCGTATAGAAGATTTAGACGAAATAAGCCTAGAAGAATTAAGAAAGATACTAACACCAGATAATTATGGAGCAAAAAGATTCTGGGAATTAATAGATGGGGAGTGAAAACAATGTTAAGTAAAGAAAAAATAGAAAAAGCAAAACAAAACTTTAAAGAAGAAATAGACAACGAAATTAAAGTATATAGTCTAGTAAATGATTATACACAAAGTAAAACAGATAATCACAAAATTATACTTGAATATATAGAACAATTAGAAACAGAAAAGCAAAAGCTAATAGATAAGTTAGAAGAAGATAAAAAGAAATGGCAAGAATTTCATAATAGAGTTCCAGAAGTGCCAGAGTATATAGATTATATATTACCATTTGTGAAAGGAGAAGATGATGAAAGTAAAGATATTTAGCAAAATGTTTAGCGATGAGTTAGAAAAAGACATAAATATTTTTTTAACAGAAAATGACGATAAAGAAATTATAGACATTAAATTTACATCTGATAATTCAGCTTTAATACTATATAACGAGGAGGACAAGCAATGAGTAAAGCAGATGAGATGTTACAACTAAAAAGATATGTACCACAAATATTATTAAAATTTTTAGGCTATAAAATAAGAAGTAAAAATGAAAAATGCACATCTTTTCAAAAGATAGTATGTAAAAAAGATTATTTTAATTATGCAATAGAGTATGAAATACATATATTTTTAGATAATGCTTTTAATACTAGAGAAATATGTGTTGTACCACACTACTTAGCAAATAATATGTATGATTGGTTTAATGGAAAACAAGCATTAAAGTATTTATATAAATTAGATAAAAAATTCGTTAAATATACAAAATTAGGAGTGGTTAGATGAGTAAAGCAGAAGAAAATATAATAAAAATATGTGGAAAAAATTGCAATTGTAATTTTGATGTAATACATACAAGAAAAATTATAAATATACTAACAAGCTATTATAGAGAAAATGATACAGACTATGAGCTGATGGAAATTATAGCAGGATTAACCTTTGCAATAACATCTGATTTAGATTGCATATTAGAAGAAGAAAATTCAATAAAAGAAGACAAAAATAAGACAGAGCAAAATATTGATAAATTATATAGTTTTTTATATGGAGGATATAGAGATGAATAAAGAATTAGAAGAAGCGATACAACACGTCAAACGTTTAAAATTTTTACTAGTTGGAAAAGTAAAAGAACAATATGAAAAACCGTTAGAAACACTATTAAAAGAACTAGAAAGACTACAAGAAGAAAATAAAAAAATGCAAACAGAGATAGCAGAACATGTGTATTGGGATAGTACACCAGTAAATGAAATTAAAAAGATGTACATACCTAAAGACAAAATAAAAGGAAAAATAATTATGGAAGAATATAAAATAAAACATTGTACTAATAGTATTTTAGCAAATACATACAAAGCAAGAATTAAATTTGGACAAGAATTACTGGAGGATATATAACATGGAAAAAGATATAAAAACCAAAATAATAGAATTATACAATCAAATAGAGAATATAGGTTTGGACATATCAGAAACAAAAAGAACAGTAGAAGATCTAGAAATTGAAATAAAAGAAAAGAGCGAAAAAGCAATAAAAGATGTAGACAATCTAAAAAGAGAACTAAAACGAGATGGATTATATTCAGATAAACTAGAAGAATTTCTAGAAAACTATATGAAATATTATAACAAGTAATTTATAAATATTTAAAGAGGAAGTGAGAAAATGGGATTATATGCATATGCAAAAGGATTAACAGAAAAAGAATGTTACGATTGTGGATATATAACATTTGGTATATACAGACAAAAAGTAGCAGAAGCATTCAACAAGAAGATAGGAGAATTATATAAAAAGTATTATCGAGATGATGAACTAACAGAAGATGAAATAGACGAATGGGACAAACTCTGTAATGATGATTTAGATATATTTTTATTTCACTCTGATTGTGAAAGAAAGTTTACACCACAAGAATGTAGAAAAATTTATAACGTTATGAAAGATTTAAAAATAGATATGATAGGACATAATTATGGAACTATGGAACAATATAGTATGCATGAACATTGGTTACATATATTTAAACACTGCTATACAAGACGAGTAAATTTGTATTTTGCGTAAATATCAAGAAAGAAAAGAGGAAGAAAGATGAAAGTAAAAGAACTAATAGAAAAACTAATGAAAGTGAATCAAGACAAAGAGGTAGAAATAAGATTTTCTTTAGATGAAGATGATGAAATAGGATACATATTAGAACCAATGATAGTTACAGAAATTTACAAAGATGAAGTTGGCATTTATTCAAAATATACTGCCACAAAAGAAGATTGTAATTTTACAGGACAAGTAGATTTAAAAGAAGCATATAAGCTAATAAAAGAAAGAGAGGAAAAGTAGAATGAAGATGTATTGCAAAATAAAAAGACCAGATAATGCTAAATATCAAATAGAAAAAGGAGAAAAAGTTGTAATACAAGAAAAGCTAGATGGAAGTAACACAGCAATATACAACGATAATGGTAAATTAAGATTATATAGTAGGTCAAATGAACTAAAAGGAGAAGATGGATTAGGAGGGTTTGTTAAATATATCAAAGAAAAGGAAAGCAAAATATTAAAATACTTACCAAATGGTTATGTTTTATATGGGGAATGGCTAAATCAAGGAAAAATTAATTATAATTCTTTAGCAAAACAAGGAAAAATAGAACCATACTATGCTTTTGATTTAGTGAAAGAAATAATAAATAGACCAATAGAAGATGAAGATTTTACAAGAGTATTTGCAAGTATAGAAGAAATGAAAGAAGTTGCAAGTAAAAGTGGGTTAAAAACAGTTCCAGAATTAGGAATAGAAGAATTAATAAGTTATGAAGAATTAAAAGCAAGATATGTGGATAATCAAAATTCAGCATTAGAATGTACAAATTGTATAAGAGAAGGAATAGTTATAAAAACATTAGACGGAGAAAAAAGAATAAAAATAGTAGGAGATAAATTTCAAGAAGTAAAAAGTATAGAAAATACAAAGACAAAAAGTCCATATGCATTTTTAGATAAATATATAACTCCAATGAGAATATGTAAATTTTTAGCCACTATAAATATAGAAAAACCAAAAAAAGAAGACTATAGAGAAATATTTAAAAAGTTAGATGTTATTGCAAATGATATTTTAGAAGAAGAAAAAGAACAAATATTAAAGGATATATCTAGAATAATAAAAAAACAAACTATTCCAAATATAAAGAAATATTTAGAAGCGGAGTGATATATAAGCAGTAAACAAATTGATTAAAGAAAGGAAAGAGGAAGAAAGATGAAAATAATAGAATTATTGAATAAAATATCAAATAATGAAATTAAAGATAAAACAAAGTTTATTATGATAAAGAAGAAGTTGCATTTTTTAATTGTTTAAAAAATATAAGTGATGATGAAGTATGTATGACGATGTAACCTTTGATGATGAAGTATTACTATTTCAAGAAGAAGTAAAAGAGATAGAAAAGAGAGAAGAAAACGAAGAAATAAACGAACTAGTTGAAGTAACATACATAGAAATGGACGAAGATTATAATATTTTCGCTATATTAAATGGTATAAGAGATGATTTAAAAACACATGAAAACAAAATAAACGAACTAGCAAGAGCAGTAAACAAATTAAATAAAGAAAGAGAGGAAAAGTAGAATGAGAAGTGAAAAAGGAAACATAGGAGATGCATTTGTAGTAATAGCAACACTTATAATAATTATTATAGGAATTGGAAGTGTAATATTTTTAAATATACAATCATATACAAATGAACAAGAGATAGAAATAACAATAAAAGATAAATATATAAAAAATGGAAGCGGAAAAAACTCTAGCAGTAAGTATTTAGTAGTAGATACAGAAAATAATACATATCAAATAACAGATTTACTATTTAAGGGTAAGTTTAATAGCACAGATTTATACAACCAGTTAGAAATAAACAAAAAATACAAAATAGAGATAACTGGAAATAGAATACACTACTTTAGTATGTATCCTAATATAAACAAAATAAAAGAAATAATAGAAGAAAGAGAGGAAAAGTAGAATGGATAAAAAGTATAACGAAACAATGGTAATTAGAGATGGAAAATTAGTATATGCTATACAATTAGGAGATAAAGAAAAAAACAAAGACAATAGAAGTTTTATATACATAGATAAAGGAGAAATACACTTTTCAAGTAGTTGGTTTACTACAAATGAATTTGATTTTAATAATGAAACACATAAAATAGCAAAAGAAATATTTATAAGTCAACTACAAACTGCGATAAAGGTAAGAGTTGCAGAACTAAAGCAATTAGAAAGTGTATTTAAAGAATTAAATTTGCCAGAATGTATAGGAACAATAATTCCAGACAGTTCAAAAATATTAATAGAAGCAAAAAAAGATATAAAATTAGAAGTGACAAAGCAAATAGAAGAACAAGTAAAACCAATAGCAAGAACTAAAAAGAAAACAAAGACTAAAGAAGCGGAGGGATACATATGAGTAGGAATAAAGTATTAATAGAGAAATTACCACTAACAATAATAGAAGAGACATATAATAAAAAAGAAACAAGAATAAAAATAAATAAATATAAAGTAAAAACAAAAGATGATAGATATCTAAATTTTATAAAACATGGATTTAAATGTGTAAAATGTGGAATAGAAGGTAAATATGTAAATTTAGAATGTAATCCAAAACTAGGCAACCATTTAAATGTATATGGAATAGATAAAGAAGGAAACGAAATATTACTAACAAAGGACCATATATATCCAAAATCAAAAGGAGGATTAGACAATATAAAAAAATATCAAGTATTGTGTGAGAATTGTAATCACAATAAACAAGACATAAGTCCAATTAAATTAATAGAAGCACTAAGAAATGGACAAGCAACAAAAAAATCAGTAGAAAGAGCAGTAAGATTACATAGACCAAAAGCATTAGTAGGAGTGTAATACATATGAAAATACCAAAAATAATAGGTAAAAACAATAGAGAATACATACTAGTAAAAGAATATCTGGATTGTCAATACTTTTTTGTACAATTTTTATAAGGACACTTTTTTATATTCAATTGGTGTTAAATAATTTAGAGAACTATGTATTCTAATATTATTAAACCAATTAACATACTCAAATAGTTCTGTTTCTAAT
>CAQPRV010000058.1 GCA_948857205.1 uncultured Clostridia bacterium
CATTATAATGTAAATTTATATCATATGCTGTTTGTTTGATTACTGTTTCATTATCTTTTGTTTTTACTTTAAATCTTTTTTGAATATCATCTTTTTGAAGTTCATAGTCTATTGCAATTGTTTGTCTTCCTTCTTCTTCAGTTATTTGTAATATATTAGATTCTTTTCCTTCTTCTTCTGGATATTCTATACTTTTTATTTTGTTGTTTTCGTCATTTGATGTAAATATTAGTAAACATTTATATGAGTTTTCTGTTTCTTCTTTTATTTCTATTTTTAGCTTTATTTTTTCAAATGTTTCAATAGCTTGTTTACTATAGTTTCCTATTACTATTTTTCTACTATTATACATTTGCAACATTACAATTAAACATACAATAACAAAAACTAATATAATAAATATGAAAATTATTTTATTTAACTTGTTCATCTTATCTCCTATGTATTTAATAATCTTCATATATAATATCAATATATTTTTTTCTTTCAATATATTTAACTATAATGATTAATAAACTATTTACATAAGTTAATATTTTCTTATAAATTATTTTATTTTTAATTTCTTAATTTTCCTATTCTGCTTTTATAATTTTTTTCTTCATTTTATTTATCAAAAAAATTTTTTAACTTCTGTAACACATTTTTATTTTTCTCATATGATATATCATACAAAGGAAACAACAAAAGAAAAACAAATTTATTTTATGGAAGGGGGTCTAGACTATGCCAGAAAATAGAGGATGCGGTGGATTCGGATTTGGTGATGATTGTTGCTGGATTATAATCCTTATATTATTAATCTGCTGTTGTTGCGGTGGCGGTAGAGGAGGATGTTGCTAATCCTTATACCTATTAAATTAGCATATTAAATGCTAAAACAAAGAACTCCTAATTTTTAGGAGTTCTTTGTTTTACCTAAATCTTTTTCCTCTATTTTTATTTCTTCTATTTCTTTCTTCTTCTGATTTATCTAATTCTATATCTCTTCTATTATAAATATCTAAGTATTTTTCTTTCATTATTTTTTTATTTTCTCTTTGTTCATTATCATTTGCTCTGAAACTTCCTTTATATTTCATATTTTCATCAAAATCTTCTAATTGATTGTTTTGATTATTATTATAAAAAGGAACTCCATATTCTTCTTCCCATTTTCTATTTCTTTTACGCCAAATAATAAATATAATTATTACTATAATAAATACTCCAATTGCAATACCACCATAAATTATTATTTTTTTCTTATTCTCATCTTTTTCCTTATCTTCTTGTTCTTGCTTAATAGTCTCTTCATCAACTAAACTTTTATTTACTGTTATTTGATAAGTTGCAATATTATTTGACTGTGCATCAGATACTAAAATTGTAATAATATTTTCTCCTTCTTTTAGTTCTTCATTTCCTATAACTTCTACTGTATATTCTTCTTTTGTGGATTGTGCATCTATATTTAATTTTGTATCTTCTCCTATATATTTTACAGTATATTCATATATGTTACTTTGAAAGTCTGGAGATAAACTTACATTTTCTATTTCTAATTTTGCTAAACCATCTACTTCTTTTTTTTGTTCATCTGTTTTTTCTTCATCTTTTTGTTCTTCATCTTCTCTATCTTCTCTATCTTCTTTTTCTTCTTCCTGTTCTTTTCTAGTAATATTTATAGTATAAGTTTTTTTAGTTCCATCTTCCGCAGTAACAGTAATTGATGCAGTATTTTTTCCTTTTTGTAGTTTCTTTTTTCCTGTTCCAGATATTTTTGATTTAGAATCTTGTGCTTTTGCATATACTTCTATTGTTTCTATATTTTCTGGCACTGTAACATTGTATGTTGTTGTCCCAGCTTTAAATCCTGAAAAGTCATTTGGTCTTATTCCTAGATTACTTAAATTTGCATTGTTTGATTTTTTATTATTATTTTGATTTGTATTTGCTATAGTTGATTGATTATTCTGCGAAGTAGTAGTTGAAGGTGTAGAAGTTGTTTGACTTTTTTCATTTACTTTTATAGTTGTAGATTTTGTAACTGGTCTTGATATTTCATCACTATAATCAGTTATTTCTCCTGTTAGTGTAAATGTTGTATTAGAATTTGCTACAAAAGTTATACTTTTTGAATCTGATGAATTACCTGTTGTATTTGTTTGTCCTACTAACTGTACAGTTTGTCCAGCACCTGATAATTTTAAATTCCATGCACCTGCATTCACAGTTGCAGTAATTGTAACACTTTCCCCTTTTTGTACTGTTGTCTTTCCTGATATGTTTGCACTTGCTGCAAAAACTGAATTTATATTCCATAAAAAGAATAAACAAAATGAGAAAATAATTATAATTAATAATTTTAATTTACTTTTCATCTAAATTCTCCTAACTAAATATCAATATTAGATACTCCTAATAAATATTTCTGTATTTTTAATAAATCTGCTGAGTTAATATTTCCATCTTTATTTACATCTGCTCCAGCACCATATATAGTATTCATTAGATTTTTTACTCCAAGAAGATGTTTTTGTATACCTAATAAATCTGCCGAATTTATTTCTCCATCACCATTAACATCACCTTTTTTTATAACATTATAAACTGTATTGATTGTTGCTCCTGTTCCAACTTTTGTTGTTCCAGTTATAATTTGACCATTTTTGTCTTTAACTGTTACATTTCCTAATGCTTTAACTATATCTTGTACAGTTATATTTGAAGCTATTGTAACTTCTTTATTGCTATTTTTTACTTTTATACTACTTGTATTTATTTCTTTTAATGTGTTATTTTCAGAATTGTTATCTTCTTGTTTTAATGGAACTAAATACAATTTATATTGACTTTCATCAACATCAGTCTCTCTCGCAACATAACCTTCTGTACCATCTGATTTTCTAACTTTATCCCAAAATGTTTTACCATTTCTAGAAGAAGCCTTTTCAATTCTAGTTACAATTTCATCTTTATACAAACGTCCAATGACAGTTCCATTAGGAGCATTTCTCAAATTAAGAGAATTAGTTACATTAACTTTAACGATATCTCCAGATAAAGATGATGTACTTTCATTAGGTTTAGCACAAGCTTTAGAAGGCATATTTTTATACACAGGAATTACAAAAGTATGTGAAGAATTTATTGCATTAATATCCTTATAGGTATCTCTTAAAGTTCTACCTTCACTTTGGGAAGCAAGTAAATTTTGCATATATTGATGCCAATATAATCCATTAGCAGAACTTTCTACATCAAATTTTTGTAAGTACAAAGTATTTTGTCCCTTTTTTATATATTCTTTAGATAAAAAATTAATTCCACCTGTAATTCCTTTTTCTAAAGTATTCCATCCTTGTGACTTTGCATAATTTATTCCATTATTTATTACTTCTTGGTCTGTATTTCCATTAGCTTGAATATTAAATGGATTAAAATATCCCTTTGACCCATCTGATAAAACTGAACCTTTGCTAGATTGTTCTTGTAATAATCTAGCAACTATGTAATAAGCATTAATACCTGTATTATTAGCTGAATTTAAAATTTCTGTAGCATGTCCTTGTAAAAAAGTTCCTTCTACAATCTTTTTAATTGCTTCTTTACTTGCTATATTATTTGTTAGTTCCTCGAATTGAAATATATCTGTCTCATTTAATGAATTGCGTGGATCCATAATATATTTTATTGCATCTTGCGATGCACATCTCCAACTTCCATTTTGATATTTACATAATGAACATATCCATGCACCTTGATAATTTCCAATTGCTTGTATCATATTTCTTGGACCTGAATTATGCCCTACATATTCATTTAGAATTACTTCATTCCAATCTAAATCTGTATATAATATTTTGAAATTCCAATTAGGATATTTAGACTTTAAATTATTTATTTTTTCTTTTATACCAGGATACGTATTATCATTTAATGAGCTTAAATTTGTACTAATTGATTGTGAAACTGCAAAAGAATTAATATTTATTAATTCTAATACACTGTATATTATTATTGTTAATATAATTACAATTAATAAATTTTTCTTTAACTTTTCCATATGTTTATTTCCTCCAGTATTCTTTCGTTAATATATTTTTCTCTATTTTTTCCTATTTTTCGACCTAATTATATCATTTGATTTTTTTATAGTCAACAAAATTATTATTTAAGTTTCGACTTTTTGTAAGTGAAGGTTATATTTCAGTATATAGCTATTGTCCTAGGCTCCCTAAGTCCTACAAATCTTGATTTTTAGGGTAGATAATTAAATAAAGGGAAGGATAATATCTATATACTGAAATATAACCTTCACTTAAAAATAGTTGAAACTTAAAATTTTAATGGCTTTTTCTTTTTTTGATTTTATGTTACAATAAAATAGTTAATATTAAATGGAGGTTTATCATGATAAAATTATTATCACCTGTTGGAAATTTAGAATGTTTAAAAGCAGCAGTGCAAAATGGTGCAGATAGTGTATACTTTGGTGCTAACTTATTTAGTGCAAGAGCTTTTGCAACAAACTTTAACTTAGACGAACTACAATCTGCAATACAATATGCCAAAATACAAGGAGTAAAAACTAACTTAACGCTAAATACCCTAATAAAAGATGACGAATTTATCAATGCCTTTAACTTAGCAAAAAAAGCTTATGAATTTGGAATAGATGCAATAATTATACAGGATTTAGGTTTAGCTAAAAAAATAATAAAAGAAATTCCTGATTTACCAATTCATGGAAGTACACAAATGACAATTCATAACTTAAATGGTGCTTTACAACTACAAGAACTTGGTTTTAAACGAGTTGTTTTATCAAGAGAGCTATCAATAGATGAAATCGAATATATTCGTAAAAATACAAAACTAGAAATAGAAGTTTTTATTCATGGTGCCTTATGTATCTCTTATTCTGGGCAATGTCTATTTTCAAGTATGCTTGGAGGACGTTCGGGTAATCGCGGAAAATGTGCACAACCATGCAGATTACCCTATGAATTATTAGAGAATAACAAAAAAATAGATAGTGGTCACTTATTAAGTACAAGAGATTTATGTGGATTAGACTATATACCATCTTTAATAAAATTAGGTATTAATTGTCTAAAAATTGAGGGAAGAATGAAATCTCCTGAATACGTTGCAACAGTTACAAAAATTTACCGTAAATATATAGATTTAGCTTTATCAGGAAAAGAATACATTATTGACGAAAAAGATAAAAAACAACTATTACAAGTTTTTAATAGAGGTCTATTTTCTTGTGGACATTTAAACAAAGACGCAAATAAAGAATTAGTATACAAAGAAAAGCCTAATAACATGGGATTATTTTTAGGAATAGTAGAAAAATATAATAAAAATAAAGGATTGATAACCTTAAAACTTAAAGAGGAAATACAAAATGGAGATACAATTTCTTTACAAAATGAAACAGGAACCTATACAATATCTGAGTTAATGGAGGATAACAAAAATATTATTACAACAGAAATTTGTCAAACTGTTACTATTGGTAGAATGAAAGGCAATATTAAATTAGGAGACAAAATTTATAAAATGACATCAAAGTCTCTAATTTCAGAAGCACAAGAAAGTTATAAAAATGAGAATAAAAAAATCCCATTAATTTGTAAAGTATCAATAAAAAAAGAACAACCTATTTGTATAACTGTTAAAAGTAATTGTAATTTAGATTTATATAAAAATTTAAATATAAAATGTATATTAAACTATATTCCTTTAGAAGCTAAAAATAAGCCTTTAGATAAAGAAACTATTATAAAACAAATATCAAAGACCTCTTCTACTCCATATGAATTTAAAAATATAGAAATTGACTTAGATGATAATGTCTTTATTCCTAAATTAAGTATATTAAATGAATTAAGAAGAACTGCTATAGAAAATGTACAAAATTATATTATAAACAATATAAGTAGAACCTTCGAAGCTAAAAATAACAAACCAACTAAAGAACATGATATTTTAGATAATATGAGAAATTTTGCAGAAGAAAATATCAATAATACTACTAAAATTTCTTTATTATTAAATTTATTAAATTTAAATTATGATTATTCAAAACTAGAAAATATTGATAATTTATATATTCCTCTAAAATACTTTCTAAATAATAAATATGAAAATATCTTAAAACTTCTTACTAAAAGGTTTAAAACATATATTTATTTACCTACAATTATCAAAGTAAATTATAGAAACTTATTTTACTCAAATATACATAAATCTATAGATAAATATAAAATTGAGGGCTTTGTAATTTCTAATCTAGGTAATATTCAATTATTAACTGATTTATTTGAGAATTTAAATAAATATTTTAAAATAATTGCAAATTATACCCTTAATATTTATAACTTAAATACAGTGCTAGAACTAAAGCAATTAGGAATTAGTAAATTTACAGTATCTCCAGAATTAGACAGAAATACAATATCTAATTTATGTAAGTATAATTATATTGAAAAAGAATTAATAGTATTTGGCAAAATTCCTTTAATGCATATGAATTATTGTCTATTAGGTAACACAGATAACTGTTATCCAGAGTGTAAGCAAAATTGCAAAACATCTAATACTTATTTTTTAAAGGATAGATTAAATATGGATTTTAGAGTTTTACCTGATAATATTCAAACAGTAACTACTATTTTTAATAGTAAAACTACTTCAATTTGTCCTAAAGATTTTTCTATAAATTATGCAAGAATTGATATTTTAGATGAAACTATTGATGAGATAAATCAAATAATATCTACTGTAAAAGTTGGTAAACGTTTTGAGGGAAAAGAATTTACTAATGGTAACTTAAATCGAGATATTTAGAGTTTCGATATAGTTTACAAATTTTCAATTTTGTCAGTTTAAGTAAAAATTATTTATGTTTAAGTTTTAAAGCCCCATATAAATATAATTATATTGGGACTTTTTTACTTTTATATTATTACTATAAATCTTTTCTATATCTTTCTTAACCTTAATTACTATAACTCTTTAAGTCATTAAATCAAGAATTATTTGTTCAAATAACTTATTCTCCATTAGTACTTAACTTTATTATTAAATCCATATTATCATCTTTGGCAGCTTTATTCCTTCTAATAATTCCACATCTTTTACACCTAAAAATAATAATGTAACCTTTTTTATTATTCATTTCCAAACTTATTGGTTCCATATCACCATGACATTGTTCTAGCCTATCTCCAGGATTTATATCAAGATGTTTTGAATGTAAACAATATGGACAATGGTTTCTACATGAATAATTTAATTTTGGAACTATTTTTCCACAATTCTCACAAATAAATTGTTCATCTATTTCTGTAAAGTTTCTTGTATTCATTGTATCTCCTAATATTTAAAATTTCCTCCTCCAACAAATTCTTTAATTAGAGAATTTGCTGGTACATATTCTGCTGGTATAGTTTTTAGATATTTTAACATGTTAATTAGACGTCTTGCCTCTGCATATTCTGGTTCTTCTGGTGTAATCTCTTCTAACAAAGGTACTACTATATTTTTTAATACTCCTAATTCATAAATTAAAGATGTATTAAATATTACATTAGCATTTTCTTGATATGGAAATATATTTTTTTCTTCTCCTCTGTTTACCATATACCATGTTGCAATAGTTTGTTTCGCTGAATATCCTCTAAATTGATAATCTCTTACAATTCTTCTTACTAATCTTGTGTCTGTTGATGATATTCTGTTATATCTATCCATATTCAATACTGTTAATGCACTAATATATACTTTATATTTTTGGTCTTTTGGAATACTATTTGTTAGTTTATCATTTAAACAATGAATTCCTTCTATTACTAATACTTCATCTTTTTCTAATCTGAGTTTTTTTCCTTTATAACGTTTAGTTCCAGCAAGGAAATCAAATTCTGGCATTTCAACTTCTTCACCGTTTAATAATTTTGTTAAATGCTCATTAAATAGTGGTAAATCAATTGCATCTATATTTTCAAAATCATATTTTCCATCTTCATCTTTTGGTGTTTGATTTCTTTCTACAAAATAATTATCTACTGATATTGTTACTGGTTTAATCTTGTTAATTCTTAATTGTAATCCTAGTCTTTGTGCAAAAGTTGTCTTTCCTGATGATGATGGACCTGCTATTAGTATCATTTTTATATTTCTATTTTTGGCTATATCATCTGCAATATTTGCTATTTTCTTTTCATGTAGTGCTTCATCTAACATTATTACATCTTTTATATCATTATTTTCTACTGCTGTATTTAATTTATATACTGTATTCATATTTAGGATTTTATGGATATCATCATATTCGTCTAAAGCCCATGCTAATTTTTTTGTTTGTATTAGTTTTGGCATTTGTTCAGGTGCATTTGAACTTGGATATCTCATTAAAAATCCATCACTATATTTTATTATTTCAAAGATTTTGGTTACACCTGTTCTATCTGCAAGTGTTCCATAACAATAATTATAATAATCTTCACAATAATACATGTATATTTTTTGATTTTCTTCTAAGTCATATTGTAGTCTTCCTTTTGATGTGTCTGTTTCATCATATAATTTTTTTGCTTCTTCTCTTGTCATTATTACTTGCTTAATTTGCAAATCTTTTTCTACTATGTTTCTCATTTCATCATTTAATTTTTGTACTATTTCTTCTGTTACTTCTTCATTATCTATGTCACAAAACATTGAATTTGTTAGTTGATAATTTACTGTCATTTTACTTTTTGGACATACTCTTTCAAAAGCCATTCCTAATATGTATATTAACGTATTTCTATATATTCTCATTCCTGCTTTTGTTGATAAATCTATTAATTTTATTTCTCCATCTTTTTTTATTTTATAATTTAAGTTTTCATAATTGTTGTTAAAGGTTGCTGCAACTACTTCATGTTCACTTGATTTTATCTCACTTTCTAATAGTTGTTTTATTGTAATTTCGTTTTCAATTTCTAATTTTTTATCTTTGTATTGTATTTTCATAATATCCTCCTCTTTTTGTACTTATTTATTATTATAAACATCATAAGTATTATTTTTCTTTGTATATAATCTTCTTTTTGCTAATACTATATAATATTTATTGGAAAAGTACAAGTACAGACAATAAATTTAATTTAATTTTTTTAAATATAGTCTATGCTTTTTTAATTAGATTAAATAGATTTTATAAAAAATAGTTATAAATTTTCAAGTTGATGGATATAATTGAATATATACAAAGGAGGGATTTTATGGATATAAATAGAATTAATTATATTTTAAACAATAAGGAAAAATGTGATGTATATTACCAAAATAGATGTGTTTGGATTCAAGGAGTAAATGATCAAATGGCAAAAGTAGGCTTCATAGATAATTTTGAGGAAAAAGATGTATCTATAAATGATTTATATGAATAAAAGCAAAAAATAAACTTAATAAATGTTACATTACTTAAGTAATTCTTTCATTTATTAAGTTTGTTTTTTATTATTTATATTGATTATCTATCTCTTTTAATATAACGTCATGTGCTCCACCTTCTGTTATACTTATTTCAGATACTAAGGTTAATCTTGCTTTTTCATGTAGTTCTGGAATAGAAATACATCCACAATTACACATTGTTGATTTAATTTTTGCAACTGTAATTGCTAAATTGTCTTTTAATCTTCCAGCATATGGAATATAGGAATCTACACCTTCTTCAAAAGAAAGTTTTTTATCTCCTCCCATATCATATCTTTGCCAGTTTCTTGCTCTATTTGAACCTTCTCCCCAATATTCTTTTACAAAAGCATTTCCTTTTTTTATTACTCTTGTAGGGCTTTCATCAAATCGTGCAAAATATCTTCCCATCATAACAAAATCTGCTCCTAACGCTAAAGCAATTGTTATATGGTAGTCATGTACTATTCCACCATCTATACATAATGGTATATATATTCCTGTTTCTTTAAAATATTCATCACGAGCTGATGCAACATCAATTAAGGCAGATGCATTTCCACGTCCAATTCCTTTTGTTTCACGAGTAATACAAATTGAGCCTCCTCCTACACCTATTTTTATAAAGTCTGCTCCAGCTTTTGCTAGATACATAAATCCCTCTCTATCGACTACGTTTCCAGCTCCTATTTTAACACTTTCTCCATATTTTTCTCTAACAAAATCTATTGTATTTTTTTGCCATACTGAATATCCATCTGATGAATCCATACATATCATGTCTACACCTGCTTCTACTAGGGCTGGAATTCTTTCCTCATAATCTCTTGTGTTAATACCAGCTCCTACAATATAACTTTTGTTTTCATCTAATAAGGAGTTTGGATTGTTTTTCCTTTCTTCATAATCTCTTCTAAATACAAGATATTTTAATCTTTCTTGATCATCTAAAATTGGTAAACATGCTTTTTTGTTTTCCCATATAATATTATTTGCTTCTGTTAAGGTTACACCTTCATGTGCCCATACTACTTTATCTTTTGGTGTCATAAAGTTATCTATTGGACTATTTATATCATCTCTAGAAATTCTATAGTCTTTATCTGTAACAAGCCCTATAAATTTACCATTTGCTGTTCCATCATCTGTAATTATTACTGTTGAATGACCTGTTTTTTCTATTAATTCAATTACTTCTTTTAAAGGTGTTCCTGATTTTACATTTGAATCACTTACTACAAATCCTGCTTTATGTCTTTTTACATGTTTAACCATTTTTGCTTGTGATTCTATTGATTGTGAACCATATATGAAGGCTACTCCACCTTCTCTTGCTAATGCAATTCCCATTTCTTCTCCTGATACAGATTGCATTATTGCAGATACCATTGGTACATTTGCATAATATTTTGCTTCTTCTCCTTTTTTATATTTTACTAATGGTGTTCTTAAAGATACTTTACTTGGTATACATCTTTCATCTGTTAAATTTGGTAATAATAAAAATTCATTAAATGTTCTTGATATATCTTCTAATATTTTTGCCATTTTTCCCCCCTATTTTCTCTCTTTTACTTATATTTTGTTAAATTATACTATATTATCTAAAAAATGTAAATATTTTTTATTTAAAAACTATGGTAAAATAATCCTCTTGCATTCTTTTCCAATATATTATTTTTATAAAAAATTATATAATAAAAAATAAGAAACTCATATTGTTGTATATTATAACACTAAAAATCCTTGAAAATACGTATGTAAATTCAAGGATTTTTTTGTTTTTTATAACTCACTTTATATTATTGTTGTTCTACTGGGTAAACACTTACTTGTTTTTTGTCTCTACCTTTTCTTTCAAATTTTACTGTTCCATCTATTAATGCATATAATGTATCGTCACTACCTTTTCCAACATTTGTTCCTGGATGTACTTTTGTTCCTCTTTGTCTTATTAATATATTTCCTGCTAAAACAAATTGTCCATCTGCTCTTTTTACACCTAGTCTTTTAGATTCACTGTCTCTACCATTCTTGACATTACCTTGACCTTTTTTATGAGCCATTTTTTTCACTCCTTTCAGTTTTTTATTTTATGTACCTTTATTAACTTCTTATTTATTATGCTTCTACTTTTTCAGCAGATTTTTCTGTAGCTTTTTTTGTAGTTGTTTTTATTGATGTTATTTCTACTTTTGTGTATGGTTGTCTATGTCCTTGTTTTCTTCTATAGTTCTTTTTAGCTTTCATTTTGAAAACAATGATTTTTTTACCTTTACCATGTGAAACTACTTTTCCTTCTACTTTTATTCCTTTTACATATGGGTTTCCTATTTGTATTTTTCCTTCTTCTGATACCATTACTACCTTATCAAAGGTAACTTTTTTTCCTTCTTCTGCATTTAATTTTTCGAAAAATACAACATCTCCTTCTGCTACTTTGTATTGTTTTCCACAACTTTCGATTATTGCGTACATTTAAAATGCACCTCCCTTATTTGTATACTCGCTAATCCTTAAACCTAGGTAATTAAATTTAATTAATCTTTTTGTACCTTGACTAAGCGGATTACAGTTTTTTATTCTATCATAGATATGTTTTTTTGTCAATATCTGTTTTTTTAAGTCAGTAATAACGAATAAAAAATTTTTTCTTAGAGAATAGGTACTTTTGAGATTGTTTTTCAGTACATTCTTCGCAATCCAGCATTTTCAACGCTTTTAGC
>CAQPRV010000059.1 GCA_948857205.1 uncultured Clostridia bacterium
ATATTCTTTTTTCTTACTTGGTGTCTTTTTATATATTTCTTCTCTTTGCATTACTCTATATAAACTTGTTATACTTCGTGTGTATCCTGCTCTTCTTAATTTTACCCATAGTACTACTAGACCCGTTTCTTTGTTTTTATTTTTATAATCTTTTATTTTCTTTATTTCCTCTTTTGTATGTTGGTTTGGATGACTATGTGGTCTTCTTGATTTATTCTTTAAACTTTGAGCTATTCCATCATATTTTTCTCTCCATCTATATATTGTCTTCCTATGCATCTTAAACTTTATTGCTGCTTTTGTTACTCCATGTTTATAAGAATATTTTACTACTGATTGCTTATATAATATATCTTGTGTTATACTATTCATTGGAAATACCTTCTTTCGATATTAGTTTTTGTGGTTAAAAACATTATATCATATTTGGTATTTCCTTTTTTATTTTGGGTGTAACATATCTATTGTAAACCTATATGGAGACATTATTATAATGATATCACATTTACTAATTGCATCATAAACTTTCTTCATATCATCTTTTAATACACATTAATTTCCTGCATTTTTTTGACAAGTATTACAACCTATACAATATTTAATATCTAAATCAGCTAATGAAAGAAAAATATCATTTTCATTTCTTAATTTATTCAATAAGTTATAACTATTGTGTTTTCTATTACTTGCACTTATGTATAAATTCATACTTTACCTCCTTAATCTAAACCTTTCTTCTTATATAATAATATTCTGTGCATATCCTATATGTATCTGCTGGATAATAGCCATCTTCTGTTTGTAAAAAGGCTAATTTTAGATTTTTATCTTTACATATTTTTAATTGTTGTTTTATAATTTCTTTTCCAATACCTCTACATCTAAAATCTTTTTTTACTGCTAATCCATATATACCATAAATCTCGTCATCATATACGCCACTAGTAATACCTACTATTTCATCATCTACTTTAGCAAAGTAAAATTCGTCTGTATATTCACTTTCTACATTTTTATAGTTCTCATAAACTTCTTTATATACTGAATCTAAATCTCCATAAGGATCTTCTTTATCTCCTGTTTGATATGCTTTTATCATTTCTTCGCTATATAGTTTCATGTCTGTTGTTTTCTCTAATTTTACATTTAAAGAACAATTAGTTTTAATATCATCTAGCTCTTCGAAATTATCGAAAATTTGCCATACTTCATTTGAAACTAATTCATAGTTACTATCAAAAAATATTTCACGTTGTCTATAAATTTCTTCCATATATGGTAATATAGCAATAGCAACATCTCTATTTTTGGCTTTCATTTTGCTACTTGCCTCTACTGTAATTTTATCAAATTCTTCTTTATTATTTGCTTTTATGTCTGTAATAAAGTTGTACCAATAGTCCTTAATTTTATTGTGATATGCAATTTTATATTTTTCAAAACTGTCTATTCCATCAAATTGAAATCCTAAATTAGCATATATGTTAAAATGGTTTAATTTTTTTATCAATTCTAAATCCACAACACTTCTCCTCTAAATTTATATTTCATATCTTGTTTCTATATCAATATAATCATTTCTAGGAATTAAAATCACATTTAATGTATCATCTTCAATACATGACCTTATATCATTCATTAATTCATTTTTATTTTTTATAATATAATTAGTATATATTTTTATTATTTTACTAATATGCAATTTATTTCCTAATAAAGGAATAACTATATTTTCTCTTACTTCTCCTATATTGCTACTTTCTTTATTTATCAATTCTTTTATATTTTTTTATTTACTTTACTAGCATCTAAACTTAATACTATTTGCTTTTCTTTATCTAAATTTTTTGACATTAAAATTTTTTCTAAAAATCTTATACTATCATAATCTGACTTTGTATATTTATCTGTTCTAGTTAAATTTAGATTAAATGTTGTATTTATCTTTTTTAATACTTCACAAAATTTAATGGTATTTTTTAGAATAGTAACATCATCTTTTATTGGTAACCTTCCAATTAAGCTTTTATTTGGATTATCAATAAATTTCATATACATGTCTTTTCCTTCTGCTATATTTAATAGTATTTTATAGAACATAATATTAGCATCTAAATTGTCCTTATATCTACTATTAATATTGAAATTAAAATTGAATTGTATATCAGCACTATTATTTTCTTCATTTATGTTGCTAACTACAAATTTTATTTTTATGACAATAAAGTTATCTTGTTTCTCATTATTTAAATAAGTTATATTGTCATTTTCTTTTTTTACAATTTTTAATTGTATTCCATCTACTATAAAATCGCTATCTATAAAACCAATAGAAACAATTGGGATAGTAGGAAACTTATGTGGTAAAATGTATGCTTCTACAATTTCTTCATCTAAAAATGGTTGGTATGGATCAATTTCATCTCCTAATTTTTGAATTGTTGAATTTACTTTTACTTTTATTGGTTCCTGATTATTATAGCTATCTTTTAATGCTTTATTGAAATCTGTATATTTTTTATATTTATCATCTATAATTGTTACATTACTTTGAATTGACAAAGGAAACTTTTTCTCTGCTTCTTTACTTGTAGGAATACTTTTATATCCTATTTTTCCATTAGGTAGCTTATCAATTCCTGTAGAAAAATACGGATATAATTTATGTTGTTTTTTAGTCATTTCTAACAAAAAATCTGAATCAATAGTTACTTGATTATTATAATTATTCTGTTCTATTGTGTTATTATTTCCTATAAATTGTGCTATATTACTTTGATTTTCTTCTTTATTTACTTTCTCCATTGTTCATATTCTCCTGTTTTATTGTATTATTGTTTCCTATGCTAAAACTATTATTTTTTTGTTTATTTATGTTGTATTTCTTTTTAGTATAAAATGTTCCTCCAGCAAAACCTGCCAAAAATGTTATAATTGCTATAATTAATTCCAAAATTAATTTAATCATATCTGTATCCACTAAAGTTTTCCTCCTAAATCAAATTTATTTTAATTTATTTTTAAGATTTTCTTAATTCTTTTGGTAAAAACATATCAATTTCTTTATCATGTAATGTCATTTCTTCATTTTGTTTTAGTGCTTTACTTGCTATTCTATATGCCTTTGAATTAGTTCTAGGTCCATTTTGATATGCTTCGTTAAGTTCTTCTTGTAGTTTATCTCTTTTTACAATAATTTCATCTTCATTTAATTTTCCTATTTTTATATCTGTTAACAAAGAAAAATATTTTTCTCTTATGTTCCAAAGTTTATTTACTAGATTTATATGTAATTCCTTTTCTTTTCCTATATCATAGCTTAAACAGTATATATCTAGTGCTAACGCTATTGTTGTTAATAATGCTGATACTGGTGGTATCCAACTTTGATTATTTATTATATAGGAAATTAATCCTGTTGCAGATATCGTGTTTAACACTATTTGTGATTTTTTTATTCTCTTTTCCTTTTTCTCTAATAAATCAATGCACTTTTGATGCGTAGTATGTGTCCATACTAATCTTCCAAAACATTCTCTGATTTGAGCTTCTAATATTTTAATTTGGGAATTTTGTTCCATATATTTCCCTCCATTCACTTTTTGCACAAGATGGATATTTATTTTCGTCTGCTATAGCCTCTTTTGCCTTTTCATATGCTGTATTTGCCTTATTATTAAACTTGTTTCCTATATACAATGCATTATAACTTCCTGGTGCAAATAATATAGAGTCTTCATTCTGTTCTGACAAATACTTAAAAAAGTCTCTAGTCATCCAATCATAATAAGTATAGCTTTTATCTTTATTTTCCCAATATTTTATAAAATTATATGCTAGTGTATCAATTGCATATCCACTAATATTAACGTTCTTTTCATCTTTCCACTCTCTAAGCATTTTACATAGTTTTTTTAAATTACCATTTGTCAAATTATTATATGTATTCATTTCATCTATTTCTTTTTTAGGATTAGTTTTCTTCCAGCTTCCTCCATCATTTGTATCTGGATATAAGTAACTTCCATCAGTATTTTCAAAAACAGGAACAATCTCAAAATTTATTCCATCTGAAAAATTTATTCCAACTACTTGTCCATCTGCTTTTATATGAGATGTTGAGTATGTTCTTTGTAATGATGTTTTTACTTCTTGTAATAATGCAGATTGCTTATTTCCTTGTCTATTATTAATCCTTTGATATGTGGCATATGGTAAAATAACAAGCATATCAATGTCACTTAAGTGAGTAGCTGTTCCTCTTCCATATGAACCTACATATAAACTATGTAATTCTTCTGATGTACTATTCCAAAATTCTAAATTTATTCTTTTGGTTATCTGTCTATATCTGTATCTTAAATTTTCCAAATCTTTATCATCAAATTTTATATTTTTGCAAAACTCTTCAAACCAACTTCCAACACCCATATTTGTATAATTCCTTTCTAAAATCTAATCTCTACTCTTCTGTATCTTTATTATTTAATCTCTTCTCTAGTGTCTCTATACTTGGTATATTATTTACTAAATACTCTGGTATCTCTTGTAAATATTTATATTCTGCTACTCCTATTGGCTTATTTATATCTTTCAAAGCTAGTTCAGCAGTTAACTTATGTTCATCTCTACACAATAAAATTCCTATTGTTGGATTGTCATCTTCTTTCTTTAATAACATATCTACTGCATTTAAATAGAAATTTAATTTACCTGCAAATTCTGGTATGAATTTAACAGTTTTTAATTCTACTACAACATAGCATTTCAAGTTTAAATTATAGAATAGTAAATCTATATAATAATCTTCTCCTTCTATTTCTAAATGATATTGTCTTCCTACAAAAGCAAAACCATTTCCAAACTCTAAAAGTAAATTAGTAATATTAGAAACTAATGCATCTTCTATATCTCTTTCTAATGCTTTTTCATTATAAGTAATATCAAATACATATGGATCCTTTAGCATTTCTAATGCTCTTTTTCCCAATTCTATTGGTAATGTTTCTTCGTAATTGCTTATTTTATTATCTAATAATGCTTGTCTACTATATAAATTGGTTGCAATTTGATGTTCTAACTGTGTTCTAGTCCATAAATTTTCTAATGCCTTTTCAGAATACCATAATCTTTCTTCCATATTTTTTACTTTATCCATTATAGATATTACTAATCCCCATGGCAATTTTGCAACATTGTGTTGCAAAATTGCATCATACTCAAATTCTTTTGCAAATTTTTGCATATATCTTAAATTTCTTGCAGATAAACCATCTGCATTTGGAAATTCCAATTTTAAATCAGTAGATAAATTATTTATAAAATTGGTACCATACTTATTCTTTTCTATTAGTCCTTTTCCTATTCTATAATACATCATTATCAGTTCATTATTTGCATTTAATAAAACTTTTTTTCTAGTATTAATTATATCTTTTTTAATCTCATTTAAAAATTTAAAATATTCATCATCATTAATAGTATTAATTAAATCTTTCATTAAATTCCTCCGTTTTGAAATTTGCAACGGAGCGTTGCAAATTTCATATTTTACTTATTTATACCATAAAATTAATATAAATACAATTGTTTCCAAAATATTCATTTTTTAAAATCGTAAAAAGGCTGCTATTTTCACACATAACAACCTTTTATATTCTTATCTTACATATCTATCTCTTTTCTTTACCTTTGTAACACTTTCTAGTTCTGTCTTTTTCATTTGCATTTCAATTTTAATTACTTTTTTAACTTTTGGTGTATCTTCTAAAATATAATTTGCTGTTTTTAGATTTTTTCTATGCTTATTTAGCTTTGTAGTGCATTCATTTCGCTTTTCTTTGTATTCTTCTATTAATTTATCATCTGTACAATTTCTTAACTTATTTCTGTATTTTTGCCTTAAATTAGTAACATCTTCAATATCTTTTTCAGTTCGTGAAATATAATCTTTTACATCTCCTGTTGTTTTTAGTTTTTCACTTACAATAAGTCTAGTCTCATTAGAATATCTCTCTAATTTTCTTACTTCTTGTTTCATTTCTGGAGATAATGGCTTATAGTTTTCTCGTTTTGGTAATAGTCCCAACAAATGAAATAATAATAAAAATAGTACATCTATTCCACTCATTTTACTAATATCTTTGAATTTGCCCTTATATTTATAGACTTTATATTTTTGCTTTTTCTTTTTAGGGTGTATAAATTCCATATATCTATTTTGATAATAATATGGATTGTGTTCAACTTTGTTTGCAATGTTCTTTGGCAAGTATTCTTCTATTTGGTCTGTATCCATACGAATCTTCATGAAATATTTTCTCTACTTTTGGTTCAAAGTATAACTTAGCTACCATTTGTGCTATTCTGTCTTCAACAGTTGGTATTCCTAATATTCTAGTTCTACCATTCTTTTTAGGTA
>CAQPRV010000060.1 GCA_948857205.1 uncultured Clostridia bacterium
ATATAGGGACTTTTTGAGCTATTTTGAATAAAAAAGAGAAGGCTAAAAGCGTTGAAAATGCTGGATTGCGAAGAATGTACTGAAAAACAATCTCAAAAGTACCTATTCTCTAAGAAAAAATTTTTTATTCGTTATTACTGACAAAAAAGAAAAACTATTTATTTTTTTGTGATATTATGTTATAATATATGGCTAGGAGGAGAAGTTTTATGAAAAAGGATTTTTATATTCTTCAAATAGAAGATGAAGAAGCATTAGCAAAACAAACAGAAGATATGATAAAAGAGAATTGTCCTTTTGTTACGAGAATGAAAACTGTTGGAACAGGAGAAAAAGGGATTGAAGAAATACAAAAAGAAATGCCAGATTTTATTATTTTGAATCAATATATGCCAGGAATTACAGGGTTAGAAATGCTTGAAAGATGTCATAGTTTAGAACTAAAACTTCCCGAAGTGATCGTAATTACAGGTGGGTTAAAAACTAAAGAGGAAGAAGATAGATTTTACGAATTAGGAGTAAAGTATATTTCTTCAAGACTACTTAATGATATTCAAAGAAGGTTTATTTTTTATTATATTGTGGAATGTTATAAAAGTTCAACTAAAATAGAAGAAGAAGATATGACAAGAATAATATCGAAACAATTGAATGAAATAGTTGAAGATATAAGAAATATAAAACAGCCATATAATGTTGCATTATTAGGCTATCTTCTTAGGCACTTATTAATAAATAATATTGAATATACAACAGAGATAAAAGATGATTTATATAAAGAATTACAAGAAAAAAATAATTTAACAGAAGATATGATAAATGAAATACGAGAAAGAATAGAGGAAGTAATAGAAAAAAACTATATAAACGAAAATCCAATAAGAAAGTTAAATTATAGTATAAATAAAGATGAAATTCAGAAAGAATTTTTTCATAAGTTAAAAGAAAATGTTTTAAAAGATATAATTGCTGAAAGTAACTAACTTAAAGTTGCTTATTTTTAGAACTGCAACTACTACAAATAAGAGTGGTTGCAATACAAACAGATTATTCAAAAAATCTCTTACTCATAATATAATTGAAAATATTGTGAGAGAGGGAATTGATATGAATTTTAAAAAGATAGGAAAGAAAATAGCTGATAAAAGAAGTTTATTAGGAATTACACAAGAAGAGTTAGCAGAAAAAGTTAATTCTTCAGCTAATTATATATCTAATATAGAAACAGGAATCAAAAGTGGAAGTTTAATTTTCTATATTAAAGTGGCAAATGAATTAAAACTAAGTTTAGATTTCTTATTTAGTGAGGAACTTCCAAATTTAGATACAAATACAGCAACTAATAATGAAATTATAGAAATGATTGATATGCTAAGTAAAGATGAGAAGCAAATGGCAAATATATTTATTAAGAATATTGTTAAAGGTTTGATAGAATTAAGAAATGAAAATAAGTAAACATAAATTTTTGCAAAAAGTTTGCAAAATACTGCAGTATACATTCAATAATTCAAGTGCTAAAATATTAATATGAAAAATTATATTTAAAGAAAGCGAGAGAAATCTTGGCTTTCTTTTTTTGCACAAAGGAGGAAAATTGATGGCTACTTTATTGGAAAAACATATGAAATTAGAAGAAATGAAAAAAATAAGGAATTGGAGGAATGAAGGTTATGAATTAGAAAAAATTAAAGAATTAGTTGATAAAACTAATATTACTGAAGAAGAAATTAAGCAAGTATTTTATGAAAATTCAGAAGAGATTCAAGAGCAAGAACAAAATGAAAATTTAGAAAATTCAGAAATACAAAAAGACATAGAAGAAACAAAAAATGATATTGAATTTACAAAGATTGAAGATGAATCTGAAGAAGAAAAAATTGAAACAGAGTTAAATAATGAAGAATTACAAGAAAGTAATTTTGATGATCTTGAAGAAATAGAAGAAAGTGAAATAGAAGTAGTTGATGATATACAAGAGAGTATTCAAGATGAAAAATATGAACTTATAAAAGATGAAGATTTAGAAGATTTTCCAAATCAACCTTTTAAAATGTATTCAGAATCAAGAAAAAATACAATGATAGAAAGCATTAAAATAAATGGAATCATAGAACCAATAGTTGTAAGAAGAACAGAAAATGGGAAATTTCAAATATTATCTGGTCATAATAGAAGATTATGTGGAAGAGAAGCAGGACTAACTGAATTTAAGTGTATTGTAAAAGAGAATATGACAGAAGATGAAGCTAGATTATATATGGTTGATAGTAATTTAATGGTTAGAGATGTAATGCCTACTGAAAGAGGTAAAGCTCTAAGTATAAGAAAAGAATGTTTAAAAAATGAAAAAATAGCTTCTAAAATTGAAAATGAAATAATGCAAGATAATGTAGATAAGTTAGATACAATTCAACAAAAAATGATAGAAGAAAACCAAATGAGTAATGGTAACATTCAAAGATATATACGATTAAATTATTTGATTCCAACTCTTGGAGAAATGGTTGATGATAAAATAATAAATTTAAAAACAGGAGAAAATTTAAGCTTTTTAAATAAAAAAGAGCAAAGAGATGTTGCAAATATAATTGAAAAAGAAAATATTAAAATATCAGAAGCTATGTCAAAGAAAATTAAAAAGTCTTCTGAAAGTGGAGAACTAACAAAAGAACTAATGAAACAAATATTAATAAAAGAAAAGGATAAAAAGTTAGAAATAAGAGTAATTTTCTCTGAAGATGAAATTAAGAAATACTTTAATAGAATCAATAATGGTAATGTTACAGCAAAAGACTGTAAAGACTATATTTTAGCAGTTTTGGAAGAACAGACAGCATAAAAAATACACCGAAGTGTATCTCATCTTCATAACATCTGCATAAAAAATGATGTAGCAGAGGAGTAGAAAGCTTGCCTTTCTAACTGTTGACAGGAAAGACACTTCTTTCCTTATCCTGCCCTTAATTTCTTTTTGGAAATTAAGGGAACACGAAAGATAAAGCAAGGAGAGATAAAATTGAATAGTAAAATTATTAAAAAGAAAGAGGAAAGCAGAACAGAAAAAGTTTATGCTGTAGTTCCTAAAACATTAAAAGACGCATTAAAAAAATATGTTGCTTCAATAGCAAAAGAAGATAGAAAAGCGACTGAAAGTGAAATTATAAATAGAGCATTAGAAGAATACCTTGAAATTAAAGCTAATGAAAAAAGTGTAAGTAAATTAGAAAAAATGTTAGAAAAAATAATAGAAGAAAAGTTAAGTAGAAAGTTTGAAAGACATATTGCATTGTTAAGTAAGAGTGCAAAAGCAAGTTTTTCTTCAATATTTTTACAAGCTTATGTATTATCATACATATTTAATAGTGAAGATGATCAGCAATTCATAAAGGATAAAATCAATCTTGCAAATAAATTGGGTTATCAAGCAATAAAATCTCCATATTTTGAAGATGACATCACTAGAATATTACCTAAGGACTTAAATTTTAAAAATTTAATATAAGGAGTAGTATATGGAAAAAGATTATAAAGAACAATTAAAAAGTGTATGTAAAAAATATAATTTTAAATATGTAGAATACTCTGAAAATAAAATAGCATTATGTGCAAAAGATACAGATAGGCATTGGAGTGATTGGATTAAATTAGATTTAAAGAATAAAGATGTAACATTGGTAGGAAATACAGATAATTGTAATTTTTGGTTTTGTGATACTAGAAAAGATATGACACCAGAAAAAATAATAGAATTTGTAGCAGACCTTAATACTATGCTTCGTAAATTTAATAATTCATATATTTCTGTAAAATCTTTAATAGATCCAGAAGATTGGCAAGAAGTTGCAAAAGTACAAGACGCTTATGAGGATAATAGATATAAAATTCAATTTGAAGAAATTGTGTTTGGTTCAGATAATTATATTTATTTTTCTATATTAAAGGAAGAATATTTATTTAATGGATTATTTAGAATACACGATCCTTCAAACGGAAATGATATGACGTTAGTTAGTATAAGTGATTGTGAAAAGAAGAAAGATCAAGATTTCTTTAATGCACATTGGGAAGAAATAGAAAATGAACTTTGTGAACGTGCAATAGAAAGACAAATTTCAGATGTTATTGAAAAAATAAATAGTTCTAATAATTCTCATTTATTTAAAGGTATTGCTAATTGTGTTTTAGATGAATTAAAAGATGATATGAAAAAAGGAAAAATTAGTGAATATTTAAAAGTTGATTATGATTCTGTAATAAATATTACAGAAAGAATTTTAGATGATGAATACTTTATAGAAAGTGTAAGTAGTTGTATATGCTATGCAATTGATATGAAGGAATCAGAATTAGAAAATATGCAAGAATCAGAAAAATCTTTGTAAAAAGGAAATATAGTAAATGGATAAAGATAGATTTAGTGATGGAGTTTTCTTTAAATGGTTAAATCAAAAAGAAATATATAAAAAGTATGATAATAAAGGTAGGTCAATACGAATACAAGCGTATTTAGACGAGCTACACGAAGATTATATTGCTACTAGACCAGGTGCTGATTTTGGAGATGATTTACACGGACTTTTTGGATATATAAATGGTAATTCTAATGTGGAAAAAATGGATTTAAAGGAAATAAAAAAGTATGTAGTAAATAAAACTTTAAACAATATAGATATATATAAAACTGTAATTTCACTTAGTGAATCTGACGCAATTCAATATGGATATACAATTAAAACTGCTTGGAAAGATTTAATAATTGAACGAATAAATGAAATAGGGGAACAGTATGGAATAAAACCAGAAAACATTGAATGGACAGCTTCATATCATTCTAAAAAAAATAATCCACATTGCCATTTGCTTTTTTGGAATAAAAATCAAAATTTAGAACTTCAAAAGAAACCATTTGTTAGATATAAAAAGATTAGAAAAGCATTATCAAAAAGTATATTTAAACTAAAATTAAAAAGTTTATATGATATTAAAAATGTTTCTAAAAAACAAATAGCAAATTTAACAAATGAGGAATTGCAAAAATATAAAGATACACTAAAAGAATTTTATAAGAATCCAGATATGCAATTAAGAATTGTAGATACAGATAATGAAGAAAAAATAATAATGGATAGCTTAAAAGATTTAGAATTAGAACATCATATTTATATTTGTGATATAGAAGAACCTAATAATTTTACAGAAATAAAGAAAATAGAGGTAGACAGATTTGAATTTAAAAATTGTGGAGAACAATCAATACTTTATAGGCAAAATTCTTTTTTAGACACAGCAGAGTTTTTAGCAAATTTCTCAAATTTAAAAGTATTTGATAGTAAAAGTGAGTTAGAAAATTATATAGCTCAAAAGAATAAAGAACATATAGACATAGAAAACAAACTTAAAGAAATAATGCCAGATATTTTTGGAATACCAATAATATCAAATAAATTCAAAGAGCAAAATTTCGATATTATTCTTAATAAAATAGCAGAGTTAAAAAGTATATCTAATAATTTTGAAAATGGTTATAAATACAAATATCAAATACCAGAAGTAAAGATGTATATAGATGAACTATCTAAACTTATTCTAAATACTTCAGAAGATTGCAAAAATGAATTTGATGAATACATACAAACATCAATAAATGTTTCAAGAATTATTGCTGATATTGATAATAAAAAGGACTATGAAAAAATAAGAAGAAGAGCAGAAAGCGAAATGTTTAACAAGATAGGAAATCAGATAATGCAATTTGTAAAAGAAGTTAGTTTTGAAGAATATATTAGAAGGAAACAAGAGTGGATAGATAATAGAATTAAATATGCAGAAAAACAAGGAATAAAGAAGGCAAATGAAGATATATATTTAAAACGATTTGAAAGTCAAAATGCTAGAAAGATGATAAATGATATATTTCAAATGCTATCAGAAGAAAACATATCACTTAATGCTTATTACAATAGATTAAAGAATAGTAGCAATTTATCTAAGCAAGCTAAGAAAGAAATATACTTAAAAAATAGAATGAAAGGAAATATAGATTGGGGATTAGAAAGATGAATTGTATTTTTTTTAAAGAAAAAGTACAGACAATTGATACAAAAATACAATTTTTAAAACCTGCAATCTCTTATTTTATCTATATAGTACAGATAATTAATACAAAATGTTCCACAATAAACATTAATATCAATTTTAATAACAATTTGCAAAAGGAATAAAAATGATTAATATTTTAATTTTTATAATTTCACTACTTGTTTATGGATTTTTATTAAGAATATTTGGCTATTCATATAAGACTTTTATTCAAGTAGTAATTAATGCAACTTTAGGCTTGATTGCATTGTATGTATTAAAGCTTATAGAAATTCCAGTACAAATAAATTGGATTTCAATAATAATTACAGCATTTTTAGGATTACCAGGAGTAGTTGTAATTACAATTTTTAAAAATTGAAAGGGGAAAAAAATGATAACTGATGAAACAAGGCGTGAAAGCTATCAAAAAATAATACCAAAGCAACCAGTTCGCTATGATCAAATCATTTACATATTAAAAAACAATCCAGAAGGAATGACAGCTAAAGAAATAGCAGTTGAATTACATAAATTGAAACTAATTCCAAGTACAGAAAGAAATTTTGTTTCTCCTAGATTAACGGAGTTAGTGAAACAAGGAAAAGTTAAAACGATAGGTAAAAGAGTTTGTCAATATTCAAATAGAAAGGTTGCAGTATTTAAAGTTATTTAGATAAACCATACAAAAGAGGAGAAAAATAATAATGAACAAAAGATTAAGTTTAAAAATAATAGGAATGATATTTGCATTTCTCATTAGTATATTTTTATCAAGTTTAATTACCTTTTGCTTAATGCAAATATTTTTAAAACAGCCAGAAGAAATTTTAAAAATAAATGTTTTTAGAGTTTTAGAAACAGTTTTAAGTTCTAAAGAAAGTATTCAAATTTTTGTATTAACCATTATAAGTTTTATGTTATTTGCTACATTTTCAGTTTTCAAATTCTTCAGAACAAAAGATTATCATAGCAAAACATATAAAGTAACGGACAATATTGAGATTCCTGTTCCAGTAGGTGGAAAGCAGACACAACACGGCTCTGTGTGGTGGTTGGATAAAAAGAATTTTAATAAAACATTTGGAACAAACACAATAGATCCTGAAAATCCTACAATACAAGAATTATTAAAAAGGTCAATTGATGATAAGGAAATAATAAAAAAATCTGAAAATGATGAATCAGTAAAAATTAGTTTAGATGTAGAACCATTACCAGAAGAATTAAGAAAACCTATCTTTTCTAAAGGTGGTTTAGTTGTAGGAAAAAAGGATAGAAAAATTATAAAGCCATATATAAAACATATAAAACTACCTAAGACAACAAAGTATTTAAAACTTCCTTCAATAAAAGTAAGAAAAGTTGAAGATGTATTTTTTATAAATGATGATTTACATTCATTAACAATAGGAGCAACGAGATCAGGAAAAACAAGAAGCTTAGTTCTTCAAAGTATAAATAATACAGCATTAGCAGGAGAGAATATGATAATTAGTGATCCAAAACGGGGAGCTGTTTGAATACACTTGTGTGGAATTAAAAAGGTTAGGATATAACGTATTAACACTTGATTTTAAAACACCATTAAAGAGTTCTAAATACAACTTTTTGCAACCAGTAATTGAAGCTATAAAACAGAAAAATACACCAAAAGCAGAGAATTATGCAAGTGATATAGTGCAAAGTTTAGTTGGAGATGTAAAAGGAAATGGCGAAGCTATTTGGAACAACGGGGAAAAGGCTGTAATAAGAGCGACTATAATGGCTGTCATAATGGAAAATATAGATAATCCAAAACTTCAAAATCTTCCTAATGTATATCATTTCATTGCAGAAATGTGTAAAGAGCAAGAAGATAAGACAACATTAATTGATACATATTTAGACTTTTTAAAAGAAATTGATAATACACACCCTGCAATTGCAAGTTTTGCACCTGCTCAAATGGCAGCGAGCAAAACAAGAGCGTCATTTTACACATCAGCACTTTCTACATTAAATATTTTTATGGATAGTTATGTAGCAAGTATGATTAGTGAAAATGAGATAGATATAAATATAAATGATAAAATAAAAGTAACCAAAAAAGGGAAAATAAAAATTACCAAAAATGGTTACTTTTTTGATACAAAAATAATAGTTTGATATACTCTAAAAAAAATAAAAAGGAGTAATCAAATGAAA
>CAQPRV010000061.1 GCA_948857205.1 uncultured Clostridia bacterium
ATATAGGGACTTTTTGAGCTATTTTGAATAAAAAAGAGAAGGCTAAAAGCGTTGAAAATGCTGGATTGCGAAGAATGTACTGAAAAACAATCTCAAAAGTACCTATTCTCTAAGAAAAAATTTTTTATTCGTTATTACTGAAAACAATAGAGTATTCTTTACAAAGAAAAATACATATGATAAAATACAAATTAATAAAATATAACTATATTTTATTAATTATTAATACCTAAGAGGGTGAAGAAAATGATAAAATTTACAAAAATGCATGGGCTAGGAAATGATTACGTTTACATTGATACAATACATCAAAAAATAGAAAACGAATCAGACCTAGCTCAATTTGTAAGTAACAGGAACTTTGGAATAGGATCAGATGGACTAATACTAATTTGTAAAAGTGAAAAAGCAGACTTCAAAATGAAAATGTTTAACAGTGATGGAAGTCAAGCAGAAATGTGTGGAAATGGAATAAGATGTGTAGGAAAATTTGTATATGACAAAGGGCTAACACAAAAGACAGAAATAACAATTGAAACCTTAGCAGGAATAAAAAACTTAAAATTAAATGTAAAAAATGAAAAAGTAGAAACAATAAAAGTAGATATGGGAGAACCGATACTAGAGCCAGAGAAAATTCCAGTAGAATCAAAAAAAATGCCTGTTATAGACTTAAAACTAAAAGCCTTAGAAAAAGAATTCAACTTTACATGTGTATCAATGGGAAATCCACATGCTATAACAATTGTAGAAGATACAGAAAAATTTGAGGTAGAAAAATATGGGAGAATTTTAGAAATAGATTCAAGCTTTCCAAACAAAACAAATGTAGAATTCGTTCAAATAATTGATAAAAATCATATAAATATGAGAGTATGGGAAAGAGGTTCAGGAGAAACACTAGCATGTGGAACAGGTGCATGTGCTACAACAGTAGCATGTAATTTAAACGGTCTATGTGATAGAAAAGTCTTTGTAAAATTATTAGGAGGAAATTTAGAAATCGAATGGAATGAAAAGGATAATCATGTATATATGACAGGACCAGCAGTTACAGTATTTGAAGGAGAATTGTTATAAAGGTAACAGAGAAGATTAGTAATAAAAAATAGTTGATTTATTCTTAACACCATTTTTCTAAAAATTAAATAAGATTAATATAATTATTTTAGGTGAAAAAATAAGGAGGAAAAAGTTATAATGAGTTATATAAATGAAAACTTTTTAGAATTACAAGATAGTTATTTATTTTCAACAATTGCTAAAAAAGTAGCAAAATTTACTAAAGAAAATCCAGAAAAGAAAGTAATAAAATTAGGAATAGGAGATGTAACAAAGCCAATTATTCCAGCATGTTTAGAAGCAATGCATAAAGCAGTAGATGAAATGGGAACAGAGGAAGGTTTTAAAGGTTATGGGCCAGAGCAAGGATATTCCTTTTTACGAAAGGCAATTGTAGAAAACGATTATATGGCTAGAGGAATAGAGATAGAAGAAGACGAAATTTTTGTTTCAGATGGAGCAAAATGTGATTGCGGAAATATTGTAGATATTTTTTCACAAAGTAACAAAGTAGCCATAACAGACCCTGTTTATCCTGTTTATTTAGATACAAATATCATGTCAGGAAGAGAAATTGTATATTTACCAGTAATAGAAGAAAATAATTTTAAGCCAGCTTTGCCAAAAGAAAAGGTAGATTTGATTTATCTATGTTTTCCTAACAATCCAACAGGTACTGTTTTAGAAAAAGAAGACCTAAGAAAATGGGTAAATTATGCCAAAGAAAATCAGTCTGTTATTTTATACGATTCAGCCTATGAAGCTTTTATAACAGAAAAAGATGTACCACATAGTATTTATGAAATAGAAGGAGCAAAAGAAGTTGCCATAGAATTTAAAAGCTATTCTAAAATTGCTGGTTTTACAGGAGTTAGATGTGCTTATGTTGTAATTCCAAAAGCTTTAAAAGGGTATACAAAACAAGGGGAAGAAATTAGCTTAAATAAACTATGGAATCGTAGAACTTGTACGAAATTTAATGGAGTTTCCTATATAGTTCAAAGGGCAGCAGAAGCAACCTATTCAGTAGAAGGTAAAAAGCAAATTATACAAAATATTAATGCATATTTAGAAAATGCCAAAATAATTAAAGAAGGATTAGAAGAAGCAGGATTTACAGTATATGGAGGAGTCAATTCACCATATGTTTGGCTAAAAGTGCCAGATGGTATGACATCTTGGGAATTTTTTGATAAATTGTTAGAAGAAGTAAATATTGTAGGAACACCAGGAAGTGGGTTTGGTGAACATGGGGAAGGTTATTTTAGATTAACTGCTTTTGGCACAAAAGAGAATACAAGGGAAGCAATTGAAAGAATTAAGAATTGGAAAAAATAAAAGAGCACTTGAAGTGCTTTTTTATTTTTTTATAGAAGATAATTAAAGTTTTTTGTAGTAAAAAAAGTTATGTAATTCTTTGATTGATTTGCTTTTTATTTTATGTTATACTTTAAAAATAGTATAACAGTAGGTGATAAGATGAATAGAAAACAAATAATAGAGAAAATAAAGCAAAATATGCCAAATTTTAAAGGAAATGAAGAAGAAATGGAAGTGAAAAAGGTTTTATATATTTATACACAATTAGGAAAAATGAAATCCTTTGATGAAAAATACTATTTTGGAAATTCACAAACAAGAAAAAAAATATATAAACTTGCAGAAAGAGCAGAAAAAAACATAGAAGAGGTAGCAAGCAAAAGAAAAATAATATGTGTATCATTAACACATTTATTTTGCAATATATTAAGAGAATTTGAAATTAATGCAATTGCAAGTGAGCCAGATGTAGATGATTGACATATATATCCAATTATTTTGACAAAAAGCAAAAAAGTTTTAGTTGCAGATTTGCAATTAGATTTAGAAAATATACAAACAAGATCAAGATTAGAACATTTTGAATACTTAGGAGATTTACAAAAAAGCATTAAAGATTCAGCTCAGAGAAAATTAACAGAAATGTTAATAGAAGTTGGATATATAAGAGATGAACAGAACTATAAAAATGCTGAGATAGCAAAGTTAAAAGAAAAAATACAAAATAAAAATCCACATGAATCACTAAAATTAATTTTAGAAGACGAAGGACTTTACTATGGGAATGAAGAAATGGAAATTGTAGAAATCAATAAATTTTACAAAGGAACCTTAAAAAAATTAATACCACAATTTTTAGGAAAAAAATGCGAAGAAATAAAATAACATCGAGCAAAACAAAAATTCGATAAAAACACTTGACTTTTTAGTCAAGTGTTTATATAATGTCAAAAGAAAAAAATTAAAATTGAACAAAATAAAAAAGGTTTTATTATCATATACAAGAAAAAAAGAGAGGGAAAAAACAATGAAAGAACAATTTTTAGAACTATTAAAAACTGTAAAAAGAGAAGGAATAAACGAACTAATAGAATTTATCGAAAAGACAGACTTTTACAAAGCACCAGCAAGCACAAGATTTCATGGAAGTTATGAAGGAGGACTAGTAGAACATAGCATAAAAGTATATGAAATACTAAAGCACAAAGTAGAAACAAGCATCAAAGAAATAAAAATACCAGAAGAATCAATAATAATAATAGGATTACTACATGATATATGTAAAGCAAACTTTTATAAAGTAGACTATAGAAACGCAAAAAATGAATTAGGAGTATGGGAAAAAGTACCATACTACACAATAGATGATACAATACCATATGGACATGGAGAAAAATCAGTAATGATGATAACAGAATATATAAAACTAACACCTGAAGAAAAATACTCAATAAGATGGCATATGGGATACACAGAGCCAAAAGAAAACTACAATGCAATAGGTACAACTTACAAAAAATATCCAATAGCATTATTAACACATGAAGCAGACTTAGAAGCAACATATTTTTATGATATATAAAAAATAAAATACAATATATAAGAAAATAAAGAAACGAGGGAAAAAAATGTTAGCATATATAAAAGGCAAATTAGAAATGAAAATGACAGGATATATAGTAATAGACGTAGGAGGATTAGGGTATAAAATCTACATGTCAGATGTAGGAATAGAAAAATTAGGAAACTTGGGAGAAACAGTAAAAGTACATACCTATTATAAAGTAAGAGAAGATGACATAAGCATATTTGGGTTTAATACTTTAGAAGAACTAAAAATGTTTGAACTACTAATAGGAGTAAGTGGAGTTGGAGCAAAAACAGCCTTAACAATGCTTGCAACATGTGAACCATCAGAATTTGCATTAGCAGTTATATCTGAAGACATAAAAACCTTAACACGGAATACCAGGAATAGGAGCAAAATCAGCACAAAGAATAATATTAGAATTAAAAGACAAAATAAGTAAAGAACAACAAGTAGAAGCAATAAAAGGAGAGATAGAAAGTAATGAAAAGGCAAGTAACAACTTACAAAAAGCAATAGAAAATAATGCAAAGGTATCTGAAGCAGTAGCAGCACTTCAAGTTTTAGGATACAACAAAAAAGAAATTGAAAAAGCCTTAGAAAAGCTAGAAAAAGAACAACTAAGCACAGAAGAACTAATAAAAAAAGGACTAACAATATTAGGTATGTAAAAAAAGAATCAATAAAAAAGCATAAGGATTAAAAAAGGTACACAAAGTACAAAAGGATTTATAAAATAACCATTAAATATATAACTATACTAAGTTAAAGTATAAATAAAAAGAGGAAAATAATATGAACAATAATGAACCATTAGCCTTTAGAATGAGACCAAAAACTTTAGAAGAATATGTAGGGCAAGAACATGTATTAGGAAAAGACAAGATATTATATAGAACAATAAAAGCAGATAGACTATCAAGCATCATTTTATTTGGACCTCCAGGATGTGGAAAAACTTCATTAGCAAGAGTAATTAGTGAAACAACAAAATACAAATTTTACAAAATTAATGCAGTAACTTCAGGAGTAGCAGACATAAAAAAAGTAGTTGAAGAAACCAAAAATTTCATGTTAAATCCAGTAGGAAAAAGCATATTATTTATAGATGAAATACATAGATTTAATAAACTACAACAAGATGCATTATTACCATATGTAGAAAATGGAACAATAATACTAATAGGAGCAACAACAGAAAATCCATATTTTGAAGTAAATAAAGCTCTTATATCAAGATCAATGGTAATAAAACTAAATCCATTAACAGAAGAAGATATATATAAAGTCTTAAAAAACTCTTTACAAAGAGAAGATGGATTAGGGCAGTATAATATAAAAATAGAAGATGATACAATAAGAAAAATATCAGCAATAGCAAATGGAGATGTAAGAACAGCATTAAATGGATTAGAAGTAGCAACACTAACAACAGCGATGAGTGAAGATGGATATATACATTTAACAGATGAAGTAATAAGAAATAGTGTACAAAACAGAAAAGCTATATTTGATAAAAATGGTGAACAACATTATGACAATATAAGTGCATTTATTAAATCCATGAGAGGGTCAGATCCTGATGCAACAATATTTTACTTAGCCAGAGCCTTAAATGGTGGAGAAGATCCAATGTTTTTAGCAAGAAGAATAGTAATGTGTAGTTCAGAAGATGTTGGAATGGCAAATCCAAATGCATTAGTAGTAGCAAATAATGCAATGCAGGCAGTACATATGGTAGGAATGCCAGAAGCAAGAATAATATTATCAGAAGCGGCAGTATATGTAGCAACCTCGCCAAAATCAAACTCAACCTATTTAGGAATAAATAAAGCTTTAGAAGATGTTCAAACAAAAGACACAGGAGAAATACCAATGCATATAAGAAATGCACCAATTGAAAAAATGAAAGAACTAGGATATAGTGAAGGATACAAATATCCACATAATTATCCTGGGCATTATGTTGAACAACAATACTTACCAGATAAAATGCTAGGAACAAAATACTATGTTGAATAAAAAATATAAAAATGGTAAACCTACAAAAAAGTAGGTTTTTATTATGGGAAAAAAATTAGTAATTGGTATATTAGCAGGAATTATAAGTGGGCTATTTTCAACAGGTGGTGGAATGATATTAGTTCCAGCCTTTATTTATCTATTAAATTTAGAAGATACAAAGGCAAGAGGAACATCAGTATTTTGTATATTACCTATGGTAATAACAAGTAGTTTTTTCTATTATAGAGGAAATTTCATAGATTGGAGAATTGCAATACTTTGTGCTATTGGAGGTGCAATAGGAGGATATATTGGGGCAAAATTATTAAAAAAATTACCAGAACAAGTATTAAAAATTACATTTACCATATTCTTAATATATGCATCCTATAAAATGTTAACTTAAAAAAATTGTATTATCTAAGTTTAAAAATTAATAAAAAATTATAGGAGGAGACATGGCAGAAGTATTAATAGGGTTAGTATCAGGAATTATAAGTGGAACAGGAATGGGTGGAGGTACAATATTAATTTTTCTATTGACCTTTGTTATTGGAATGGAGCAACATGTAGCACAAGCAACAAACTTGATTTTTTTTATACCAACATCTATAGTTGCAATTATTGTTAATTTAAAAAATAAAAATATTGATATACCACTTGCTATAGTTATATCAGTTTTTGGAATTCTTGGAGCAATTATAGGAGCAAATATATCAATTAATATTGATGTTCAAATTTTAAGAAAAGGTTTTGGTGTGTTTTTAGCAATTATTTCTTTAAATGAAATTTATTCTATTATTAAAAGGTATAAAAAGCCAAAATTGAGAGATAATAAGTGAAAAAAAGAGAGGTGATATTATGAAATTTATAAAAGGTATTATGATTGGTGGATTAGTAACAACAGGATTAGTTATGATGTATACTGAAAATGGAAGAAATAAAAAGAAAATGATGAAAAAAGGCAAACAAATGGCAAAAAAAATAGGAATTATATAAAGATAATATTGGACAAACTTTCATAGTATAAAAGTTATGAGAGTTTGTCATAATTTTTTAAGTTTCGATTTTTTGCAAGTGGAAGTTATAATATATAATTTTTTTACACTTTGTGTGTCGCAACCTACAAAATAAAAATTTAGTCTGTAGGTTGCTCCAATCGCACTCGCATAACTCGTTTGGTCGCTTACGCAGTGTTTTAAAAATTATATATTATAACTTCCACTTGCAAAAAGTCGAAACTTAAACATAATTTTTATTGAACATATTTAGAAGGTATGATATTATGTAAAAAGATATATAATTAGTTAAGGAGAAAAAAATGTCTATAATAGAAGTAAAAGACTTAGTAAAGACATATAAAATAATAGAAAAAGAAGATGGATTAAGAGGATATGTAAAAAACTTAATAAAACCAAAATATAAGGAATTTACGGCTGTAAACAAAATTAACTTTAACATAAAAAAAGGGGAGCTAGTAGGATATATAGGAGAAAATGGTGCAGGAAAATCAACAACAATAAAAATGCTAACAGGAATACTAACACCAACATCAGGAAAAGTAATAGTAGATGGAATAGAGCCCTATAAAAAAAGAATAGAAAACAACAAAAAAATAGGAGCAGTATTTGGGCAAAAAACACAATTATGGTGGGACTTACCAGTAATTGAATCTTTTAGACTTATAAAACAAATGTATAAAATTCCAGAGGGAGAATACAGAAAAAATCTTAAGAATTTTACAGAGATATTAGAATTATCAGATTTATTAGAAAAGCAAGTAAAAAATTTAAGTTTAGGACAAAAGATGAGATGTGAAATAGCAGCAACCTTTCTACATAATCCACAAATAGTATATCTTGATGAACCAACAATAGGTTTAGATGTTTTTGTAAAAGAAAATATAAGACAATTTATAAAAAATGTAAATAAACAAAAGAATACAACTGTAATACTTACAACACATGATCTAAAAGATATTGAAGATGTTTGTGAAAGAATTATCTTATTAGACAAAGGAAATATAATATATGATGGAGAGAAACAGAAATTTAAAGATATATATGGAAAATCAGCGATAGCAGAATTTATCGTAGAAAATAAAACTTCCCTAATAAAGAATAACATAAATATAAGGGAATTAAAAATAATAGAAGAAACAGACACTAATTTAAAAGTAAAATTTAGTCATACAGAAACAACAATAATAAATATAGTAGAAGAAATATCAAAATATTGCAAAATTATAGATATTCATATGAAAGAAGCAGAATTAGAGGATATATTAAAAGAAATATATAAAGGAGCACACACAAATGTTAAATAGTCTGTTAATGCTAGGAAAAATGCAATTTAGACAATATAGTATATATAAATCGAATTTTTATTTATTTACCTTAAATAGAATAGTAGAAATAGTGGTATATATTTTTGTATGGCAAGAAATATACAAAGAAACAGGAGAGGCTGGAGGATTTACAATTGCTCAAATGATAACCTATTACATATTAGTATTTACACTAAGTTCGTTAGCAACTTGGGGAGTAAATGAAGAAATGTCATATTCTATAAAAAACGGAAAGATAAATAAAGAGTTAATAAATCCATTATCATATTTTCAATATTATTTTGGAATAAATTTAGGAGAGTTAGCCTTTGCACTATTAGTTGGTATAGCCACTTTTATTTTGTGTAGTATATTTTGGAGTGTTTCTTTACCAGCAAATATAATTAATTTAATTTTATTTGTAATTGTAATTATATTAGGAATACCAATAACCTTTTTTTTACAAATGATAGTTGGAATAACAGGATTTTATACAAATTCTATATGGGGAATGCAAATACTTAGAAAATCAGTTATATCAATATTTTCTGGAATAATAGCACCTATTACTTTATTTCCAAATTGGTTTCAAAGCTTAGCAAATATATTACCTTTTCAAGAGCTAATTTATACTCCAATTAATATTTGGTTAGGTCAAATGCCACTAAAGGAAGCAATATTTATAATAATTAAGCAAATTATATGGGGAATTATTTTATATATCATAGCGAAAAAGTTTTTTAATCATGCAATAAAGAAAATAACAATTAATGGGGGATAAAATGACAAAAATAATATATGGAATAAAAATGTATTTTATATTTTTTAAAGCATCACTAAAAGAAATGTTAATCTATAGATTAGATTGTATAGTTGGAATGGTATCTCAAATAGTTACTCAATTAGTAGAATTAATATTTATATGGGTTGTATTTCAAAATACACAAAGTATAAGTGGTTGGAATTTTATGCAAATTTTATTACTTTATGGTATAACTTTAATATCAATTGGAATTTCAGATTTATGTTTTGATGAATTATATCAAATTGGACCAGAATATATAAAAGAAGGAGAGTTTGATAAAATTTTATTAAGACCTGTGCACCCACTATTATCTATTATTGGTGCTTCAAGAGAATTTACAGCTTTAGGTCATTTATTATTAGGCGTAATATTTACAATAATTATGTTGATAAAACTTGCTATTCCAATAACCTTTATACTTATATTAAAAATAATATTTTTTAGTATAGTTGGAGCCGCAATTATAGGAGCAATTCTTACAATATTTAGTATTGCATCTTTTTGGACTTATAGAGCAAATGAAGTTATGTGGTCCTTTTACAAAATTTATACTTTTACTCAATATCCAATTGATATATATAACAAATTTATAAAAATACTAATTACTATTGTATTACCATATGCTTTTGTGGCATATTTTCCGACTCTAAATTATTTGGGAATAAATTATAATATGATTTATTTATCAATAGTTGTAGCAATTGTATTGTGGGTTATAGCAATTAAGGTCTGGAATTGGGCATTAAGTAAATATAGGAGTACAGGAAGTTAATAAGATTAGAAAATCCCCGAAATTACATACGTATTTTCAAGGATTTCTATAGCTATAATTTATAAGAATAAGACTTTTTTATAGCTCCTATTTGTGCTATTCTATTTGCAATCAGCTTCTCTGCAACAGTTTTCTATATAATCTTCATGTTTATCGCATTTATCACATTCGTCTTTTTTATCATCTATAAAACAATCACATTTATCGCATTTATCACCTTTTAAGCATTTTCCTTCATGATGACATTTAGCACATATTTTTATTTTTTTTGTATCATTTACCCAAATTTGTAAAGCATATTCTTTTCCAGGGCAAAGAGGTCCAAAAACAAATTCTCCTTCTTTATCTGTAAAAGTATGACCAATAGGTCTTCTTTCTTCTTTTCCATGTTCGCAAACAATTTCTACTAATTTAACAACAGCATCACAAACAGGTTCTTTGAAACAGTTTTTAACAACACCATAAATTACATCACGATTGTCTTCTGTCCAAGTGAAAAAGTACCAAAAACACTTAAACAAAAAATATTTTCATATTATAGTCTTTATCAATGGTTATATAATCAATTATAGATAGCCATAATCTTCTTTTTTGTAATCTTGAAAACTTATTATATTCCAATAAAAAATTATTGCTTAAAAACGATTTTAATATGTCTAAATTATTGTCAGGAATATTAGTTTCTATTTTTTTTTGTTGATTATACATTTCTTCTAACTGAGAAACATATTGTCTATAGTCTTTTTCATAGTCTTCTATTCTTATTAAGTCTCTAATGTATAAATCTTTTAATTTATTTAATTTGCTTTCCAAAGAAGAAATTTCTTTTGACATATCCATTTCTTTATAATGCTTTTCTTTATATTCATAACTAGTAATATATTTTTTTAGTTGACTATTAAATTCTTGTAAAAGTTTTTCTTCTATTTTTATCTCATTAAAGTTTGTTTTGCAAGAACACTTTTGTGCTAGATGATGTCTTTTACATATATAATAATATCTTGAACTTTCAATATTTTTTGAGTAAAATTTTCCACCTAATGTATATCCACATTCAGCACATTTCAATAAACCTTGAAAAATATAACCTCCAGAATTATTAACACTCTTTTTTCTAGCATTTTTCTTTAGTAGCTTTTGCGTATTTTCAAATGTATCGTTATCAATTATTGCAGGACAAAAATTTTCTATATTTCCATATCTGGTTTCTTTAATACCAATATACAATTTATTTGTTAATATTCTATATGCTCTCATATAATTTAACTGTAGTTCTGGATATTTTAGATCTAATTTTTGAAATGTTTGATATGCACTTGTAGTTTCTTTATAAAATTGAAATGCATCTAGTATAACTTGTTTTTTATCTTCATCAATAACTAATTTTTTATTTTCTCTTTTTAAGCCAATTGGTATTTTTCCACTTATTAACTCTTTATTTTCTGTTTTTGTTTTAAAAACACTTCTAATTCTTTCAGAAGTTTGTGCAGATTCATTTTCAGCTACTGAAAGCATAATATTTATATGTAATCTTCCATTAGCAGTAGAACTATCATATTTTTCAAATACTGTTTGCCAGAATACACCATTTTCATCTAGTACATCTAAAATTTTATAATAATTTCTTACACCACGAGAAAGCCTATCAAGCTTGGTAATAAGTATTCTATTTATTTTATTTTGTTCTACATCTTTTAATAATCTTTGTAAAGCTGGTCTTTTTAAGTTGGTAGCAGAAAAGCCATCATCTTCATAAATTCCATATATGTGTAAACCATTAGATAAAGCATATTTAGTTAATTCTTCTCTTTGTGTTCGTAAACTATCTCCATTAATTGCCTGTTCTTCTGTACTAACTCTAACATATAAAGCTACTTCTTCGGCTTTTTCTTTAAAATTATTTATTTTTTCTTGCATATAAAAATCTCCATTTTAATATTTTTAGTTATTTGACAAAATATTACAAATATTGTATATTTATTCTACCTTTCTTCAAAAGGTAGAAAGGTAGGTTGTTTTTTTCGTGAAGGAACTTTTACAAGTGCGAAAACTTTATTTGATTTACTTAATTGTAAAGCATTTGAGTGAGTAACGCAAAGGAAAAAGACTAGGAACTTGGCAGTTATCCTAGTCTTTTATACGTTTCTTCGTTTGAGAACTTTTATTGACGTCTTGATGGTAGTATAACATCTATTTTAGTGCATGTCAAATTTATTTTTTTATACTAGGATTATTTATTAATTGCCATTTTCTATATATTGACACATAATAATTGAATATGCTATATTGATAATGCCTGAATGCTCAAAAGGCAGGAAGGAGGTTCATATTATGAGAGACTTCATAAGTTTGCTTAAACTTTATATTATTTATTTAATATTAAAGCATTTAAGCAAAGACTAAAAAAGAAAAAGACTAGGAAATTGTTCAGGCTTCCTAGTCTTTTTTCATGCTCATACATATGAAAAACTTCATTACATTTGCTATAAATATAATAGCATATATTTTAATCTATGTCAAACATCAATTTTTATACTAGGATTTTATTTAATTTTAATATTTTTACTTTGAAAATTAGAGGCTTTTATTCAAACGCACCTTTTATTTTTGCTTCTTTTACTCTTCCTATTATTTTTATAGGTATATGCTTCATATCTTCAAAAGTAAACTTTTTGACAGGATAATATGGATTCATTGCGTGTAATTCTATACCTTCATTAGTTTTTATTACTTTCTTTATTGTTGCTTCTTCTCCATTTATTAATATGATTGCAGTTTGTCCGCTTTCTACGTCATCTTGGTCATGAACTATTACTAAATCGCCATCACTAAGAAGCGGAAGCATACTTTCTCCTCTTACTTTTAATGCATAATATTCATTTATATTTTTTTCATAATCTTTAATAGTATCTCTATCAGTTATATATCCTATTACGTTTTCTTCTGCCAACCAGTTATATCCAGCTTTTACTGTACCAAGAATCGGAATTTTAAGTACAATAGAATAAGATATACTACCATCTGAATTAATTATTTTTTTGTATTTACTTTTATCTGTCAATTCTTCAGCAGTGATATATTCTTCTTTTTCCATAGGGACATCATAGCCCATCAACCATACAGGGTTGACATCTAAAGCATCAGCTAATAATTTAACACCATCCTGTTTAGCTTCATATTTGCCAGCCATATAACAACTTATATTTGTTTTAGATATATTTGTTTTTTTTGATAATTCAATTGGTTTAATATTTTTAATGGTAATTGCATATTTTAATCTATTAGCAAATGAATCAATTAATTTGCTCATCTTAGTACCTCCAATCTATCTATATTATACAATTTTAGTTAAGAAAAGTCAAACGTATTTTATATAAATAAAAATAATAGTTAGGAAAAAACAAACTTTTTTTGAAAAAGGTATTGACAAGTATTTTTTTATTTGTTAATATAATTTCGGTTAGGAAAAACTTAACGGAAAGGAGGTAATTACAATGACAAATAGTTTAAAACTTAAAGGTAAGATTATTGAAAATGGTTTTACAATAACATCTTTTTCAAAAGAGTTAAATATGTCTAAACCAACATTAAGTCAAAAAATAAATAATAAAATTAAATTTTCACAAGAGAATATTAGACAAATCAGTAAAAAACTAAATCTTACAGGAGAAGAAATAAAAGAAATTTTTTTAAATTAATAGTTAGGAAAAACTTAACAAAAGGAGGAGCAAAAATGAATGATTTAGTAATACATGAAAATAATTTACCTAATACATTGGAAGATTTATCTAAATTTGTTTTAGTAGGAAGAGAAAAACTTACAGCAGTTAGAGCAGAAATAAGGGCAATAGATAAAGTACAACTTGCAGAGGAAGTAAGAGAGCAAAAAAAGGAAGAAGCTCAAATGTTGGCAGAGGCATTGCTAGATGCAGAAGTTAGAATTGGAGATTTATTAAAACAAATACCTAAAATGAATACTTTTAAAGGTAATCAATATAAAGAGGTAAATTCGCACCAATGCGAAAATACCAAAAAACAAGAAACAAAGCAAGAAGTAATAACAAGATTGGGTTTTAATAAGGACCAAGCTAGTAGATTTGAAACATTATCTTCAAATAAAGATGTAGTAGAACAAGTAAAGGCAGAAGCAAGAGAAAATGAAGACATTCCAACAAGAAGTAGAGTTTTGCAACTAGTAAAGGAAAAAACAAAAGAAGAAAAAGACAATGAATACTTACAAGAACAGTTTAAAGAAATAGAAAGAATAAAGGGTACAGAAATAAGAATGCAAGAGGCAATATTTAAAATATTGACAGTAGAAATTAATGAAGAAAATGTTCAAATATGGATTGATGGACTAGATAAATGTATGAAAGAGGATTTAACAGATGAATTAGATGAAGCAATAGAAAAATACACATTCATAAAAGAGATTTGGTTAAAGAACAATAAAATAAGGAGGATTAAATAATATGGATAGAAAAGTAACATTACGAATACATGATGAAATAAGAAACAATGGAAATTTAGATAAAGAATATGTAGTTGAATTAGTGAAAAAATTAGATGATAGACCAGATGTGAATAAACTTATAGAACAACATTATAAATCAAAGGCAGATAGAATTATATCAAGTTTTAAAGATAAAAATGGAATAAGAGACTGTTTTGCAATAAGAAATAGTCAAAACAAAACTAAATACATAGATATATCAAAGCCAAATTTATTAACTAAAAGTGAAATTGAAGAATTAAAAGAGAAACAGTCTAAATTAAAAAAGAAAAAAGAAGAAATTTTATTAAAAGTTAATATGGCAGTACAAGTGAAAAATGGACAAATTAAAATAGAAGATTATGAAAAAGTTTTAAGAGAAAGATTAGATAGAAAAATATATGAATAAAAATTAAAAACAACAAGTACAAACCATATGAATACAGTTAAGGAGAGGTGGTGAATTTGGAAGAAAAAGAAGATAAAACTCAATTTACATTAAAACATGCACAAATATTTTATCAAACTTATGCAGAGATATTAGCAGAAAAATATACACCAAATGTAGAAGTAATTGCAAAAGTAAAAGAAAAATAATAGAAGGGAGAAAGAAGAAATGAAATGCATAAAAAGAATTAATAATGACGGATTCTTACCAACACATTATGTTGTTTATGAAGATGCCAATATAGTTGGTATATATAAAACTAAGAAAG
>CAQPRV010000062.1 GCA_948857205.1 uncultured Clostridia bacterium
GTTCTGATTTGGCATCGACATCCAAATGGTTTGTCGGCTCATCCAGAAGCAGGATGTTTGTCGGCTTGTTGATAAGCTTGCACAGGCGCATTTTATATGATTAGAATTTCTTAATATTTGTAAGGCAGCCGAGAATTTGAATAAATATTTTAGATATTTTTCTTCCCATTATTTAATTATCTGCCCTAAAAATCAAGATTTGTAGGGCTTAGGTAGCTTAGGCTAACAACAGTATACTGAACAGTAAATATTACAATATATAAAATAAATGCTAAATAAAAATCATTGAAAATACCTATGTAAATTCAATGATTTTTTAGTTTTTTATAACCATTTTTTATAAATTATATTTCCATTTGGCTACCTAAAAATGTAGCAGCAGATTGAGCAACCTTTTTCTCCACTTCATTCATTTGTCCACTAGGCTCTTTAGACATTAATATTACTGTACCAATAGTATCACCATTAGAAAGAATTGGGTATACTACTTGTGCATTATTTTTTCTCTCTTTACTATCATTTTTGGTTATAGGAAGTGCCATATCACTATTCTCTTTACTTGTATACACTTCTTTATCTTCCATTAATTGTTCTAATTCTTCACTAATATCTTTTTCTAAAAATTCTTTTTTAGAACCACCTGACACAGCAATAATTGTATCTTTATCTGTAATACATGCTATATGTCCTGTTGTTTTTGAAAGAGTTTCTGCATAACCAGCAGCAAATTCTGATAACTCACCAATAGGAGAATATTTCTTTAATATTACTTGACCTTCTCTATCTGTAAATATTTCTAATGGGTCACCCTCTTTTATTCTTAATGTTTTTCTTATTTCTTTTGGAATTACTACTCTTCCTAAATCATCTATTCTTCTTACAACACCTGTTGCTTTCATAAGATTTCCTCCTTTTAATTTTTTGTCTAATTTTAGTATGTCAAAAAAGGAATTTTTTATACAAAAAAGAAAAACTTTAAAATAAAGTTTTTCCAAAAATTAAGATTGTAGCTTTTATACAATAGTAAAGTATAACTTTCCTATTGTATAAAGTATTACCTTATACTATATTTTCATCTCTTTCTAAAAAATTGTCTTTTTTATATTTATCTAAAATATAACCTAAACTATCTGCTAAATCTTTAAGCATTACAATTTTTATAGATTGTTCTTTTCCTTTTAGGTAATTTTCTATAACCTTTTTTAATTCTTTAATATTATCCATTTCTAATTCAATTTCTTTACTATATCTATTAGCCCTATCTATTAGTTTTTCTTTTATTAATACTATATCTTCATTACTAGCACAAGATATCCTTTGAAATAATTGATATGGATCATAATATTTAAAAATTGGTATTTTCATACATTCATTATAAAACTTATCATAAAATATTTCCATTTTCATTGGAATACATTTAAATATTTCTTCTGCCTTTTCTGTAAACATTTTATCTAATAATTGTTCATTTAAAATATTAAAATGATTTAATATTTCATCCATATCTTCTGTTACATCGCCTATTGCTATTTTTCCCAATTCTTCATTAACATTTGGGCAATATTGAGATGTAAGTGATGAGACATTCATACCATTAAAAAATAAATTTTTTAATGTCTTTAAGTCATATCCTATAAGCCCTTTTCTAGAAAAATAGCTAAAATATGCAAATAATTTTACAATATCTATAAGTTTCAACTTTCCCTCTAATACTTGTTGTAAAACTTCTCTAATTATTGTTTCAAATTGCTCATCTGATATTTTCCAATACTCTTCTGTAAGTAGTCTTTTATATGATGGTAAATTTTCTGTATCCACTGTATTTCTTATTGTTTCCATATTTTCTTTAAATAATTTCATATCAAAAATACGAGTTCTTACATAATATTCTATAAATTTAAAAAATCGATATTCTGATTTAAAATTATAATAATAATTGTTATCGAATTCTTTTATATAAAATTGTCTATTGTCCATTAATATTCTTGAAGAAACTAATATTGCTTTATATTCTTCATTGTCCTTTATATTTATAAATTTGTCTTTTGTAATTTTCCCTGCTTTTATTTCAAAAGAAATCGCAATTGTGAAAATTAACATTGTTTGCATTATTCTATTATTAATATTTGGATATGATTTATTTACCATTTCATATATCTTTTTAAAATCATTTAATGCATGTTTTAAAATTCTTAAATTTCTTGTACCACTTTTATTAAATGTTGAAATAATTAGACCTGTATTTTCTCTAAGACATCTTATTAAATCTGGATTATTTTCATATCTCATTAATATGCCATTTATTATATAGTCAAATTTTGGTGCATATTCAAAGGTTTCTCCAATTAACTTTTCCTTTATTCTTTCATAATCATTTGCTTTATCAAATACATGCTCTATTTTATCCTGAATCTTTTCAACCATTGGTATATCTGACTTATTTAATTCTCCTTGTTTATCTAAAAGATATGTTGCTATAAATGTTTTCATTTCTATATTTGAACTTTTTAATTTTGTTGCTAGTTCTTTTTCATTACATATTATTATTGTTTTTATATGATCGTGCTCCACAAAATTGTTTATATATCCTAATATATCAATAACATCTACATTTGCTCTTTCTAAATCGTCAAAGCATAAAACCTTATCATCTGTTGAAAAAAATTCATCATAATTTATTTTGTCTCCATTTTGTGTAACTCCAAAAAGATTTGCCATATCTATTCCTGTTTTTGCATATTCTGGAATAATAGTTTTTTCATGTGTATCCATATATTTTCGTAAATTCTTATCCATTAATTGTGTTGTTTCAATAAATATCTTTTTGCTTATTTCTTCTAAATTTGAAATTCCATATAAAGACATATATATTGTTGTATATCTTTTTCCATTTAATTGCATTGATTCAATTTTTTTACGTACTTTATTGTTCCAAAAATGAGTCTTCCCTGAACCCCATTCTCCATTAATCATAACTGCATAATCTGTATAATCTGATCTTATATAATCTAATATACTTTCCACTAAATCTTCCATTATTTCTCCTTTGCTAGTTTTCTAATTTATTTTTGATTAGTCTTTTGCAATAGTTAAAACACATATACTCTTTGGCTTTGCTTCTACTAATATTCTACTACATTCATTAACAGTACTTCCTGTTGTGTATATATCATCTAATAATACAATTTTTTTACCTTTTAATTTTCTTCCATTTTGCAAAATATATGCACCTTGTATATTTAAAATTCTTTGTTCTCTATTTAATTTACTTTGTTCAATAATATTTTTTACTTTTATTAGACAATTATCTTTGTACTCTAAATTAATAAGATTCGCAATTTCTCTTGCAATTAACTCGCTTTGATTATAACCTCTTTCATTTCTTCTCTTTTTTCCTATTGGAATTGGTATTATTGTATCATAAGAACTTAAAAATTTAAATAAAAATTCTTGTTTTAATATCATTTTAAAAATGGTTTTATATAAAAATGGTTTTTCTCTAAATTTATATTCTAATAATAACTTTCTAATAAAACCTTCATACTTAAAAAAGCAAATTAATGCATCAAAGTATTTATCTTGCACATAATTATCAAAAAAAATATTATATTGTTTATTTAATTTTAATTCACACTTTTTACATAAAGAATTTTTATCTATTTTTCCACAAATCCCACAAACTTGTGGATAAATAAGGTCTAATGTACTACTTGTGAGATTTTTAATTTGTCTTACTATTTTTATTTATATCATCTCCTTTATTTTGTCTTTTACGCATTTTTATGTGTTCTTTTGTATTTATTTTTTGATATTTTATAGAATTAAAAAATTTCTAATTATTCTTAGAATTAAATTATTTTTAAATATTATATTATGATAAAAAGTTTTATTTTTTCTTCTTTATATTAAATTGTGAAAATTATATAATATATTTTTATTTTTTTCAACAATTTGTATTATTTATAATAATTAGTGGTATAATTTTAAGGTATTACTAAAGAAGGAGATGATATTTAATGGCAAATTCAAAAGAAGAAGTAAATGTCTCTAAAATGTATGGTCAAGAATGTATACTTCCAAAAGAAGAATTTTTTAAAAATTTTGAAGTAAATGAAAAAGGATTAACCACAAATAAAGCTAATGAAAAACTACATACTTATGGATATAATGAAATTACACAAAATAAACCAAAAAAGTGGTATAATTATTTATTTGAAAGCTTATTCAGTCCATTTAACTGTATATTACTAGGAATTGTAGCAATATTATTTTATACTGATGTTTATTTACCAGAAACACCAAGTTATGCAAATATAATAGTAATTGCAATATTGGTTTCAGCAAGTACTTTGCTAGAATTCTTTGAAGAATATCGTTCTAATAAGGCAGCTGAAAAATTAAAAGAACTAGTTGCAACCACCACTACTGTATTACGAGATGATAAAGAAGTTCAAATTCCAATAAAAGAAGTTGTATTAGGAGATATTGTTATTTTGTCTGCTGGTAGTATGATTCCAGCTGATTTAAGAATAATTGAAGCAAAAGACTTATATGTAGGACAATCTTCTTTAACTGGAGAATCTGATGCAGTAAGAAAAAATGTTAATTCTGAAATTTCTTTAGATGAGTTAGATAATATATCAGATTTAGATACTATTTGTTTTATGGGTACAAATGTAATTAGTGGTTCAGCAAAAGGTGTTGTTATAAAAACTGCTGATAGTACCTATTTTGGTAAAGTTGCACATACAATTACAACTGGGAAACCAAAATCTTCTTTCCAACAAGGAATAGAAAACATAAGTAAACTATTAATAAAATTCATGCTAATTTTAACACCTATAGTATTTATTTTAAATGCATGGAAACACAGTCCAGTAACTGCTTTTACTTTTGCAGTTGCAATAGCAATTTGTATTACCCCTTTACTACTTCCTGTAATTACATCTTCTAGCCTTTCAAAAGGTGCTGTAAAGATGTCAAAGAAGAAAACAATTGTAAAAAAATTGGACTCAATACAAAACTTTGGTGCAATGAATATTTTATGTACTGATAAAACTGGTACTTTAACAGAAGATAAAATTGTACTAGAAAAGTATTTAGATATTAATGGAGAAGAAGACTTAAGAGTTTTGAAACATGCCTTTTTAAATTCTTATTTCCAAACTGGATTAAAAGGAAATATAGATGAAGCAGTTATATCTAGAGGATTAACAAATAATATGAGTGAATATGTTGAAAAATATAAATTAGTTGATGAAATTCCTTTTGATTTTACTCGTAGAAGGCTTTCTGTTATTGTTAGTGATGCTTCAAAAACACAATTAATTACTAAAGGTGCGGTTGAAGAAATATTAAGCATTTGTACTATGGTAGATTATAAGGGACAAGTATCACCTTTAACCAAAGAAATTAAAGATAATATAAAAAAGATTTCTAAGGATTTGAATAAAGATGGATTAAGAGTTATAGCAGTCTGCCAAAAAAATGATTTAGAAAACACCACAAATTTTAGCGTATCAAATGAAAAAAATATGATTTTATTGGGCTTTATAGGTTTCTTAGATCCACCTAAAGAAAGTGCAAAATCCTCAATAGAAAAGTTAAATAATGCTGGTATAAGAGTAGTAGTTTTAACAGGTGATAATGCTGAAGTTACAAAATGTATTTGTAAAAAAGTTGGTATTAATTCTAGAAGAATTATTGAAGGAAGCCAAATTGAGAAGCTTTCTGATGTAGCAATAATACGTTTGTTGAGAAATACTAATATATTTGTTAAACTATCTCCAATTCAAAAAGCAAGAATTGTAAGACTTCTTAAAGAAAATGGTAATGTAGTTGGTTACATGGGTGATGGTATTAATGATGCTCCTTCTTTAACTAACTCTGATGTTGGTATTTCAGTTGATACTGCTGTGGATATTGCTAAGGAATCTGCTGATATTATTTTACTTGAAAAAGATTTACATGTGTTATTAGATGGCGTTACTGAAGGAAGAAAAACTTTTGGTAATTTAATGAAATATATTAAAATGGCAACAAGTTTCAATTTTGGTGAAGTTATGTCAGTAATTATTGCTAGTGTTGCTCTACCTTTTTTACCTGAAACTCCAATTCAATTATTGGTAGAAGGTCTTTTATATGACTTTGGTCAACTGACTTTACCTTTTGATAATGTAGATAAAGAGTATTTACAAAAACCTAGACAATTTAGTATTAAAAGTTTAAAAAACTTTATGTTATTTATGGGTCCCCTAAGTTCTGCTTTTGATTTAATAGTTTTTGCTAGCTTATGGTTTGTTTTTCATTTAAGAGAAGTTGCATTGTTCCAAACTGTATGGTTTACTTATAGTATTGTTTCTAATCTTCTTGGAATGCATATTATTAGGACTGCTAAAATTCCTTTTATTCAAAGTAATGCAAATAAAATGGTGTATCTATCTTCTATTTTGCTTAGTATTGCTGGTATTGTTGTTCCGTTTACTTGGCTTGGTAAAGCTATTGGTCTTGTTCCAATACCTTTTGCTTATATGTCTATTATTATTGGTGTACCAATTCTTTATTGCGTTGTTGCTATCTTTGCTAAAAAGGTCTATATTAAAAAATATGGCGAATGGATTTAATAAAACATTTAAAATAATTTAAAAAAATCTCTCCAAAATGAGAGATTTTTTTGTTTGCTTTATTTTCTTAAATTGCAATATTTGTACTATATTCCATCTCTATTGTCATCATGATTTTTTCCTCCGTCCTAAAAAGTCGCTTTTTTGTTTTTTCAAATATTCTGGTTTTAAATAATCAAGATATTGTATATTTCCTGTTTTATCTAAATTTCTTAGAACTTTTTCATCTGTTTCTACAAATCCTCTTTCTTCATCAAAATATAAATAATATATAATTCTATCTCTCGTTGATATTTGATATAATGCACTTTCTTTTTTATTTTCACTGTCATCTTTTAAATATATATCAAATCTTTGTATATTATTATCTTTCTTTTCTTTTTCTGTTAATAATTCTTTAAATAATTTTCTATAATATTTACATAATTCATAGATTTCTAATTTCGTATCTTCAGGTAAGTTATTTTTTAAGTATTTAAATATAAAATCCACTTTATACTTAAATATTATGTCCTCTTTTCTTCCTGTTTTTAGTTCGTTCTCTGATATTAATTTTTCTATATTTTTTGTATCTTGCATTTCTACTTTTATCATTTCTATAGCATCATCCATATACATACCATATTTACAATAATTTAGTTTTTCATCCATCTTTTTTATTTCGTCAGAAGATAATACTATACATTCTGTGTTATCTAATGCTTTGTTCGATGTTGCAAATCCTATTGTCTTCATTCCTTTTTGTATTCTATATAAATCTTTATTTATATCTAAATTATAATTCTTATCATCAATTGTTACTACAAATTCTACATGTGTTTCTTTATTTGGATTATATCCTACTATTCTTGCTTTTATTTTAATTGGATCTAATTTATTTATAGTTTCACATGACACTTCTGACATTTGTTTGCATAAAGAAGCTATTTTATTTTTATAATTTCCTCTTTCTATTTGTTCTTTTGTTATAACTTCATTATACATATCATTTACATATCTATAGTCATTTATATATAAAAAATAACGATTATACGAAAAGATATCACCCATTTTTAGATATATGTATCTTACTTTTTCTAAATCTGTTAAATTATTAGGCATATTTTCTAAAATTCTATCTATACTAACTTTCATATAATTTTACCTTTTCTTTCCCTAATATATTTTCAAATACTGTTATAATTTGATCTGTTAAATAAATTTGTCCACAAGGCTTAATGTCTTCTCCAATTTTTATTTGTACATTTATATTATTTTTATCCCCACTAAAATATTTAATAGCCCCTCTCAATTTTTCTTTTTGCTCATCTTTTGCACTTGTTATATCTAATGTAAAAATCTTAACCTTTTTTTCTCCAAAATCTCTAATATCATTAGCTATAATGGTAGTTGTATCATCTTCACGAATACTTAGTCTGCCATCAACCATAACAATATTTTCCTCTATTAAACTTTTTCCTGCTTTTAAGTATGCATTTTCAAACACAATTATTTCTGCTACTCCATATAAATCTTCAATTGTTACAAAAGCCATAATTTTGTTATTTTTTGTATATTTCTTTTTTATTGATGTTATAATTCCTACATATTTTACATTTTGACCATCTTTATACTTTAATTTTGATGTATTTTTTGATATTTCAATTTCTTCATCATTTATATTTGTGTTCATCTGTTCATCTATATTTCTTAATTCCATTGTGTTAATTGTTGCTTGTGTCTCAATTTGATTCCTTATTTTTTCTAAGGGATGTCCGAGAAATATAAATTCCTAGCATTTCTTTTTCTAAGGATAATAGTTCTTTATTTTGTAATTCTTCATGTTCTTCAAAGGTATATTTAATTTCCTTTAATTCTTCTTTTTCTTCCTCTGTTCCTATATCAAACATTGATACTTGTCCTTTTAAGCCTTTTTTCTTTCCTGCTTGTATTGTATCAATTATAGTTTCAAAAGATGCTAAAAGTGTACTTCTTGTTTGCTCAAATTCATCAAATACTCCCGCTTTTATTAGACTTTCTATACATTTTTTATTAACCGCTTCATCTGCTATTCTTTCACAGAAGTCTGTAAAGTTTTTATATGGTCCGTTTTCGTTTCTTTCTTTAACAATACTATTTACTGGAACTGTTCCAACATTTTTTATACTTCCGAAGCCCAAAACGAACTTTTCCAATTTTTTGTATATCTTTTGTTATTTCGTTTTTATTACTTTTTACATCCTCAACAGTAAATTTTGTATTACTATGATTTATTTCTGGCTTCAATATTTCTATTCCAAGAGTTTTACACTCATCTATATATTGTGGTATCTTATCTAAATTTCCTAAAAAACTATTTAGAGTTGCAGCCATAAATTCTGCTGGATAATAGGCTTTTAAATATGCAGTTCTATAGGCTACTACTGCATAACATGCTGCATGTGATTTATTAAAAGCATATTTTGCAAATTCAGCCATTTCATCAAATATCTTATCTGCGGATTTTTCATCTATTCCATTTCTTACACAACCTGTAACTACTACATTTCCTTCTTCATCCACTTGTCCATGAATAAATATCTCTCTTTCTTTTGCCATAACATCTAGCTTTTTCTTTCCCATTGCTCTTCTTACTAAATCTGCTCTTCCTAGAGAATATCCTGCTAAATCACGTACTATTTGCATAACTTGTTCTTGATATACCATACATCCATAGGTTACATTTAATATTGGCTCTAAACTTGGATGTGTATATTCGTTATGCCCTGGATGTAATTTTCCTTTTACATATCTTGGTATTTGATCCATAGGTCCTGGTCTATATAAGGAAACTCCTGCTATTAAGTCTTCTAAACAGTCTGGTTTTAATTCTTTCATAAAGTTTGTCATACCTTGAGACTCAAATTGAAATATTCCACAACTTTTTCCTTCTTGCCATAATTTATATACTTTTGGATCTGCCATTTCTTTATCAAATTCTACATCAATTCCTCTATTTTCTTTTACCAAATCTAATGTATCTTGAATAACTGTTAAGGTTCTTAAGCCTAAAAAATCCATTTTTAGTAGTCCTAATTCTTCTAAGGTTGTCATTATATATTGTGTTGAAATCTGATTATCTCGTACATATAAGGGTACATAAGTATCTACTGGATCTTTTGTTATAACTATCCCGACATGCATGTGTTGATGCCTGTCTTGGCATTCCTTCTAGCCCCATTGCTACATCTAAAACCTTTTTTACTGTCTCATCTGTTTCATATAAATCGTTCAATTCTTTATTTTGATCTAATGCCTTTTTTATTGTTATGTGCAATTCGTTAGGAATCATTTTTGCTAGATTATCCGCTTCAGAATATGCAACATCTAAAACTCTTGACACATCTCGAATTACCATTCTGGCAGACATTGTTCCAAAAGTTATAATCTGTGAAACATGATCATGACCATATTTTTCTGAAACATAATCTATTACATCTTGCCTATGCTCATAACAAAAGTCAACATCAAAGTCAGGCATACTAATTCTTTCTGGATTCAAAAATCTTTCAAAAAGCAATCCATATTTCATAGGATCAATATCTGTAATTTCTATTGCATAAGCAATAATTGAACCAGCACCGAGAACCTCTACCTGGTCCTACTGGAATTCTATGTGTTTTAGCATAATGAATAAAATCCCATACAATTAAGAAATAGTCTACATATCCCATTTCTTTAATTACATTTAATTCATATTCTGCTCTATCTAATATTTCTTTTGATGGATTTTCTCCATATCTATTTTTAATACCATCATCACATAATTTTTTAAAATAATCGTAGTGTGTTGCAAATTCTTTTGGAACATCATAATTTGGAAGTATTGTATTTCCAAATTCAAATTCTACATTACATTTTTCTGCAATTTTTACAGTATTTTCAATTGCATCAGGAAATGCTTTAAAATACTCACTCATTTCCTCTGGCGATTTTACATATAATTCATCTGTTTCAAACCTCATTCTGTCAAGATCACTCATTCTTTTACCTGTTTGTATACACAATAAAACTTCATGATTATATGCATCTTCTCTTTTTAAATAATGTGCATCATTTGTAGCTACAAGTTGTATATCTAGCTTCCTAGCCAGTGCTACTAGCTTTTGATTTGCTAAAACTTGTTCTTTTATTCCATTATTTTGAATTTCTATATAATAATCTTCTCCAAAAATTTTTTTATGCCATAAGGCTATTTCTTCTGCTTTTTCGTTTTGACCATTTAATAAGGCTTGATTTACTGAACCAGCTAAACACGCACTTAAACATATAAGACCTTCATGATATTTTTCTAACATCTCTAAATCTATACGTGGCTTATAATAATACCCCTCTGTAAATCCAATTGATACTAATTTACTTAAATTTTTGTAGCCTTCATTATTTTTTGCTAGTAAAATTAAATGGTTATATCTATTGTCAATATTGGGTTCTTTATCAAAACGTGAACGAGGTGCAACATATACTTCACATCCTATTATTGGCTTTATTCCTTCTGCTTTACATGCTTTATAAAAGTCAATTGCTCCATACATAACTCCATGGTCTGTAATAGCAATTGATTTCATTCCAAGTTCTTTAGCTCTTTTGGGCAAATCTTTTATTCTATTTGCTCCATCTAATAAACTGAATTCACTATGTATATGTAAATGTACAAAATCTGACATCCTTTTTCTCCCCTCAAAGTTAAATAAATTAAAAAGTGTTACTTAAAGCTTAAGTATAATTTATGTTATAACTTTCTTTTTTTAGTATTATATCAATTTATTCTCCAAAATTCTACATCTATAATATAAAATTTTTAGTAATTTAATTAGCATATTTATTTGTATGGCAATCGCTTAAAGTTTTAATTTTTTATTTGTTAATATTTATAAAATCTGCTCGCTCCCAAAGGATTATAATTATTTATTGTTTTCGTTGCCCCATTCTCAAAATTCTATAGAAAAGTTTTCTAACTTTTCTAAGAATTTTGGAACGGTTACCCCGGAGTCACTCAAAAATAAATAATTATAATCCTTCTCGCGCTATTTTTAATAAAATAACTATTAACAAATAAAAAATTAAAACTTTAAGCGATTACCATAATTTAATTGACATTTGTTTAAGCTTTACTTATAATAACAATTTGAAAGGATGATATTAAAATGAGTATTAATTATGAAAGAAAAATAAATTATTATGAAACAGATAAAATGGGAATTGTACATCATTCAAACTATATAAGATTTTTAGAGGAAGCAAGATGTTATATGTTAAATAAAATGAATATTCCATACTCATATCTTGAAGAACAAGGAATAATGATACCTGTTTTAGGTGTAAACTGTTCTTTTAAGCAACATGTAACATTTGATGACACAATTATAATTGAACCTTACATTAAGGATTTTAATGGGGTAAGGTTAACAGTTGGATATAATGTTAAAGATAAACAAAATGGTAATATTATTTTAACTGGAGAAACAAAACACTGTTTTACAGATATAAATTTAAAGCCTATACGAATACAGAAACAATTTCCAAATATCTATGATACATTTATTAAATTAAAAAAATGAGATTAATTAGGATGCACCTAATTGTCTCATTTTATCTTCTAATCCTGTATTTCTTTTTTTACTATCAATATTTTGTATCATATATTGTACTACTTTCTCATATCCTACTATTATTAATAACTTTTTTGCTCTTGTTATTCCTGTATAAAGTAGGTTTCTTGTCATAAGCATTGGTGCAGATGGCGGTATTGCCATTATAACTACATCAAATTCACTTCCGTTGTGCTTTATGTATTGTTATGCTATAACTATGTTCTATTTGATCCAAATCTTGATAATCATATAATGCTATTTTTTCATCATCAAATTTAATTTCTATTTGTTTGTTTACTTCGTCTATTTTTTGTACTGTACCTATTTCTCCATTAAAGACTCCTCGTCCCCACTCTTTGCTCCCTTTTATGTCTTTTTGCCAATCTATATCATAATTATTTTTTATCTGCATTACCCTATCATTAATTCTATATATTGCCCCCATACTTAACTTTTCTGATAATCCATTTTTTGCTGGATTTAAATTTTCCTGCAATACTTTATTTAGTTCTCTTGTTCCTATTATGCCTTTTTTTGTTGGTGTTAGTACTTGTATATTTTGAAAGAAATCATAGTTTCCAAATTTTTTTAATCTTCCTGTACACAAAGATATTATTTCTGATACTACTTTTTCTTGTGAATTCTGTTTTATAAAGAAAAAGTCTTCTTGCATTTCTTCTGAAGTGTTTTCTTCTTTTTTTATAAAATTTTCTCCATTGTTTACTCTATGTGCATTTAATACTATTTTGCTTTTTGCTGCTTGTCTAAAAATCTTGTCTAAGTGTATTGTTGTTATTTCTTCTGAATGTATTAAATCTTTTAGTACTGTTCCTGGTCCCACTGATGCTAATTGATCCTCATCTCCTACTAATATTAGTTTTGTACTTTTATAAATACATTTTAATAGATAATTCATTAGAAACATATCTACCATAGACATTTCATCAACAATTATTATATCAGCATCTATTGGTGCTCCTTCATAATCTGTGTCATTTTTATATAGGCTATCTTCGTCAATTTTTCCTATTTCTAATAGTCTATGTAATGTTGATGCTTCTTTTTCTGTTGCTTCTGTCATCCTTTTAGCAGCTCTTCCTGTTGGTGCACATAATACTACTTTTTTTCCATTTCTTTCGTATATTTCAATTATACTTTTTATTATTGTTGTTTTTCCTGTTCCTGGTCCACCAGTTATAATTGTTACATTATTTTCGTTTATTAATTCTATTGCTTCTTTTTGTTTGTTTGATAATTCTATTTTAGAGTTTCCTTCTATTTTATCTAATTCTTCATTTATGTTTTTTACTTTTTTTATATTTTTACTTTGTTGTAGTCTTTTTATTCTAATTGCAATTTCTTGTTCTGTTTCATAAAAATGTTTTATATAAATAAAATTATTATTTTCTCTTTCTTCTACGACAATTTCATTTTTTACTTTTAAATTTATTATTCCATCTTCTACATTTTCTTTTGTTATATCTAATAGTTGTATTACAAATTGTATTAAATTATCTTCATTTACACAACTATTTCCATTATAAGTGCTTCTAATTAATGCGTATTTTATTCCACTTTCTACTCTTTTGTTATTATCATAACTTATTCCAATTTCTAATGCCATTTTATCTATCTGCTTAAAATCTATCCCTCTTGCTAAGTCTATTAAGATATATGGATTTGATTCTATTTCTTCTATTGCATTTATTCCATATAATTCATACACTTTCTTTGCATGCTCTGCTCCTATTCCAAATCTTTCTAAAAATCCAACTATTTGCCACATTTCCCAGTTTTCTATGAAGCTTTCTGATATCTCTTTTGCTTTCTTTTCTGATATTCCTTTTATTTGTGCTAGTTTTAAGGGGTCATATTTTAATATGTGAATGGTTTCTTCCCCAAATTTATTTATTATTCTTTTTGATATTGCTTCTCCTATTCCTTTTATGTTGCCATTTGCTAAATATCGTTGTAATGATCCTGTTGTTTTTGGCATCATTTTCTCGAATGTGTCTATTTTAAATTGTCTTCCATATTCCTTATGCTCAACAAATTTTCCTTCTAATTTAAGTGTGTCTCCAGTATTTATAAATGGTAGATATCCTACTATTGTTGTGATTTCTTCTTCTGATTCAAAATCTGCTATTGTATAACTATTTACTTCGTTTCTATATCGTATATCTAGTACTTCTCCTGTTATTTCCATGTATTTCTCCTCTGCTATTTTTATGTGTATTGTAAATATATACAATTTATTTTTAAATATAAGGCTTAACTCCACTTATAATGTGTTATTATTATATAAACATTTTTATGTTTAGTCAAGGTTTTAAAATATATTATTTTATATCTTCCTCTACTTTTGTAATTTCTTAGCATAATGTAAGGTAACTAAAAGTTAAATTAATATGTAATTATGCATCATCTATATTATCTATTATGTCTTTACATTCTTTCCAACTGACTACTTTTAAACATTCATATTCATATGATAACTTTTTAGCGATTTCTTTTGTATTATCAGTAGATTTTAAATCTGCTATTATTATGTTTTTAAGGTATTCTTCTCTGCCATATAATATCTTAAATAGGGTTGCTCGCAAAAAACCTTCTATTTTTTCTTCTTGGTTCTTTACTGCTATAATTAAATATATTCCATCTGATGTTAATTTTGTATATGTACATAAGTATATAATATTTTTTATTATTTCAAATAATCCATAAATAGCTAGTGTCCAAAATATGGTATTTAATACTAATTCCATTATTTTAAAGCCTCCTATGGAATATTATATGTTTTTTATTTATTTTATGTGAAAATGTTGTTTTTATCTTCATATTATAAAAAAAGAATATACTTAATATTAAGATATATTCCTTTTAATTATTACTTTTATTTACATTAAATAAGTTGTAATATAGCAACTTCTGCTCCGTCTCCTCTACGTGGACCAGCTTTAACAATACGAGTAAATCCACCTATATTTTTACCAGCATATTTTGGAGCTATTTCATTAAATAATTTTGATGGTAAGTCTATATTATTTCCTTCGCTATCTTTAACTTTGTTTAATTTTCTCATCATTTTTCTTCTAGCATTTAATCTAGTTGGCATATCTTTTTGTCTTTGTTCTGTAGTTTCTTCTTTTACTACTTTTAAGTATTCTTTACCATTTTTACTTTTTACTAATTCTGTTTCTTTATTTCCTTTTGCATCTAATTTTGCTTTTATTACTTTAACATCTACCATTTCGAAGTTATCTTTTTCTTTTATAGCAAGTGATATTAAGCTATCTGCAATTGCTTTAACTTCTTTTGCTCTGGCACAAGTAGTTTCTATTTTTCCATGCATAATTAAGTCAGTTGTTAAATTTTTTAGCATTGCCATTCTTATATCTGTTGTTTTTCCTAATTTTCTATTAGTAGCCAATTTTTTCACCTTCCTTTATAATGTCAGGCATAATCATTAATATTTTTTTTGATATGTTGTTTCTCTTTCTTATTAATGAATTGCCCTTATATTTATTTTTTGTTTTTATTCTTCTTCTCTTGCAAAATCTAATCCTAATGAATGTAATTTTGCTGTTACTTCGTCAAATGACTTTTTACCTAAATTTCTTACTTTTAGCATATCTGTTTCAGATTTACTTGTTAAATCTTCAACTGTAGATATTCCAGCTCTTTTTAAACAGTTGAAAGATCTTACAGATAATTCTAGTTCTTCTATTGACATTTCAAGAACTTTTTCTTTTTTATCTTCTTCTTTTTCTATCATTACTTGTGTATTTTTTGTAGCTTCTGATAAGTCAATAAATAGTTCTAAATGTCCTGTCATAACTTTTGCTGCTAAGCTTAAAGCTTCATGTGCTTTTAAGCTTCCATCTGTCCACACTTCTATTATTAGTTTATCATAATCAACCATTTGACCAACTCTAGTGTTTTCTACTTGGTAATTTACTTTTTTGACAGGTGTATAAATAGAGTCTATTGGTAATACTGATATGTCTTGATTTGGCTTTTTATTTTTTTCAGCTGAATTGTATCCTCTACCTTTATCAGCAGTCATTTCAATTTTTAAACTTCCACCTTTTGAAACTGTGGCAATATGTAAGTCTGGGTTTAATACTTCTATTGTTCCATCTGTTATGATATCTTCTGCTTTAACTTCTCCCTCTCCTTTGAAGTCTATTCTAAGTATTTTTTCTTCGTTATCACTAGTTTTTAATCTGACATTTTTTAAGTTTACTATTATTTCTGGTACATCTTCCACTACATTAGGTATTGTTGAAAATTCATGTAATACACCATCTATTTTTGCACTTGTTATTGCACATCCAGGAAGTGATGAAAGTAAGATTCTCCTTAATGAGTTTCCTATTGTTACACCATAACCTCTTTCTAATGGTTCACATACAAATTTTGCATAGTTATTTATATCGTCAACCTCTAGACATTCAATATTTGGCTTTTCAAATTCTATCATTTTTACCTCCTAATATTTTGAGAATAAATCTCTTTAAAAACTTTGCAGGTTTTTAAGTAAAATGTGTTTAAAGTTTTTATTAAACCTTTTATTATTACTTTTACTTTAGTTATTATTTTGAGTAAAGCTCTACTATTAAATGCTCTTCAATTGCAATATCTATATCTTCTCTAGATGCTAATCTAATTACTTTACCACTTAATTTTTCTGTGTCTCTTTCTAGCCATGATGGAACTGGTCTTTTTGAAGATTCTTCTGCATTTATTTTTATTGTACCATTATCTTTTTTGCTTTCTCTTACTGATATTACGTCTCCTGGTTTAACTATATATGAAGGTATATTTACTTTTTTACCATTTACTTCAAATTGTGCATGATTTACAAATTGTCTTGCTTGTGCTCTTGAAGTTCCATACCCTAATCTATATACAACATTATCTAGTCTGCTTTCTAATAATTGTAATAAGTTTTCACCTGTTACACCTTTTTTATTTGAAGCCATTTCGAAATATTTTCTAAATTGTTTTTCTCCAACTCCATAATATGCTTTTGTTTTTTGTTTTTCTCTTAACTGTGTTCCGTATTCAGAAAGTTTTGCTCTTTTTTGTCCATGGTCTCCTGGTGCATAGTTTCTTCTTGATATACTACATTTATCTGAAAAACATCTTTCACCTTTTAAGAACAATTTTTGTCCTTCTCTACGGCATCTACGACATTGTTCGTCTTTATATCTTGCCATTTTATAACTCCTTTCTTTTTCTAATAGCTTTCTTTATTTCTATAATTTTTTAAATTTTTCCTTTATTATCTGCTTTACATTTTCACCTATACTCTTCTTCTTTTTGGTGGTCTACATCCATTATGTGGTATTGGTGTTACATCTTTTATTGCACTTATTTCAAGACCAGCTGTTTGTAGTGATCTTATTGCTGCTTCTCTTCCTGAACCTGGTCCTTTAACAAATACTTCTACAGATTTTAAACCATGTTCCATTGCTGCTTTTGCAGCTGTTTCAGCAACTTGACCTGCTGCATATGGTGTGCTTTTTCTAGAACCTTTGAAACCTAATTCTCCAGCACTTCCCCATGATATTGTATTTCCTTGTGTATCTGTTATTGTAACTATTGTATTATTAAAACTAGAATGAATATGAGCTGAACCTTTTTCAATGTTTTTTCTATTTCTTCTAGCTACTTTTTTAGTTGCTACACTTTTAGCCATTTTGCATAATTCCTCCTTATTCAAAATTTAATTCTAAACTAAAATTCACTTTTATAAATCTTTTAATTTCTTAAATGTGTATTTTTTAAATTTATTAAAATTAGTATATAGTGCATTTTTAAGATTTATTTTAAGATGAAGACATACTCTTTGTACATCAAAGTTTGAAATAAATAATAAAAATGTACATGATGTTGATTTTAATTAATTTAGGATTTATTTTTTGCTTTTACTAACTAATTTTCTAGGACCTTTTCTAGTTCTAGCATTAGTTTTTGTTCTTTGACCTCTAACTGGTAGTCCTCTTCTATGTCTTAAACCTCTATAACATCCGATTTCTGTAAGTCTTTTAATGTTTAAAGCAACTTCTCTTCTTAGGTCTCCTTCAACTGTATAAGTTTCATCAATTACTTTTCTAATATCATTTACTTGATCATCTGTTAAGTCTTTTACTCTAGTGTCTGGATTGATACCAGCTTTTTCAAGAATTTTTTTAGAACTTGCTACTCCTATTCCATAAATATATGTAAGTCCTATTTCTACTCTTTTTTCTTTAGGTAAATCTACTCCCGCTATACGAGCCATATTTTTTTGCACCTCCACAATAATTCTTTTTTTATTTATTTGTTTGTCCTAAAATCTGTTAAAGGTGAAATGCATCAATTTAATGTAGCTCCATACATTTTATTGATCTTTAACAACTTTAAAACATATATATAAACACAAATTGATATGTATATATTATAAAATATACACAGCCGCTACCAAATTTGTGTTGTTAACTAATTAAGGATTATCCTTGTCTTTGCTTATGTTTTGGGTTTTCACAGATTACTCTTATTTTACCCTTTCTTTTTATTATTTTGCATTTGTCACATATCTTTTTCACTGATGCTCTTACTTTCATTTTATACACCTCCTTGGCTAATTACAGTGGCTGTTGTTTATTAGCCTTTCTGTTTATATATGGGTTAATTTTTTGCATTTATTTTGCTCTCCATGTGATTCTTCCTCTTGTTAAATCATATGGTGAAAGTTCTACTTTTACTTTATCTCCTGGTAAGATTTTGATGTAGTTCATTCTTAGTTTTCCTGAGATATGAGCTAATATTTGATGTCCATTTTCAAGTTCTACTTTAAAGTTTGTATTTGGTAAGGTTTCTACAACTGTACCTTCTACTTCTATAACATCCTCTTTTGCCAACTTTTTTACCTCCTAGTTTAAGAGTTTTATTATCCATTTTTTTCCTTAAATAAATAATAACTATTGTATTATATACTATTTTTAAAGTATTGTCAATATTTCTGGTTCTTTTTCTGTAATTAATATTGTATTTTCGTAATGTGCTGACAAACTTCCATCTTCTGTTACTATTGTCCATCCATCTTCTAGTTCTAAAATATTTGGTTTTCCTTGTATTACCATTGGTTCTATTGCTAAGGTCATTCCTGGTTCTATTCTAATTCCTCTTCCAGCTTTTCCATAGTTTGGTATCCCTGGATCTTCATGCATTTGTTTTCCAATTCCATGTCCTTGAAATTCTCTTAATACACTGTAGCCTTGTGCTTTTACATATTCACCAATAGCATGGCTGATGTCTCCTATTCTATATCCAGGTTTTGCAAATTTTATCCCTTCAAAAAAAGCCTGTTTTGTAACTTCTACTAATCTTTCTGCATCTTTAGATACCTTTCCTATCATAAAGGTTCTTGCTGCATCTCCATTATATCCATTCTTTAAGGCTACTGTATCTATACTTACAATATCTCCTTCTTTTATTATTTTATCTTTTGATGGAACTCCATGAATTATTTCATCATTTATAGATATACATATTGATGCGGGATATGGTGGTATTCCTTTAATCCCTGGATTATATCCTTTTTCTGCTGGTATGGCTCCTAATTTTTTTATAACCTTTTCTGCAATATTGTCAACTTCTAGAGTTGTCATTCCTGGTTTAATTTTATTCTCGATTTCTTGATACATTAATGCTACAACTTTACATGCTTCTCTCATGTATTCTATCTCTTTTTTGGATTTTATTGTTACCAACTTCTTCATCTCCTTACGATGATAACTTTATTATTTTTTTAGTTTTCCTGCTAATTCTATTGCTATATCTTTTCCTAATCTATTTATTTTTTCACTTACTTCTTCTGTATTTAAAATTCCTTTTTGTTCGTAATAATTTATTAATGGGCTTGTTTGCTCGAAATAAGTTTTTAGTCTTGATTTTATAGTTTCTACATTATCATCTTCTCTTTGAATTAGTTCATTACCACAAACATCACATATTCCTTCTTGCTTTGATGGTTTTAGTTTTAAATTATATACTGTTTTACAATTTACACATACTCTTCTATTTACTATTCTTTCTATTATTTCTTCTTCTGGAGTTGTTAAATTTATTACCATATTCACTTTTTCGTTTTTTTCTCTTAACATTTTATCTAATTCTTCTGCTTGCTTAACTGTTCTTGGAAATCCATCTAATATAGCACCTTGTTTTGCATCTTCTTCTTTTAATCTATCTTGTACTAGTTTTACTGTTACTTCATCTGGAACAAGTTGTCCTTTTGATATATATTTGTTTGCTAATTGCCCTAATTCTGTTTGTTCTTTTATGTGTTTTCTAAATATATCTCCTGTTGAGATCTGTGGAATATTAATTTTTTCAGATAAAATACTTGCAACTGTTCCTTTACCAGTTCCTGGTGCTCCTAACATAATAATTATCATATTTTTCCCTCCATTTTCTTTTTTAATTATCTATTATTAGATAATCTTTATAATATTTATTGATATTTTATATATTATTACAAATAGCACGAGAAGGGTTATAATTCTTTATTTTTGAATGACTCTGGGGTAACCGTTCAAAAATTCTAAAAAGTTTGAAAAACTTTTTTTAGAATTTTTAGAATGGGGCAGTGAAAATAATAAATAATTATAACCCTTTGGAAGCGAGTCGAAAACTTTAAAAAATATCTTAAAAATTATTAACAATAAATATTATAAAAACTATCTAAATTAAGTAAAAAGATAGAATAAAGTCTGCATAAATAAAACAATATACAGACTAAATTCTTATTACCAACAATATTACTCTAAGAATCCCTTATAATGTCTCATTGCTAATTGAGATTCTAATTGTTGCACTGTTTCTAGTGCTACACCTACAACGATTAATATTGATGTTCCTCCAAAAGCAATATTAAGATTTGTAAATCTTAATAGCATTGGTAAAATTGCAATTAATGATAAGAATAAACCACCAAACCATGTCAATTTAGATATAATTGATGATAAGTATTCTGTAGTTGGTTTTCCAGCTCTAATTCCTGGTATAAATCCACCATTTTTCTTTATATTATTAGATACTTCTGCTGGATTAAAAGTTGCATAAGTATAGAAAAATGTAAATCCTATAATTAACAACAAATACACAAGAGCATTAGCTATAGAATATCCTATTCCAACACTTGAACTTGATGTAGCAATAGAAAATTTATATAAACCTGCTAAAAATCCTGTTTGATTTGCTATATCTGATACAAATATTTGGATAATCATAGCTGGAAAAGTCATAAAGGAAGAAGCAAAGATTACTGGCATAACACCTGCCATTGCTAATTTTAATGGTATATGTGTATTTTGTGCACCAACCATCTTTCTTCCTACTACTTTTTTAGAATATTGTACAGGTACTCTTCTTTCAGCTTGTTGTACAAATACAACGCCTGCTACTAAAATAAGTGCTCCAATGACAATTCCTATTGCAGTCAATAAACCTGTTGTACTAAATCCTGCTTGTGGTAAAATTATATTCCATAATGTTGTAATTCCACTTGGTAATCTTGAAATAATACCAATAAAAATTAATAAGGAAATTCCATTTCCAATACCTTTACTTGTAATTTGTTCTCCTAACCACATTAATAAAGCAGTTCCAGCAACTAAACCTGTTACTACTAAAAATCCTGTTAGAAAAGTATTATCTACAAATATTCCAGAAGATTTGTAAGATAAGTAAATACCTGTTCCCTCAACTAGAGCTAATACTACAGTTAATAGTTTAGTATATCTATTTATCTTTTTTCTTCCTTCTTCTCCACCTTCTTTAGTTAATCTTTCTAAAGATGGTATAATCATTGCAAGTAATTGAATTACAATTGATGCAGTAATATATGGACTTATTGACATTGCAAATACTGAGAATCTTGAAAAAGCTCCTCCTGATATCATGTCAATTAGTCCAGCTATTCCATTTGTATCTCCCATTGCATCATTTAAGGCAATACTATTTACTCCTGGAACTGTAATATAACATCCAAATCTAAATACAACAATTAATATTAAGGTATAAAATAACTTTTTTCTCACTTCTGGTGTTGATATAGCATTTTTTATTGTTTTAAACATTGATGTCTTCGCAGAAGCTGAAGATTGCCCACGAATTGAATTTAAAAATCCTGACACCTAAATCACCTCTGCCTTTCCACCTAAAGCTTCGATTTCTTCTTTTGCTTTTGTTGTGAATCTATTAGCCTTAACGTTCAATTTTTTATCTAATTTTCCTGTAGCTAAAATTACTATTCCGTCATTTACTTTTCCTATTATTCCTTCTTCTAATAGAGTAGCAGCTGTAACTTCAGTTGCATTAGATTTGTTTAACATTGTTAAAGTAACTTCTGTATAAGTCTTTCTGTGTATGTTATTAAATCCTCTTTTTGGTAATCTTCTATATAATGGTGTTTGCCCACCTTCAAATCCTCTTCTTACTCCTCCACCTGATCTTGCTTTTTGTCCTTTTTGACCTCTTCCTGATGTTTTTCCATTTCCTGAACCAATTCCACGTCCTACTATGTTTCTTTTTGTTTTCTTAACAGCTGGTTTTAATTCTCCTATTTTCATTATGCCTTGCACCTCCTTTTTCTTTGATAAAAGGGGACTTTTATTTATATGTATATATTGTGTTATCCCCTAAATAGTATTTTTATAAAATATCGTCTACTTTTTTTCCTCTTTTTTTAGCAACTTGCTCAACTGTTTGCATAGATTTTAATCCTTCTATTGTAGCATAAACTACGTTTCTTGGATTATTAGTTCCTATAACTTTTGTTCTTATATCTTTATATCCTGCAAGTTCAAGTACTGGTCTAACACTACCTCCTGCAATAAGTCCTGTACCAACAACTGCTGGTTTTAACATTACTTTAGCACTTCCAAATTTTCCTACATATTCATGTGGTACACTTGTTCCAACTATTGGAACTTCAACTAAGTTCTTTTTAGCTTCTTGGATTGCTTTTTTTATTGCATCTGGTACTTCTGCAGCTTTACCATTTCCTACACCTACATGACCGTTTTCATCTCCAACTACTACTACAGCACTAAATCTAAAAGTTCTACCACCTTTAACAACTTTAGCAACTCTATTAATAGCTACAACTTTTTCTTTTAATTCATTTTTTTCTTCCATAGGTTTTAGCTTTACCTCCTTATTTCTATATTGTTTACAAAATACATTTTGTGATTTTAAATCTAGTATATATTGTTTTACTTACAAATTTACTAGAATTTTAATCCACCTTCTCTAGCTGCTTCTGCTAGTTCTTTAACAACTCCATGATAGATATATCCACCACGGTCAAATACTACATTTTCTATTTTCTTCTCTATAGCTCTTTTTGCAATTAATTGTCCTACTTCTTTTGCAGCAACTTTATTAGCATGCTTTGTTTTAATTTCTTTGTCTAAAGTAGAAGCTTGAACTAATGTATTTCCAGCAACATCATCAATTATTTGTACATATATGTTTGTATTGCTTCTATATATACATAATCTTGGTCTTTCTGCTGTTCCAGATATTTTTCTTCTTACTCTTAAATGTCTTCTTTCTCTTTCCATTTTTCTATCTGTCTTTTTTACCATTTTTATTACTCCTTTCTAAAAAATTGAGTTTTTATTAACTACAAATTTTATTTACCTGTTTTACCTTCTTTACGTCTAATAACTTCATCAGCATATTTAATTCCTTTACCTCTATATACTTCAGGTGGTCTCTTAGTTCTTATAACAGCTGCTGTTTGACCAACTAATTCTTTATCTATTCCATTAACTATAATTGTATTAGGGTTTGGAACGTCAAAGGTAATTCCTTCTGGTGCTTCGAAAATTACTGGATGTGAGTATCCTAAGGTTAAATTTAAATCATTTCCTTGTTTTTGAACTCTATATCCAACACCATTAATTTGTAATTCTTTACTATATGCTGATGTTACACCAATAATCATGTTATTAATTAAAGTTCTAGTTAATCCATGTAAACTTCTACTTGTTGCTTCATCATCTTTTCTTGTAACTTTAATGATGTTATCTGTCATTTCTACTGAAATGTCTTTATGTATTTCTCTTTCCATTGTTCCTTTTGGTCCTGTTACAATAATATTTTGACCATCTATTTTTACTTGTACTTCAGATGGAACAGTAATTGGTTTATTTCCTATTCTTGACATTTTTAGTCTTCCCTCCTTTTAACAAATTCTTTTTACTTTTAGATACTTTATTTATATATTAGTGAATGAGTATTACCAAATATAAGCTAAGACTTCTCCACCAACACCTAATTGTCTAGCTTCTTTATCTGTTTTTAATCCTTTTGAAGTTGAAATAATTGCTATTCCTAATCCATTTAGTACTCTAGGTAATTCTTCTTTAGATGCATATACACGTAAACCTGGTTTACTTATTCTTCTTAATCCATCAATTACTCTATTTCCTTTTTCATCATATTTTAAAGTAATTCTTATAATTCCTTGAGCATCGTCTCTAATTTCTTCAAAAGCTTTTATATATCCTTCTTTAAATAGTATGTCAGCAATTCCTAGTTTCATATTTGAAGCTGGAATATCAACTGTCTTATGCTTTGAACTATTTGCATTTCTAATTCTTGTTAACATATCTGCTATTGGGTCTGTAATGTTCATTAACTACTTACCTCCTTTTTTCATATTCTTTTCTATATTGTTTTGAAAACTGATAATTTTGTCTACCAGCTAGCTTTCTTAACACCTGGAATTTCTCCCTTATGTGCTAATTCTCTAAAACACACACGGCAAATTCCATATTTTCTAATATAACTATGTGGTCTTCCACATAATTTACATCTGTTATATTCTCTTGTTTTATACTTTTGTGGCCTTGCTTGTTTTACTTTCATTGATTTTTTAGCCATAGTATTACTCCTTTCCTAATTCTACTATGTATGCATTTTATATGATTTATGCTTTGAAAGGCATACCCATTAATTTTAGTAACTCTCTAGCTTCTTCATCAGTTTTAGCTGTTGTTACAAAAATTATATCCATACCTCTTAATTTATCTACTTTGTCATATTCTATTTCAGGGAATATTAGTTGCTCTTTGATTCCCATAGAGTAATTTCCTCTTCCATCAAAAGAGTCTTTTGATACCCCTCTAAAATCTCTAACTCTTGGAAGTGCTACATTGAATAATTTATATGCAAAATCATACATTTTATCTGCTCTTAATGTAACTTTACATCCAATGTTAACTCCTTCTCTTAATTTAAAGGCTGCAATTGATTTTCTTGCTTTTGTTACTATTGGTCTTTGACCTGTAATTATTGTTAAATCATTCATCGCATTTTCTAAGGCTTTAGGGTTTTCTTTTAAGTCTCCTAAACCAATGTTTATTACTATTTTGTCAATTTTTGGTACTTGCATAACAGATTTATATTCGAATTTTTTCATTAATGCTGGGATTATTTCTTTTTCATATTGTTCTCTTAATTTTTCCATTATTTGTTAATCCTCCTTTCTTTTAATTTAATTTTGCTCCGCATTTTTTACAAATACGTATTTTTTTGTCTTTTTCTTCTTTATATCCTATTTTTGTTGCTTTTCCACATTTAGCACATACTATATTTGCTTTTGAACTTGGTATTGCACATTCTACTGATATGATTCCACTTTCGTCCCCTTGTCTTTTTGCTTTTATGTGCTTTTTTCTTATATTAACTCCTTTTACAATTATTTTATCTTTTTTTGGAATTACTTCAAGAACTTCTCCTGTTGTTCCTTTGTCATTTCCTGATAAAATTTGAACGTTGTCTCCTTTTTTTATTCTCATTAGAGTTTACCCTCCTTTTCTCGATTATTTATCTTGAATATTATGTTTTATTATTTACAATCTCGCTTCACTCGATTGTATCTTTAATCCGTAAAGCTCAAATATCATAAATATTTTCGCTAACGGCTTAAAGAACCTCTGGAGCTAGTGATAATATTTTCATGTATTCTTTTTCTCTTAGTTCTCTTGCTACTGGTCCGAAGATACGTGTTCCTTTTGGTGTTCCATCTTCTTTTATTATTACTGCTGCGTTTTCGTCAAATTTTATATATGAACCATCTGGTCTTCTTAGTCCTCTTTTTGATCTTACTATAACTGCTTTCACAACATCACCTTTTTTTACAACTCCACCTGGTGTTGCTGATTTTACTGAAGCTACTATTACGTCTCCAATGTTAGAGGTTTTTCTATATGAACCACCTAAGCATCTTATACACATAATTTCTTTTGCACCTGTGTTGTCTGCTACTTTTAATCTTGTTTGTTGTTGGATCATTTATAATTTCTCCTTTCTTTTTTGTTATGGAATACTATTTACTATAATATTATTTTTGATTTGTTTTCTTTGAGGTATTTTCCTCTTTTTTATTTTTTAATAGCTTTTTCTAAAATTTCAACTACTCTCCATCTTTTATCTTTAGATAGTGGTCTTGTTTCCATTACTTTTACTTTATCTCCTATTTGACATGCATTTTCTTCATCATGTGCTTTTAGTTTATAAGTTCTTTTTACTGTTTTTCCATATGCTTTATGGCTTACACTTGTTTCAACAACTACAACTACTGTTTTATCCATTTTGTTTGATATAACAGTACCAACCATAACTTTACGAAGATTTCTTTCTTCCATTTAGATTTCTCCTTTCTAAATTATGTCAGGACACATCTTTTTCTTTTAGGTTCTATAATTATATAAATAATTACTTTTATTATTAACCTTATTTTTTTAATGCGTTATTCCCTTTTTTCTTATATTTTAGCTATTATTTTTTTGCTTCTGCTATTTTTCTTGCTGTTAATATTGTATTTATTCTAGCTATATCTTTTTTTACACTTTTTATTTTCATAGGATTTTCTAATCCATTTGTAGCTAAACTAAATTTTAGCTTGAATAGTTCTGTTTTTAGTTCACCTAATTCTTTTTCTAGCTCTGGTGAAGACATTTCTTTTATTTTATTTATCTTCATCACTATCACCTACCTTTTCAGTTTCTTTTGCTACAAATTTTGTTTTATTAGGTAGTTTATTCATAGCAAGTCTTAAGGCTTCTCTAGCAATTTCTTCTGATACTCCAGATATTTCGAACATTACTCTACCTGGTTTTACAACTGCTACCCAATATTCTGGAGCTCCTTTACCTTTACCCATACGAGTACCGATAGGTTTTGCAGTTATTGGTTTGTCTGGGAATATTTTAATCCAAACTTTTCCACCTCTTTTTATATAACGAGTCATAGCAATACGAGCTGCTTCTATTTGGTTACTTGTAATTAAACCAGCTGTTACAGCTTGAATTCCATATTCTCCATCTGTAACTCTATTTCCTCTAGTTGCTTTTCCTCTCATTCTACCTTTTTGCATTTTTCTATGCTTTGTTCTTTTTGGCATTAATGGCATTATTGGTCTCCTCCTTCCACTTTTCTTTCTGGAAGAATTTCTCCTTTATATATCCAAACTTTAACTCCAATTTTTCCATAGGTTGTATCTGCTTCTGCAAATCCATAATCTATATCTGCTCTTAAAGTTTGTAATGGAATATTCCCTTCTTTATAGAATTCTGTTCTTGCCATGTCTGCTCCACCTAATCTTCCAGATACTGAAGTTTTTATTCCTAAAGCACCTGACTTAATAGATTTTTGCATACATTGTTTCATAGCTCTTCTAAACGAAATTCTTCTTTCTAATTGTCCTGCAATGTTTTCAGCAACTAATTGTGCATCTACATCTGCATTTTTTACTTCTACTATATTTAAGTTTACTTCTCTTCCTATTAATTTTGCAAGTTCAGCTTTTACACTTTCTACTCCTGCTCCACCTTTTCCTATTACTATACCTGGTTTTGCAGTATGTAAATTTACTTTTACAACTTTTGCTGTTCTTTCTATTTCTATTTTAGAAATTCCAGCTAAATATAATTTTTTCTTTAAAAAATTACGAATTTTTTGATCTTCTACTAAATAATCTGCAAAATTATTAGAATTTGCATACCATTTAGAGTTCCAGTCTTTTATAATCCCAACTCTAACACCTGTTGGATGAACCTTTTGTCCCATTTATTAAATCCTCCTTTTCTTTAAAATGTCAGTGGTATTTCCTCTTTTAGGCTTACCCTTTTATCTTAATCTCTTTCTTTTAAACATATTGTTATATGACTTGTTCTTTTTCTAATTCTTACTGCTGAACCTTTTGCGGCTGGTCTAATTCTTTTTAAAGTTGGACCTTGATTTGCATATATTTCAGCTACATATAAATCTTGTGTCTTCATACCATGATTGTTTTCAGCATTTGCTATTGCTGATTTTAATAATTTTTCAATTATTTCTGATGATGCTTTTGGTGTGAATTTTATTATTGCTAAAGCTTCATCTACGTTTTTTCCTCTAATTAAATCTGCAACAATTTTCACTTTTCTTGCTGATATTCTTGCATATCTTAGAGTTGCTTTAGCTTCATTAACTAATACTGTTTCTTGCTCTTGCACTTTATTTCCCTCCTTGTTTATTTGTAAGGTTTATTTTGGTTTATCATGTTACTTTTAAATTATAAATTTATAACCTCTTCAAGTTTTTATTTTTTTGTTGCTTTATCTCCTGCATGACCTTTAAAGGTTCTTGTAGGAGCAAATTCGCCTAATTTGTGGCCTATCATTTCTTCTGCTATATAGATTGGAACATGTTTTCTTCCATCATGTACAGCAATCGTGTGTCCTACCATTTGTGGATATATTGTTGATGCTCTTGACCATGTTTTTAGTACTTCTTTGCTTCCATTTTCGTTCATAGCTTCTATTCTTTTTAATAATTTTTCTTGTACAAATGGTTTTTTCTTACTTGATCTTGACATATCTTAAATGTCCTCCTTTCTTATACGGTTTGCAATCTCGATTAACTCAATTGCATAAGTTATTTGTAATTTGTTTCACTTTAACTAATAACTTAAGGTTTGTATTTTTACCTGATTGCATAAGCTATGTGTTTATTTACTGTTTCTTCTCTTAACAATAAATTTATTAGATTGTTTCTTTTTATTTCTTGTTTTATATCCAAGTGCTGGTTTTCCCCAAGGTGTTAATGGTCCTGCGTGTCCTACAGGTGCTCTACCTTCACCACCACCATGTGGGTGATCTACTGGGTTCATAACTGATCCTCTTACTGTAGGTCTTATTCCCATATGTCTTTTTCTTCCTGCTTTTCCTATTTTAACATTTTCATGATCACTATTTCCTATTGTTCCTATTGTAGCTCTACATGTTGATAATATTAGTCTCATTTCTCCTGATGGTAATCTTACATGTGCATATTTTCCTTCTTTAGCCATTAATTGTGCACTTTGTCCTGCTGCTTTTACTAATTTTCCACCTTGTTTTGGGTTTAATTCGATGTTGTGTATTAAAGTTCCTACTGGAATTGCACTTATTGGCATTGCATTTCCTGGTTTGATGTCTACTGTTTCTCCTGATATTACTTTGTCTCCGTCTGTTAGTCCTTGTGGAGCTAAGATATATGCTTTTTCTCCATCTTCATATTGGATTAATGCAATATTTGCACTTCTGTTTGGATCGTATTCTATTCCTATTACTGTTGCTTCCATATTGTCTTTGTTTCTTTTGAAGTCTACTATTCTATATTTTTGTCTGTTTCCTCCACCTTGATGTCTTACTGTTATTCTACCATATGAGTTTCTTCCTGCATTTTTCTTTTTCTTTGCTAGTAAGGTTTTTTCTGGTGTCTTTTTTGTTATTTCTTCAAATGATGATACAGTCATGTTTCTTCTTGATGGGGTGTATGGTTTAAAGTGTTTCATTACTATTCTCCTCTCAAAACGATAAAAACCTTCGCATTACTTCTTTAAATTTAAAAATATTTCTTCGGCATACTTATGTATAGCCTTATCAATATTTTTAAATTTGCTTAGTACTGCTTGCTTTTGATCATTTTTCTATTCTACTTTTATTTACGGATATTTTTCCTGCTCCGTATCACAGATATTCTTTATTTTCCGGGTTCTCTCCCGATATTTTTTTCTATCTTTTTATTTATGCTCCCATAAATTCATCAATAGCGTCTTTGTATTTTTTAGAAACTTTAGTTTCTTTTCCACCTTTAGCTAGATATGAAACTTCTGATGGATTTGTGTCTATTGTTACAATAGCTTTTTTCCAGTCTGAAGTTTTTCCTACATGGTATCCTACTCTTTTCTTTTTTCCGTTTATATTCATTGTATTTACTTTTAATACTTTTACTTGGAATAATTTTTCTACCGCTTTTGCTATGTCTATTTTTGTTGCTTTTTTATTTACTTTAAATGTGTATTTACCTTCTTGTAGTTGGTCATTACTCTTTTCAGTAACAACTGGTGCAATTATAATTTCTTCTGGTAACATTATGCGTACACCTCCTCTAATTTTTTAACAGTATCTACTGGTAAAATTAGATTTGTATAATTTAATAAATCAAATACATTAATGTTATTAGCTGTAATTGTTTTAACTCCTTCAATATTTCTTGATGACATTAAAACGTTTTTGTTGTTTTCTGGAAGAACTATTAAGGTTTTTCCTGCAACTTTTAAGTCTGATAATGCTTTTACCATTGTTTTTGTTTTGATTTCTTTTACTTCTAATTTGTCAACAACTGTTAATTCTTTTTCTATCACTTTAGAACTTAATATTGATTTGATTGCTAATCTTCTTTCTTTTTTGTTTACTGTATATCTATATGAACGAGGTTTTGGTCCTAATGCAATTCCACCTTTTATCCATTGTGGAGCTCTTATTGAACCTTGTCTTGCTCTACCTGTTCCTTTTTGTCTCCATGGTTTTCTTCCTCCACCACGAACTTCTGCTCTTGTTTTTGTACTTTGTGTACCTTGTCTTTGATTAGCTAAATAATTCACTAGTACTTCATGTACTATGTTTTCGTTTGGTTCAATTCCAAATACATTTTCAGCTAAGTCTATATCGCTTACTTTTTTCCCTTTTATATCATATACATCTACTTTTGGCATGATTTAATTTCCTCCTTCCTTACTATTTACTAGCCTTTACTGTTGATTTTATTTTTAAGATAGCTCCTTTAGGTCCTGGAACACTACCTTTTATTAATAATACATTTTTATCCATATCAACTTTAACAACATCTAAGTTTTGTATTGTAACTGTAACTCTTCCCATGTGTCCTGGTAGTTTTTTACCTTTGAATACTCTACTTGGTGTTGAACATGCTCCCATTGATCCTGGTCTTCTATGATACATTGATCCATGTCCCATTGGTCCTCTATGTTGTCCATGTCTTTTTATAACACCTTGGAATCCTTTTCCTTTTGAGGTTCCTTGTACATCCACTCTTTCTCCTGCTTCAAATATGTTTGCTTTTACTTCGTCTCCTACTTTATAGGTAGTGATGTCTTCTAGTCTGAATTCTCTTAGATGTTTTTTATTTGTTAATTTTGCTTTTGCAAAATGTCCTGCTTCTGGTTTGTTTATATGTTTGTCTTTTATTTCTCCATATCCTAATTGTATTGCATTATATCCATCAGTTTCTACAGTTTTTACTTGTGCTACAATATTTCCTTCTGTTTCTATAACTGTTACTGGAATAACATTTCCTTTTTCATCAAATATTTGTGTCATACCGATTTTTTTTCCGATAATTCCTTTTTTCACTTTAATTTCCTCCTAACTATTGGCTAACTTTTGTTAGCTTGGTTTTGATGCTACATTTCTATGTAGTTTAATTTTTAATGTTCACAATTTAGCTTTGCTCGATTGCATAAGCTCTAAATAAAACTGTTTTTCCGCTAACTTATAGCTTAATTTCAATATCTACACCAGCTGGTAGTTCTAATTTCATAAGGTTATCAACTGTTTTTTGTGTTGGGTATAAAATATCGATTACTCTTTTATGTGTTCTCATTTCAAATTGTTCTCTTGAGTCTTTGTATTTGTGTGGAGAACGTAGTATTGTTACGATTTCTTTTTGTGTTGGTAATGGAATAGGACCTGAAACCTTTGCTCCTGTTTTCTTAGCAGTATCTACTATTTTTTCAGCAGACTGATCTAAAACTACATGGTCATATGCTTTTAGTCTTATTCTTATTTTTTCGCTTGTTGCTACTGTGTTTGCCATTGTAATTTTCCCTCCTTTAATTTATATTTTCTTACGGCAACTTTATTTTGTTGCCAAAATTACCGTGGCAAGTTAGAACGCATTCTGGTGTTTTGTTTGTCACCTATTTTTAAACCCAAAAATCGCATGAAATCTTGGGATAAGTGCATTCTATTTAAACTTACCGCCTGGTCTTTGCCATGACATACTCCACTAAAGTTCCCTCCATCTTACTTTTGTATAGATGTAGCCACATTTAGCTTCAACGCAAAACTCATGCTTAATTATTATATAATGCTTTCTTCCGTATGTCAAGAAATTTTGTAATATTTTTATAATTATTATATAGCAAACATTACAGTTCAGTATATGGCTACTGAACTGTATTTTTTACTTTTATATATATGTCTTTCCAATTATCAATTCTATATAAATTTGTTTCATAATTTATATTACTTTTACTATTAAATAATATAGTTTCAATTCCTAGTTCACTAACCTTTTCACAATTTACAATAGAATCGTCTATAAATAAATCTACTTTTTCATTCTCACAAACTTTTGCTTTATTAAAATCACAGATTAATTTATCATAGTGGATATTATTGTTTTTTAACTCTTCAATTGTTGTTTTATACTCATTAGTATATAAAGTTTTATCTCTTGCTGTAATAATTATTATTTCATGACCTAGATCTTTAATTTTATCAATATATTCTGCAACTTTAGTTTTAAACGGTGTATTCGGAATAACTTTATCATAATATTTTTTTGCAAATTCAAGTTCTCTTTCTTTCATTTCTCTTGGAAAATTACTATATGAAATGTTATTATATTTTAAATAATTTATATCTATATCAAAAAATTCTGCTATATATGGCATTAAATAATCAAATGTATCTGCCATTGTATCATCTATATCTATTCCTATTTTCATATTTTTTCTCTTTCAATTTAATTATATGTTTTTTACAAATGCTTTATCTTTATTTTCATCATATCCTAGCTTTCTATATAATTCGTGTGCACATTTTCTATGAAATCCACTAAACAACCATATTCTTGTTATATGTTCTTTTTTTGCTATTTCTTCTGCTCTATTCATCAGTTTTGTTGCAATTCCTAATCTCCTATATTCATCTTTTATTGCTAAATCCCATATAGTTGCATCTTTTCCTGATGGAAATGTTAAAATATTTAGAGTTACTGTTCCTACTAAATTATCATTTATGTAATATCCTAACACATGAATATCTTTATTATCTTTGGTGATTTTATATAAATTCTTCATTTTTTCATAGCTTATATTATTATTAAAAACATCCTTTAATATTTGTTGTAATTGTTCTAAGTCCTTTTCTTCTATTTTACTTACTATGTTATCTCTTTTCATTTTTACTATCAATCCTTTCTCTAAAGGTACAAATTCTATTTTATATAGAATCTAATTTAAAATAATAACTCTTCCTCCAATACATCTGTTGAAGCATCCAACATTTTGAAATTCTGTATATTCTTGGTTTGTTATTACACCTGCATCATGAGCTTCTTCTAATAACATTTGATTCCATTGTTTTATATCTCCACGAATTACTAATCTTTTATTATCTTCATCTAATTGATTAAAATAATCAGCAACCTCTTGCCTTCTAGTTTGAATTGCAAAATAAGTTTGTCCTAAAGCAATTACTTCTTTTCTTTGATCTCCATTTTGTACTATTAAATAACAAGCATATCTTGATAATTCATAATCAACTACTTTCTTCTGTAATTCACCTGCTTCAATGATTTTCCTGACCTCAGGAAAATCGTCTTCTATATCTCTTCCACTATTTTGACATGCTAGTTTTGCTCTATCTATTACTTTAGAAAAATTTTCCCATTTTTTATATTGTAAAACTCCACTTAACTCTCTAGCAATCCAATATTCAGCTCGATCTTCTCTAATCTTTTTTATTTTTTCTAAATTTTTATATTCTTCTGCTTTTAAATTACTCAATATTATCATCTCAAATTTTTAAGTTTTTATTATTGTATAAAACATTTGTTTATTATTCAAGTGGTTTTAAAGAAATTTTCCAAAAAAATATGTATCTTATATTTCTATAAAATACATACTTTTATTTAAGTTTTATCTCCAAACATTATTATTTTTTTGTGGACAAATCGTTGACATTGTCAACATTAAATTATACTACTCCGCATACCATGTCAACTTCTATCGTTACCTTAATTTTATTATTTTCTACTCTTTAAATCTTATTTTTGCCTTTTCTCTCAAAACTAATAAAATCTCCGAAAGCAGTAAACTCAACTATTTTGTCTAATTCTTTAGATATAGCACCGAACAACATTCCACATGTGATGAAAAATATAATTTAAAAAAACAAAAAGAAGCTTGCATTCCAAATTCCTTTAAACAGTTAAGTTTTTTATCACTTTACATGGGTTACCGAAAAGCAACTACATTCGATGGAATATCTCTTGTTACTACACTTCCTGCCCCAATAACACAATTATCTCCTATATTTACACCTGGAAGTACAACAACATTTCCACCTATCCAGACATTACTTCCTACAATTATTGGTTTTGCATATTCTAAGCCATTATTTCTTGACTTAGAATCTATTGGGTGACCTGCTGTATAAAATCCACAATTAGGAGCAATAAATACATTATCACCAAATTTTACTTTGTTTCCATCTAAAATTATTAAATTATGATTAGAATAAAAATTTTCACCTATTTCTATATTATATCCATAATCACAGATAAAAGGTTGCTCTATTAAAAAGTTTTGTTTTGTCTTTCCTAAAATTTTCTTAATTATTTTTTTCCTATCTTGCTCTTGACTTGGTTTTAAGTTATTGTATTCAAAGCATAAATCTTTCGCGATTTTTCTTTCCTTTATTAATTCTTCACAACCAGCAAAATATATTTCTCCTAATAACATTTTTTCTTTTTCACTCACAAACAACTCAGCCTCTCTAAATAATAAATTAATTTTTAACATCCTCATATTATAATGTTTTTATTATAATATTCTTTTGATATTATTTCCTATTTTTAACTAAAATTTCAATTATTTTACTTTTGTTCTTTTATTATTATATCAATTGATTCTTTTCTCATACCCTTTATAATCTTACAACTATTATCTAATTTTTGTTGATCTTCTTGACTTAATTCTAGTTTAATAACCTCTCTAACACCTTCACTATTAATAATAGCTGGAACACCTATATAAATATCTTCTTGATTATATTCATTTTTTAAATAAGTAGAAACTGTTAAAATTGAATTTTCATTATCTAAAATAGCTTTTACTAATCTGTATAGAGCCATACCTATTCCATAATAAGTTGCTTTTTTCTTTTCTATAATTTTATATGCTGATTTAACAACTTCTTCATGTATATTTTTTAAATTATTAATTGGTAAATTACTATCTTCTAAAATATCACTTATCTTCTTACATCCTACATAGGCATAATCCCAAGGTACAAATGAAGAATCTCCATGTTCTCCCATTATATATGCATGTACATTTTTACTTGATACTTGCAAATAATCTCCTATTAAATAACGAAGTCTAGCAGTATCTAATACAGTTCCTGAACCTATTACCCTATTTTTAGGTAGTCCAGAAACTTGTGCTACAACATATGTCATTAAATCTACAGGATTGCTTGCTACAATAATAATTCCATTAAATCCACTTTTCATTATATTTTGTGTAATTTCTTTCATAATCCTTGTATTAGTTTCTGCTAACTCTAGTCTTGACTGCCCTGATCTTTGTGCTACTCCAGCTGTTATTACAACTATTTCTGCATCTTTACATTCATCATATTCACCTGCTTTTATTATTATTTTTTGAGGTGCATATGGTAATCCATGAGATAAGTCCATTTGCTCTCCTATTGTTTTATCTTTGTTTATATCAATTAAAATAAGTTCTTTTATACCTCCCCTATTTATCATTGAATAAGCCATACTCATTCCTACAAATCCTGTACCTACTAAGACTATTTTTCCTTTTTTCATAAAATCACTCCTTATTTACATATTATACCACTTATTATAATATTTTAAAATACTTTTAAATGTTAGCAAGTAAATTTTTATTTACTTTTTAAGCATGTTATGTTATAATATGTAAAAATCAAAGTGAGGAGTGCTATTTATGAGTTCAGAATTAAATAATACTACTACTTTGGCTGAAAATAAAGTGTTAATATTATATATATTAATTAAGCTAAATAGAGAAATTAAACAAGATGATTTGTTTCAAATAATAACATCTATAAACGAAATAAATTATTTTTATTTTAAACAAGTATTAACAGATTTAATAGATTCCAAATTAGTAGGTAGTTATACAAAAGAGAAAGAATCAGTTATAAAAATAACAACCGAAGGAATAAACGCATACACATTAACAGAAGATGTATTACCAGGAATTATAAAACTAAAAGCAGATAATACTTTTGAAAAAGAATTTCATTCGATAGAACAACAAGCATCTGTTATAGCTGAATTTATACCAAGAGATGAAAATAATTATACAATAAAATGTAAGATAGTAGAAAAAAATGAAACTATTTTTGAAGTAAAAACCTTTGCTGGAACAAGAGATATGGCTAAAAAAATTGTAGATAATTGGAATAAAAATGCAAATATAATTTATCCTAATATTTTAAATTTATTATTAGAAGATAAAAAAAATTAAAGAGCAAAAAAAATTAACTTTGACTCTTTTTTATATCATCGCTATAGATTTCACATTTTCTCCTTAAAGTCGAAAACTTAAATCTACCAAGAACAAATAAGAAAATCAAAGATTTTATTATTTGTTCTTTTCTAAAATCTTAAAAAATAAAAATATAATATTCGAATTATTATATAATTTTAAAAGCTTATTATAATATCATTATTTTTTATCTAAAAATACAAATTATACAAAAAATAATATTTCTAATAAAAATACTTAAAAATAAATTATAATTTATACATTTAATTCCGATCTTATTTATTTCATCAAAACCATTTATCAATTTATTGCTTTCTTCTTTTGAAGATATTTTCTTTTCTTCAATATATTCTTTAGCTAAATATCTAGCCTTAATCATTGCATCATTTTCTAAATACATTCTGACCATAAAATAAATTAATCCAAAAAAAGTTAATATAGCTAAAAACATGGTTTTATATGGAAGAGATTTTATTAATGCCAAAATGCAAATTGCTAAATAAAAAATTATATAAAAATTTGAAAAATAAAAATTAAATAATAATAATTTTCTATCTTGCACTGAATGTAGGCATTCATGTGCAATCGTCTGAATTCTTGTATATGTATCTTTAATATTTGCTATTGTAATTTTATTTGTTATTGCAATATATAAACTTGAATTACTTTCTTTGTTTTCTTCAATTTTAACCTTTTCATTTTTTAATTTTTTTAAATATTCCTTACATAATTCTATATTGTCTGGGTACTTTTTAGAGATTTCATCTAGTTCTTCATTTTTTCCTAATTGTTTTATTTCTTTTATTTTGTAACAAAAAATAAATTTTAAAATTAAAGTTAATACTAAAAATATTATTAGCAAAATTATAAATTCCATACTACTTCCTTTCACCATTTTTTTAAGCTGATGAAATCATCAGCTTATTACCTATTGTATAACATCTTTTATGGCTTCACCAATAATTTTGTTTACATCTGCTATTACTAAATTGAATTTTGTTTCTGCATCAAAAAATCTTTTTGCTTCCTCATTTTGTATTAATTCTATATAAAGTTGTTGTATCTTTTTTTCTCCTTCTTCATTATGTTTGCCTGTTTGCATTACTTCAATTTGCAAATTGTATCTTAATTTTTCAAATTCTTTTATTTTATTTTTTATTTCTATATTTAAGTTTATTGCTTCTTTTGCCATTTTATAATTTATATATTCTTCTGATTGTTTAATTTCTTGTGCCAATTTATTTGCTGTATCATATATTATCATTTTGTTTTCTCTCCTTATTATATATTATTTTTTGAAATAATATTTTCATTATTATTATTTTCTGCTTCAATTTTTATCTTTGCATCTGTAGGACAAATTTGTACAAATGTATTTCCATCATTTATTTCTATTTCTTTTCCATTTAAATCTTTATATTTAGTTTTTTCATTTCTTGCATTTTTTGTACATTTAATTTTTATTGATTTTCCATTTGTAATATAATATCCATCAAATGTACCAATATTCTTTAACCCTTGTCTTCCTTTTTTCTCTGTATCAGTTAAAGTATAATTATCGCATAGTGTTATTATTATGTTTTTTGTTGTAATTGTTTCACCAGTATCCCAATCTTTTTGTTCTATTTTTCTTGCATATCTTTCATACACTTGCTTTTCTTTATTGTATGTATATTTTACTGTTTGAAGATTTGAATGTGGAATTGTTATTGTCATTGCTTCTTCTCCTTCTTCAAGATTAACTTCGTCTGTTGCATATTTTAATACACTTTCTTTTGATGATGTTGTATTGTATTTTTTCTTTTTAGCAGATTCTAATATTTTCTCTGTACTAGTTACTGCATTATGTGGAGAGTTCTTGTCTTTAACTCTCCAAAATGTAACTCCATCTTCATAAATTCCATTTACATTGTTTATATTATATTTTTTTATGTCAGATTCCGCTTGCGGGCTTTGTCCAAAATGTGTATATATTGCATCATTTTCCATTACATAGTCTATAAAGTAGTGCCTTGCACTTCTTACTGGTCCAATTTTGTCAACATTTGCTCCTTTTAATAATGCCATTAGTCGTGTTTCTCCACCTTCTGCTATTATTTCATATACCATATATGCTTCTTGAATACCAGCTTGTGGCCATGCTTCCTTATGATTATCTATCATTATTGCAATTGGTCTATCATTACCACTAAATATAGTTTCTTTTTTTTCGCTTAGACCTGCTATTACTATATTATTTTCCATTTCTTCTTTATTGCTTATTATTCCTACTTCTTCATTGTCTTTACCTTTTATTACTTTTTTTAATAATATTATTCCAACTATTAAAATAATTATTGCTATTAAAATTATTAATATTTTTGCTCCTCTTTTTTTCAAACTTTTACTCCTTTAATCTCTTTTTATTTTTAAGTCATTTAAGATTTTATCTTCTTTAATTCTCATATCTTTTTTATCTTTCTCTTCTATATGATCATATCCCATAAGATGATAAAAACCATGTACAACCATATAACTTAATTCTCTTTCAAAGCTATGTTCATATTCTTCTGCTTGCTCTTTAACTTTTTCTATTGATATTATTATATCTCCTAATATATCTTCATGTTCGTATTCTTCGTTTTCTATCTTTATTTTTAATTCTTCTTTTTCAAACATGGGAAAAGAAAGTACATCTGTTGCTCTATCTACATTACGATATTCTTTGTTGATTTTTTGTATGTTTTTTGGTGTTGTTAAAGTTATTGTAATGTTTAATTTTGAATTAGTTATTTTTTCTTCTTCAAAACATTTTGATAATACTTTCTCTATTATTTTATTATATTCTTCTTTTTGTTCTATCTCTTGATATATTATTTCATACATCTTATGCAACTTCCTTAATTTTAATGTATTTTCCTTTTGATCTATATGTATTTTTTATTACTTTCATTGCTCCATAATCTACTAATTTTCTTTTGTAATATTTTGTTATTTGACTATAATCTATTTTTTCATTTTGTATTTTTTTCATATCATTTTTTATGAATAATATTTCTTTTTGCTTGATGTATTCTATGAAGTCTGTTTCTTTTAGTTTTCCTATTTCTTTATATGTATTCCAGAATTTTTTATATTCTTCTCTTTCTGTTGCTGAATCCCAATATACTTTTGTTGATAATAATTTAACATTATAATCTTCTATTAAATTTATTAGCATAGAATATGCTTTTTCTCTTCTTGTGGTAATTTTTGTGTCTTGTACTAGACTTCTTGCATCTTTTAATAGTTTTTCGTAACATTGTTCTGCAACTATTAGTGGCAAACTATGTGTAAATAGTTTTCTACTTATTCCAAGTAATATCATATTTTTTTCTATTATGTCTCTTGTATCTAGTTTACCTACTGTATATGATTCATATTTTTCATATTCTGTTGTTATATCTTTTAAGTTTTCTTCATTAATTTTTACTGATAATATGTTTTGTATGTAATCTTCTAGTGTATGAAATATTTTTGTATATACCCATTCTTTTGTTGAGTCATATACGTTTGTGTGGTCTGCTATTTTTATTGAGTAATTCTTTAGTATCGCTTTATATAATGTGTCCATTTTTGATATATAAAATTTACTGTATTTTTGCTTTAGCTTTTCTTTTTCTCCAATTTTTATTCCTTCATAATCAAGTTCTAATAAGTATTTTTGTTTCCTATATTTGTATTCAATGTATTCGTGTTCTTTTAGACTTGTAACTTCATAATATTTTGATAATGCATTTTTTTCAAATTCTGTTGCTATTTCATTTTTTACTTTTTTATATATTGAATCCATTACATATTTGTCTAATGATGCTAAATAAGTTTCATATGCTGAGTCATATTTTTTTTCTAGTTCTTCATTGTCATAGTTTTCGTTGTTTATTTTGTAATTTTCAAATGCTTTTATTACATTATTTCTTTTCATTGAAATTAACATTCCATTTATTCCTATTTTAGTAGGTATTAATAGTTTTGTTAATGTGTTTGTTATTTTATTAAAAAAGGTTTTGTCTGCTCCAGTTATTCTTAAACTTCTTTCTTCCATTTTAATCATCCCTTCAAAATACAATTTTTTCATTTGTCCCTATGTTTTCCAATACTTCATATGTGACATAGACTTCTATTCCATCTTCTAATTCATATGTATTAATATTCTTGTTTACTATTTTTTCTTTGTCTATTATTTCTTTATCTAATTCTTCTTGTAGTTGTTGTATCCCTACGTTTTTTGCTTCTTGGATATTATATTTTCTTTGTTTTTCTTCCTTTTCTTTGTTTGTTGTTTTTATTATTGATATAGGTAAATAAAAGTCAGAAAATATTTTTAATTTGCTTTCGTTTTCTATTGTATCATAAATTTTAAATTTTGAAACCCCTTTACCCAAATTTATTTTAAAATTATTAAATTTTATTGCATATTTTTTTTCTATGTTTCCTGTTTCTGTTTGCTCCGTAGCATTATAAGTTATTTTTTTGTTTTTAGTATACCATACTTTCGCTTGTATTTCACCTTTACTATGTACATATCTTATTCCAGTATATTTTCCTTCCATCCATCCATTTATTAAAACTTCTCCTTCTTTTACTGTATCTCCTACTTTTACATTTGCAGTTCCCGTTTGTGCATTTATTTTAGTAATTATTCCAGCTTTGTTTGAAACTATACTGCAATATTCGTTCTCATCTATTATATCTGGTTTTTTATCTGATTTGACTATTTTTACTATTGCATTTGTGCCTTTTAGTTCTATCCCCGCCCATGCTATGTCCTGTCTTTCTAGTCTTAGTTTGTTAATTATTTCTTTTGTATTTATTTTTGATTTTAGTTTTCCTATTTTTAGTCCTGCAATTTCAAGGTCTTCGGATATATTTTCTAAGTAGTTATTGTCTTCAACTTCTATTTGAACATTCCATACAAAGTTTGATGATATAATTATTAGACTAATTAATACTATTAGCAGAAAAATAAATACTTTTCTTTTTTTATATTTATGTACTAAAAATGGCAATCCTTTTTTTCTTTCTATTTTAATTTTACATCTTGTCTTTTTTGCTATTTGACATATTTCTTTAAATTCTTTTATTCTAACATTGAAATGTAGTTGTACATCTTTTTTTCTCTTTAAGTTCCATATCATTATATTATTTGTTTTGCATATATTTATAAATCTTTCTATGTAATATCCTTCTATTGTTAATCTTAAATATCCTAATATATAACTTAATATAATTTTTATAAACATAGTAAACTCCTTTAATCAACTGTTCTTTCTATATCTATGCTTTCTATTTTTCCATTTACTTTTATATCATCATCTGTCATATTTTCTAAACTTAAATTATAACCATTTATGTTTATAATTCCTATATGTGTATTTATTCTAACAAAATATTCTTCATATTCTAGTATTCCTTTAAAATTTTCTATTATTATTTCGTCAAATCCTGTTATTATAACTTTTGGAATATTTGAACATACTTCTTTTGGTAACTCTAATAGTTTATCAAATTTATTATAATTACTTTTTTTCATAGTTCCTCCCTCTATCATAACAATGATTTTTTCCTGCGTCCCAAAAATCATTTTTCAAATTCGTCTAGTGATTTGAATTCATATCCCATGTTTTTTGCTTCTTTTATTATGCTATCTAATAGGTCTGTATTTGTTTTTGAGTTTCCATGTAATAGCATTATTTCTCCATTATGCAAATTATTTATTATCTTTGTTTTTGATTTTTGTTCATCTGGCTGTTTATTTTCGTTCCAGTCTTCATATGCAAAGGACCACATTACTGTTTTATATCCTATTGTTTGTGTTAGTTGTAAGGTTCTTTGACTAAATTCGCCTTTTGGTGGTCTCATGTATTTCATTTCATAACCAAATTTTTCATAGATTGTTGTGTGTAATTCTGTCATTTCTGATTTTACTTTTTCATCTTCTAAATCTGGCATACTTTTATGATTAACAGTATGATTTCCTAATTTCTTAATGTCTAAATTTATTTCAGTTCCTGGAAGCTTTAGCTGACGTAGAACTGAATTATGCAAATGTTACAAATTCTTATGACTTGTCATTTAGAATTTGTTAATTTGTTTATCGGTTTCTTAACCATTTTTTTATGTTATATGTATTTACTTGTTATTGACATTAATATTATTCTGAAAAGTTAGTTTAATTTTTATATTTTTTTCTTTATCAAATTCTATTCTTTTAATTAGCTTTTCTAATATCATTTTATTAAGCTTTTCCATTTTTAAGAACTCATTTGCTATTTGTTTTATTTCTTTAAAATCTATTTGTGGCAATTTCTCTTTACTTTCTTTTAATTCTTTTTCTAATTTTTTAATCTCTTTTAGAATTTTATTTCTTTCGTTTTGTTTCTTCTCGTAAATTATTTTAAAATCTTCTAATTGTATTACTTTATTTATTTTATCTTGATAAATTTCTTCAATTGTATTCTCTATATTTTGTAAAGTATTTTTTAATTCTTGTAATTTTATACTTAGTAAATTACTTTTTGTTTGTGCTTGAATTTCCGCTTCTTGATAAATTTGCTTAATCTCTTTTTCTAACAAACTTATTTTTTCTATCTCTACTTTTATTGTTTGTTGTACTGCTTCTTCGATTAAATTTGCTGATATTTGCTTACAATCACATAATCCACTATAATTATTTCTTTTCGAACAGATAAAATAAGTTGCTCTCCAAATACTTCCATCTTTCCTTTTTTCTTCTCTACATCTTAAAGTTGCCTTATTTCCACATTCCCCACAATATACTAAACCTTTTAAAGGATGGTCATATTTTCTATCTCTTGCTTTTGTATAACCATTTAATTTTTCTTGTGCTTTATTCCAAGTTTCTATATCAATTATTGCTTCATGCATATTTTCTAAAACAATATGTTCTTCTTTTTTTGTACATCTTACTTTAGCTATTTTATGGCTTACTTTTTGAAATTTTCTTCCTACTACACTTCCTAGATAAACTTCATTTCTTAAAATCTTGCCAATTTGTGCTCTAAGCCAAATATATTTTCCATTTGGATTTCTACTACATTTTTTCATATAAGTTTGAATTTTTAAATATACTGCTGGTGGCTCTATGTCTCTTCTATTTAACTCATCAGCTATTTTTATGGTTGACATTCCTTTATTTACATACATATCAAATATTTCTTTTATGATTTGTGAGCTAAACTCATCTGGTATTAAATGATTTTTTTGCTTGATATCTTTTTTGTAACCATATGGTGGTATTCCTGCTTGATATTCTCCTTTTTCTATTTTTCTTTGTTTTACACTTTTTATTTTATTGGATATGTCTTGTGCATAATAGTCATTAAAGCTAAGTTTGAATGTTAAAAATTGCAATCCATCTGCTTTTAAAGTATCTACATTATCTCCAATCGCTATGTATCTTATATTTTTACCTGGCAAAAATCTTTCTAAATAATATCCTGTATCAATATGATCTCTTCCAAATCTTGATAAGTCTTTTGTTATGATACAATCAATTTTTTCTTCTTCTATGTCTTTTAGCATTTTTTGAAATCCAGGTCTATTAAAATTTGTTCCTGTATAACCATCATCTACATATTCTCCTACTTCTATTAATTCTTTATGTCCTAGTATGTAATTATCAATAATATCCCTTTGGTTTTCTACACTTTCACTTTCCCTGTCATCTCCATCCTCACGAGATAAACGTATGTATTTTGCAACTCTTATGTTTCTATAACTATTCACTCTATTTATCTTAATCACTCTCCTTTTTTGAGAGTAAATAGCCTATTTAAAGTTATTCAAATTGTAACATGTTCTCTATAATTTGTTAGCTCCAAATAAGCATTTATTTTTCATTTATCGTAATATATTCTATATATTGTTCTGTTAATAGGTCTATTATTATTTGTTTCAAATCCTCTTGTCCATATTCTATTTTAATATTTATATCTTGTTCATTTTTCATAATGTTTTGTCTCCTTATAAGTTTTGTTTAATTTTATGAATAGAAATTTAAAGTTATTACTCTATTATTAAAAACAAACTTAAAATATGAAAATGGGACAAAACTAGAAAATTTAACATCAAAAAAGAGATACTAATTTTATTAATGTATCTCTTACTTTTCTATTATTTTCCATATTTATTGTAATTTGTTATTCAAAATAGTATGTTTCATTTTTGTTATTTTGAATTGTTGCATTTTTAGGTATATCAGAAGTAAGAAAATCTTTCTCACTTTTTATTATACCTTTCCATATTATTTTAGATATATCTTCATCTCCAATCATTTTAATAACTTGCAATTTTGCAGTTACTTCGTATTATTGCTATTATCTTTTTTTATTGCTGAACCAATTACCATACCCAAAAGCATACCAATACACATTCCAACCCCTATGCAAGTACCAATGTTTTCTAGTTCTCTGTTTTAATCTAAAAAGTACAGAAAAAATACAGAGTTCCCACCATAGTATATTCTTGTTTATTTAACATTTTCATATACTTCTTTTAATATTTCATATCGCTTTTCTATAATCTTTTTATAGAAATTTTTTCTTGCTATAGACATACCTTCCACATCATCAATAAATCTATTTATTGTATCTATATTAATATTTAAAAATAATCTTATAATAGCCTTATTACATTCTTCATTATTCATTTGTTTCATATATGTCATATAATTAATTTTCTTTCCATTTTCTTTTAAACAAGAATAACAATTTATTGCCATATTTTTTAATTCTATTTCATTTATTTTCTCAATTTTCTCATCTTCAAGCATTGGATTTAATGCTGAACCACAATCATATATTGGAGAAAATTTTACTTTTCCTGTATTTTTATTCAATACGAATCCCCAGTTACCATTGTGCCTATCTGTATTTCCAATTAAACTATCAATAACAAACATGTCCCAAAATTTCTGTTTTGTTTCTTCTGTATGAATCATTTTGCTTTCTTCTATAACTTCCATAATATCATTTAATTCTGTTTCTATTTTTTTGTCTGGATTTGTACTTAATGCTAAATTTTCAAATTCATATAATATATGTTCATTGTCTGTAAAATCCTCACATGCACATACTATCTTTTCTTTTCCATTATAGTTATACTTCCCCAGTATTGTATTTTGAACTTCAAAATCGCATATTTTAAATATATTGCTTCCAATATATTCGGAAAAAGCATTATTAATATAAGATATATTTTTATTTTTTTCTCTAACTGGATCTGGAAATTTTACTAAATATTTTTTATTATCATATATTAAAGTTTTCTTTTTTTCTGAACCTTTATAATTATTAAATTCTTCTATTGCATTTGTAAAATCAATCATTGTATTTCCTCCGATTTTTATTATCTAGTTATTAGTATAGCACAAACTATTTGTATTGACTATATTTTGCAAAATATATTTTAATTCTTTCAGTAACTAATCACCTCTCTTTTTATATTTGAATAAAAATTGTTATTATTTACCCTATTTATTGTAACTTGTCTTTTAACTATTTATTCTATAAATTCTATAAAGTAATAATCTCTATAGTCATTTATTCTTTTCAGTTCATCAAATTGAATCGAGAAATTTCTTGATGATTTAAATTATCAATACTTCCTATATGATTTAATATACATACTTTGACAAGTTCAATTTTGTCATCATCATATTTAAATTTCTTTAAAATTTCACTTGCTATTTTAGCTCCATGTATATGATGTTCTTTATACAATTTATAATCTGTAAATGAAGCAATGTCATGTAACCAAGCTGAAATTATACATACCTCTTTATCAACATTATATTTATTAGCAAGATTATATAATGAATTGTGTATTTTACATTATTTAAAAGTATTAAGACAGTCTATGATAATTTAAAAATGAGCATATTTAAAACTAATATACTCATTTTTCATTTATATAATTTTGACTTGATTTTTCTCTGTATATTATTTTATATAATATTTTAGCGATCATAACCTTTGTTTCCAATATCTTCAACTACAGTATCAACTTGCTTTTTCTGTAATTTTTCTCTGTCACTTATTACTGATTCTATTGTTATTGACTTTCGATCTCTTAGGTCTATTACCATTCCAGAATCTTCTACACGAACTATTGGTCTATATATATCATTTGGTCCAATAAAACTTTCTCTTACTATTGCTGATTCTCCAGTTGATAATTTCACTTTAGTTCCAATAGGATACAAAGGAATATTATTTACAAATAATTGATACAATTCTCCACTTATTTCACCTATATGCACTAAGTAAGCAAGTTTTGTTGCAACTTGTTCTAAAGATTTTTTACCTTCTATTGCTTCTTCCATTGCCCTATCATAATCATTACAAAAATGAATAATTTTTGCTCCATCCATATAAGGTAAACTTATTTGATTATATGATAAAGAAATTTTTAAAGGTCCATTTTCTGACTCTGGCTCATTTGATAATAATACCATTCTTTTAGAAAAATTACTAATATCTTCTATATTAGATAATACACTATATCCATATACTGATGAATATCTGTCATCATATCTATCAAGTGGTGTATCTTTAATTTCTGGAAAAGCTTCTGCTAGTCGTTCTATTCCAGAAATTTCTGTTATTTTATCAAGTTGTCCATCTTTATTACAAGTCTTTCCAATATCGTGAAATACTGCAGCCATTGCAACATCTTGTAAATTTACTAAATATTTACTACAACTACTAGGATATAAAGTTTGTAATCTATTATTATGCAATTTACTTAAAACAATTGAAAAACATGCTACTCTTACAGAATGGTCATACCTCTTCTTATCATTAAAATAAGGTTGTAAATCATAATGAAAAGTTTCATCATTTTTTATTGACTCAACTATTTGATTAACCTGAAATTTAACCTTTTTTACATTTGTACCATCTAAATTATCCATAATTCCTTCTAATGTTCGAGATAAATCATTTCTTAAATATGAACTAATAGTCTTTATTTGTTCTTTTTCTCTAATATCTAAATTAATATATTTTATACCAAATTTATATATTAATTCTAAATCCCTTGAAGTTAATTCTTTAGCTTTAGGAATAATTAAACTACCTTGATTTGAATATACATTATCACTAACTTTCATTCCAACTTTTACCTTACTAACATGTACTCTCATATTTTAACACTCCTTATTAAAATTTAACATCAATTTAATTATAACATTTTTTATCATAACTAGTCAATCTTTTAAATTTTTTCAGAAATAAAGATTAAATTCAAGTTACATTTTAGTAAATGGCTATATTTTTATGTAATTATTATATATCTCTAAAACTATTATATTTTTTGTATGCAATTATTGAAAACAATAAAATTATTAATATTGTAGAAATAATTGTAATTGTACCAGTTTTAGGTAATATTCCCTTAGCTGTTGTTATATCAATATTATTTGATTTTATATTATTTGTTCCACTTGCACTTGCATTTGTATTTGTTTTATTCACTTTATTTATTAACTCTTCTTTTGTTTCTGATAATTTGATTTTTGGGCTACTTGATAACATTAATTCATAACTTTTAGCTGATATATCTTTATATGTTAATATTACTTTTTCATTTGTTGCAATTGTTTTATTTACTAACTTTACGTTTTTCATGTCTTTTATTTTTAATTTATACCTTAATGTCGCTACTTCATTTCCTTTTAATTTATCTATATCCCATGTTATAGTGTTATTTGTTTTATCTATTGTTTTAGATACTGAACCTAACCTTGGATTATTTAAATAAGAAAATTCAAAATTCTCTATAATTTCTTTTGGAAAATAGTCTGTTATTTTTACATTAGTAATATCTGGTTGTATCTTTTGTTGTACATCTTGATAAATATTTTCAGTTATAATAGTATCTATATTACTATCTTTAAAGCTATACATTTTTCCATAAGTTGGATTCTCTATTGTTCCATATAAATCTTTTACATATGGACTTCCATCAAATTCCAATACTTTTTCTCCTGAAGAATTATACCAATTTTCGTTATAACTTGTATCATCTGGTCTTAATAATATAAATGAAACATTAGATTCTTTCAACGTTAGAATTTCATTTTTTGTACTAGTAGCAATTTTATTATATTTTCCATTAACAGCTTCTTCTAGTGTACTATATTCAGAAAACCAGCCAGTAGTAACTTTAGCTTTAACTCCTATAGATACAGTTGGAACATTATCATATAATGATATTAAAATTTTATTAGTATTTTGTGAATAACTATTATTTGCTAATCTAATAGCAGATTGCAAATTACTATAATATTTAGTTTTAGAGGTATTCATTTTTTGTAACCCACTTTTTATACTATCAACATTATTGGTTAATCCAACTATTATTTCAGAATTAGAATTATTCCCAGGAACATCTGATTCATCTTTATCACCTGTAACTTGTTTGCCACTTTCATCAATATAACTATCTTTAATTGGTCCTTTAATTCCAATAACTCCAATTTTTGTATTTGCATTTACTTTAAAAATTTTACTTGATAATTTTTCTATATTATTGATATATTTTGACAGTTCTTTATCATCATGTGAAATATTTTCACTTACAAGTAAATACACTTCTGTATTTTCATATACTTCTTTTTGGTCATTCTCTTTTTTTATATTTTCTAATTTTAATTCAATTGAAACTTCTCCTGTATCTGGATTTGAATCTACAATTGTTTTGGAAATATTTCCTTGATTATTATCTAAATATTTAGTTTCACTTGCTTTTTCAACAATATCTAACGATGTTTTTAAATCACTAGCTAAAGAATTTGAAATTATGCTAAATATAAAAAATAATATCAAAGAAATAACTATAATTTTATTTGTACTTTTTCTGTTCATTTTTTACTTCCCCTTTTATTATAAATTTTAAAAAAACTTTAACTATAAAATCTACTCATCTTAAAATCCAATTACTGAACCTTTTGAAATTTGATATTTGTCTAATTGGATTCTTTCACCTAACATACTACAATATAAATAAATATTGTATTCATCTCTGTTATCTGTATAAACAACAATTGCATTTAATTTTGGTTTTCCATAGTAATTTATACTAGCTCTTACACATTGCATGTTTTGCATTTTATCAAGTTTTGAGTCTTTTTGCATTTTTTCATAAACTTTTTGACTAAATTCGTTTATTGAATCTCTATTAATTAGTTTCATTGTATATTGTTTTAGCAATTCTCTTATTGATTCTTCTGTAAAACTTTCGTTTTCTTCTAAGAACTTTTTTAAATGGCTCTTTTCAACACTTCCTTCTACTTTACTTTCAATTTCTGAAGAGCTTATCCCTGTATTTTTTAAAACTTGTTGTGTTGCCCTATGTTTTAGATCTCCTAATTTAGTATTTATAAATATAAAACCTACAAACCCTAGGAATATTATAATAATTATAAAAAACATGTATTTCACCTCCCTTTTTAGCTTCAAAAATTATTAAACTTTAAAAAATATAATCTTAGTAGTAAATATATCAATAAATGTTATTTTGTCAACTAGTTAACACTATTGTAAATTAAATATATTATGGTATTCTATAAGCCGAATTTGTATTCAAATATATTGTAACTCTTTAAATTATAATAAGTTTAGATTTTTTAAAATTCAAGAATTGAATAAAAAATTTCGTATATTATTTTTTCATTACATTTACATTACAAAAAAATCATAATTCACCTTATTGAATATTTTTTTATTTTTCTCTATATTTTCCTTCTATAATGTATTTTATATAATCCATTGCCTTCAAAACTTTCCATTATAGAACAAAAGCGTCATGATCAGAATACTTTGACCCTTTAACTTACTCACATTTAGCGTTTTTGTTCGCCCACGAAAATTCTGGAAAAATTTTCTGTGAAATGTGCTTGTGTTTTTGTTGTATAAAAAAAGAATCCATTTTAATATAAAAAATGAATTCTTTTATTTTTTAATTATTTAACAAGCATTTCTTTAATTTTCATAAGTCTTGATGTAGACGCTCTTTCATCTTCTGATAATTTAAGTCCAATATATTTTATAGTATCAATATAATTTGGAATAGTAACATTTTCAATTGCATTAACTCTTCTTCTAGTCTTTTCAATTTCAGCTGAAATAAGTTCTATAGCTTTTTCATTTTGTGCAAGTTCTAATAAAAATTTAGAAACTTCTGAGAAGCTTTCAATTGCCTTATCTAATTCAGATGTAGTATATGCAAATCCATAAAGTGCTTTATTAGAAGTATCCTCTTGCAATTTTTCACTAAAATGATATTTAGGGATTTTAACACTCATTACGCTTGTTTCTCCAATATCTATTGAGACAGATTTTTTTGGTATAATTAAAGCTTCTTCTATATATTCTTCTCCTATAACAGCTTTAGCTAGCATAAAATTTTGATAAGCCTTTTGTAAACCTTCATCTGTTTTTTTACGAAGTTCTTGATTTTGTCTAACTAAATCAAGTAATTTTTTTATTAATTCATCTAATTTATCTTTTAATAGTTTATGCCCTTTTTGTGCTGTTTTTAGAGATTTTTTCATATTGATACTTTCTATACGGGTCAAATTAACATTTAATACTGCCATATAACATTTTCCTCTCTATATATTTAAAATTATTTGTTACTTACTAACCTTAGATATATTTTAATTATTTTATAAAGTTTTTCGTTCAAGCTAATTTTCGAAGAAATATTAATCTCCAATATAATATTTTTCAATATACATATCTTTTATACGTTTTAATTCTTGTTTAGGTAAGGTAGAAAGTAATTTCCAACCAATATTTAAAGTTTCTTCAATACTTCTATCAGTATCAAAACCTTGGGCAATAAACTCTCTTTCAAAATCATCAGCAAATTTAGCATAAATTCTATCTAATTCAGAAAGTGCACTTTCCCCTAAAATTGCCATCAATTCCTTTGCATCTTTACCACGAGCATATGAAGCAAATAATTGATTTAATACACCTGAATGATCTTCTCTTGTTTTACCTTTTCCTATACCTTCATTCTTCAAACGTGACAAAGAAAGTAAAACGTCAACAGGAGGAGTCATTCCTCTTTTATTTAAATCTCTACTTAAAACTATTTGACCTTCTGTAATATATCCTGTTAAGTCTGGTACTGGATGTGTTTTATCATCTTCTGGCATTGTTAAAATAGGAATCATTGTTACAGATCCTTCTTTTCCTTTTATTTTTCCAGCACGTTCATAAATTGTTGATAAATCTGTATATAAATATCCAGGATATGCTCTTCTACCAGGAATTTCTTTTCTTGCTGCTGAAATTTCACGTAAAGCTTCTGCATAGTTTGTCATGTCTGTCATAATTACTAAAACTTGCATATCTTGTTCATATGCTAAATATTCAGCTGCTGTTAAGGCCATACGAGGTGTTGAAATACGTTCTACTGCTGGATCATTTGCTAGGTTAATAAACATTACTGATCTGCTTATTGCACCTGTTTCTTTTAGACTATTTTTAAAGAATTCTGCATCTTCAAAAGGTATTCCTATTGCTGCAAAAACAACCGCAAATTTTGAGTCTTCTTTTAATACTTTTGCTTGTCTTGCTATTTGTACTGCAAGCTCTGCATGTGGAAGCCCTGATCCAGAGAATATAGGTAATTTTTGTCCAATTACTAAGGTATTTAATCCATCAATTGAAGATACTCCTGTTTGAATAAATTCTGATGGGAATATTCTTGCAGCTGGATTTATTGGTTTTCCATTTATATCTATCTTTTTATCTGCTATTACATCTGGCATTCCATCTATTGCTTTTCCCATTCCGTTAAATACTCTTCCTAGAATATTTTTAGATACACCAAACTCTAAACCTTTTCCTAAAAATCTAACTTTAGATTCTTTTAGGTTTATTCCTGTACTACTTTCAAATAATTGAACTAGTGCAGCATTCTCTGTAACTTCTAAGACCTTGCATAATCTTTTCTCTCCATTTTGAAGTTTAATTTCTCCTATTTCATCATATTTAACGTTTTCTACATTTTCTACTAACATCAAAGGTCCTGCTGTTTCTTTTATTGTTTTATATTCTTTTATCATTATGCTAGACCTCCTTTTTCTATTATTGTCTCTGTTTCTGTATCAATAGTTTTTTCAATATCATTAAATTCACTATCAACTTTTTCTTCTTCTATAAATTTAGCTTTACCTATTCTTGAAACATATGGTAATTTTATGTATTCTTCAACATTTACACCTGCTTGAACTGCTTTACTCATTCTGTCATAAAATTTGAATATCATTTTTAAGATTCTTTCTTGTTTATGACTTGATGCATAACAATCAACATCATCAAAAGCGTCTTGTGCTAAATAATCTTCTCTTAAGATTCTTGCAACTTCTAAGGTAACTCTGTCTTTACTTGAAACTGCATCAATACCTACTAATTGTACTATTTCTTGAAGTTTTGCTTCTTCTTGTAAGATTGACATTGCCTCATTTTTTAGTTTTACAAATTCTTCGCTTATATTCTCTATTTCCCATTTTTCTGCTTGTTCTTTGTAAAGTGAATAACTAGTAAGCCAGTTAATTGATGGGAAATGCCTTTTTGCCGCTAAACTTGCATCTAATCCCCAGAATACTTTTACTATTCTTAAGGAACTTTGACTAACTGGTTCAGAAATGTCACCACCTGCTGGTGATACAGCACCTATTACTGTTAAAGTACCTATTCTTTCTTCATTTCCTAAGCATTCTACTTTTCCTGCTCTTTCATAAAATTCTGCTATTCTTGAACCTAAATATGCTGGGTATCCTTCTTCTCCTGGCATTTCTTCTAGTCTTCCACTCATTTCTCTTAAGGCTTCTGCCCACCTTGATGTAGAGTCTGCCATTAATGCCACATTATATCCCATATCTCTATAATATTCTGCAATTGTTATTCCTGTATATATTGATGCTTCTCTTGCTGCAACTGGCATATCTGATGTATTTGCAATTAGAACTGTTCTATTCATTAAAGAATCTTTTGTTCTTGGATCAATCAAATTAGGAAACTCTGTTAGAACTTCTGTCATCTCATTTCCACGTTCTCCACATCCTACATAAATAATTATGTCTGCATCAGCCCATTTTGCAAGTTGATGTTGGATTACTGTTTTTCCACTACCAAAAGCTCCTGGTATAGCACATGTTCCACCTTTTGCAATTGGAAAAAATGTATCTATTACTCTTTGACCTGTTACTAACATATCATCTGGATTTATTTTTTTGTTTACTGGTCTTGGCTTTCTTACTGGCCATTTTTGCATCATTTGGATTTCGTGTAATTTTCCTTTTTTATCTTCAATAACACATATTGTTTCTGTTACTGTATAATCTCCTGATTTTATTTCTTTTATTATTCCTTCTATTCCTACTGGAACCATTATTTTACATTCAATTACTTTTGTTTCTTGAACTGTTCCTATAATTGTGCCTGATTTTACTGTATCTCCTACATTTTTCTTAGGAATAAAAGTCCATTTTCTTTCTTTATCTATACTATTTACTTCAATTCCTCTTTCAATGTTTTTACCTGTTTTTTCGTATATTTTATTAAGAGGTCTTTGAATTCCATCATATATAGATGTTAACATTCCAGGCCCTAGTTCAACACTAAGTGGCATTCCTGTTTGAACTATTTTTTCTCCAGGTCCTACTCCAGTAGTTTCTTCATATACTTGTATTGATGCATTTTCTCCATGCATTCCGATAATTTCTCCAATTAGGTTTTTATCAGATACTTTTACAACATCAAACATATTTGCATCTTCCATTCCTTTTGCTATAACTAATGGTCCTGATACTTTTGTTATGATACCTTGTTTCAATGTTTTCATCCCTTTCTTTTTTAAGAATTACTTTCTTTAAAATTAATTTCTATTCCAACAGCTTTTTGTACCATTTCTTTTATTCTGTTTTCTCCATAATTTAAGCTTCCTGTATTGCTTGGTATTGTTATTATTGCTGGAATTTTATTTTTTTGTAATTTTTCTAAATATTTTTCTGCTTTTATACTTACATTTTCTGTTATATATATAATGGCATAATTTTCTTCTATTAGTTTTGGTATAAGACTTTTTATTTCATCTTCTTCATATGCCGGATATATATCCATTCCTATAGCAGAAAATCCAAATATAGATTCTTTATCTCCTACTACTGCTATTTTATACATAACTTTCCCTTAGCCTTTCCTTTATCTTTTCAGTACTTATTTTATTTAATTTTCCTGTAAAGATAATTCTTATATTTTTAAATTCTGTTTGCTTAGCATAGATATATGCTAATATAGGCTCTATTGTAAGTGCTTTTAATTTTGCTTCTTTCATATAGTTCATTATATAATTATCACAAAATTTGTCTAAATTTTCATAATTATATAAAGCTTGTTCTATAGTATCAGAAAATCCAATAAATTTATATTTTAAATTTTGATCATCTTCGTTTAGACTTTCTTTAAAAGTTTTTAAGGTTATTTTTCCGCCTTCTATATAAGATACTTCAAATATAAATGGATCTTTATATATTTTTCTTACTCTAAAAAAAGTTTTTATATTAGTTATATCTATTAATTTTTCCACATATTTTAGTATAAATTTATTATCTATACTTTCTGCTAATTTCTTCATGTTACTAAAACATGCTTTATCTAATATGGAATCAATTATAAAGGGCATCTTTGTTTTTTCATATAACTCGATGGTCTCTTTTATGGCTTGTTTTATATTTTGGTCTAATCTGTCATATTCTTTGTTTTCCATTATTGAAGATATTTCTTCTTTTGATATAGTTCCACTGTCTATTAAATTTTCTTTATATTCTTTTGCTTGTATTTCTGATTTTAATATTAATTTAATATTGTAATAGTCATTTTTGCTTAAGAAGATTTGTGTTAAATTGTTTTCCTCTATTATTTCTTTTATTAATTTGTATAAATCTTCTTCTGCTTGTTTTAAAACTATTTCGTAATCTTGTGTTCTTTCGACCATATCAAATTTATATTCTTTTTCTATTAGAGTTGATACTATTCTTTCTATATTATTTTCAGTAGCTAATTGTTCTAAATTTGCATTTGTTAATAATCTATTTTCTTTTACTTTTATTTTTGCTACTGCATACGGATATATTTTTTCCATATATACCTCCTATTCTAGCTATTATATAGTCTTAATATTTTTTAGCTTTTAAATAAAATAGTATCGATTTCTTTTTCTATTTCTTCTTTCATAAATTCCATATTTTCTTCAAAATCATAGTTATATTCAATATTTCCACATTTTACTATAACTCCTGATTCAAAATCATCGGTTTCTTCTAATACTGTCATTCCATAACTTGTAGCTATCTCTTTTATTTCTTTGTACCCTTTTTTAGGCAACAATATTTCTACATTTTTTTCTTCTTTATATTTGCTTATTTTTTCATCAATTATTTTAATGTATTGAGTATCGTCTATATCTTTTATTTTTTGTTTAACTTTTTCTTTAACGATTTCTATGATTCTTTTTTTCTCTATCATTTCAGCACTTCTTGCTTCAAATTCAGCCTTTTCAACTTCTGCACTTGCATTTCTAGTTATTTTTAGTTTTATTGTTTCAAATTGCTCTTCTGCTTGCTTACTTGCTTTGCTTGCATTTTCTTTTTCAATTTGTTTTGCTTCTTCTTCAGCTTTTGCTATTATTAATTCTGCTTCTTTTCCGAGCTTCTTCAATAATTTTATTTAAGATAATTTCTTCTTCCACTAGATACTCTCCTTTCTTTATCGTTCAAATTTTTATTTTATATAGTTGCAACTTATAAGGTTAATTAGTCTAAATATTATACCTTATTTATTGAACTTTTTATCCTACTACAACTCCATTGTAAGCTAAGAATGAGATTAATAATCCTAACAATGCATAAGTTTCAACAATGGCTGCTAAGGTAATTGCTTTTCCTAAATCGTCTGCATTTTTTGCAACAATTCCAACACCTGCTGCTGCTGCTTTACCTTGTGCTACTCCTGATACTAGACCTGTAATTCCTATTGCTAAACCTGCTGCTAATAATTGAAAACCTTGACCTGTTGTTAATGCTACACTTGCACCTAATAATCCTGCTTTTGATAAGATTAAGAATGCTACTATAAATCCATATAGACCTTGTGTTCCTGGTAATAATTGTAATACTAATAATTTACCAAATTTACTTGAGTCCTCTGAAACAGCACCTGCTGCTGCTTGCCCTGCTATTGAAGTTCCTTTTGCTGACCCCATACCTGCAAATATAATTGCTATTGAAGCTCCTAATATTGCTAAAAATTTTCCATCTGCTAATCCTGCTAAAAATTCCATAATTAAAAATCCTCCTTAATTCTTGTATATTTATTTTTATATTTAAATGGTGTAAATTCTTTTCCTCCACCTTCATAGAATTTACCAAAAAACTCTACATATTGTAATCTACTTGTATGAACATATGAACCTAAGGCACTATTTGCTAGGTTAAATCCATGACCGATTATTCCAACAAATATTGCTGGTATTGGTCCTACTAGACCACCAAGTAAGTTTACAACTTGTGCAATAACTCCTGTTGATAGGCATAATGCCATTAACCTTGAATAAGATAAAACATCTGATAAGTAGCTTGTGATATCATATAAACTACTAAAGCCTTTAGTGCATTTTTTTAAGATGTTTTTCTCTTTTCTTCCTCCTGTTAATATTACTCCTACTACACCTATTATTGCTAAATATTTTCCTACTTCTGACCATATTCCTATATCACCTGCTACAATAGGTACTACTAGTAGAAATACTCCTGTTAAAAGTAAGTACCAAAATCCTATATCACATATTGCATCAAAAACTTTCTTTTCTTTTACTAATTCTACTGCTTTCATAAACATTCCTGTATATATGTGTATGATACCTAAAAGCAATGCTAAGCTCATTAGTGGCATTACATCTTTTAAAGGGTCTATTACTGCTTTTAATGGTATTAAGTTTCCAAAGCAACTTCCAAAGAATATTCCCCATATTACTGCTGATATTCCACATAGTGATAATAGTTTTATTAAGTTTCCTTCTCCTTTTGCATATTTTTTCTTTTTTATCATGAATAAACATCCTAGTGTTAAGAGTAATCCATATCCTGCATCACTTAACATTAGTCCAAAAAATACTATGTAGAAAAATGCCATTACTGGATTTGGATCTAATTCATGTTTGTTTGGTACACTGTACATGTTTGTTATTGATTGGAAAGGTGTAACTATTTTGCTATTTTTTACTAGTACTGGTGCATTATCGTTTTCTTCTTCTTCTCTCATTTTGATTATAAATTGGTCATTATTTTCTATTTTACACCCTTCTGGCATCCAACCTTCTAAATAAAAGGTATTTTTTGTTGTTACTATATTTTTTTCTATTATTTTTAAGTCTTTTTGACTTAAATAGTAGTCATATAAATTTTCAAATATTTTTATTTGTTCTGGTTTTATTTTTGCTTTTTCTTGTTCTATTTGTTCTTCTAAATTTGCTATTTCTTGTCTTGCTTTTTGAATTTTTTCAGATATTGATTCGTTTTCGACTATTATGTCTTTTTCTATAAATTCAAATTTTTTTAGAATTCTTTTTACTTGTGCTTGTTCTTCGCTTTTTGTTGTTACTGCTACATACATATTTGTTTTATCTTTGTTTACGATATTTATTGAATACTCGAATTTCTCTTTGTTTAATGCTAGCTCGATTTGTTCTTTTTTATATTTTAAACTTATTGTTCCTAACATTATTTTTATGTAGTTTATTTTTTGTAAGTCTGCTGAAATCGAAAAATTAGTCCATGGTTCTAATTTTACGATAGTGTCTTTTAGTTCTTCTATTTTTTGTGTATTTTCCTCAATATTTTCTGTTATTTCGTTTATTTTTTGTGCATCACAATAGGAACTCTCTGCTACTTCTTCAGACAGTTCTTTATAGTATTCTTTTCCTTCAAACATTGATTTTTTTACTTTGTAAAATTTATGTATGTTTTTAATTGCTTTTTCAATTGCTACTAATTTTTGATTTATTTTTGCTATTTCGTCATTTTTTTCTTGCTTTTGAAAAATTTCTTTGTATTCTTCGTCTTCTACAAGGTGTGACATATCTTCTACTTGAAAAAAGCCTAATTTTCTTATTTTCTTTAGGATTTCTTCTTCGTTTTCTTTTGTTCCTATTACTGTCACTTTATTCATTTTGGCAATTGACATTTTCTTTTTTTCATCCCTTTCTGTCTTCGTTTGGTGTTTCTTTTTGTCTATATTTTTTAAATTTTAATAACTTTGTTATATATTTTTTCTACTGCTTCTGGTACATTTTCACTTAGTACTGCTTTGAGCTTTTGTAATTTTTCGTTTGTTTCTGCTTGTATTTTGGATATCTTTTTTGTGTTTTCTTCTGCTTTTTCTTTTCGCAATTCTTTTTCTCTTCTTTCTAGTTGTCCTTTAAAATATACTCTGTTTGTTTCTTTTGAGTCTTCTGCTTTCTGTATTATTTCTTTTGCTTTTTGTTGTGCTTCTTGTTTTTTGTTTTCAGATTCTTTTTCTGCTTCTACAATCTTTTTGATACTTTCTAGTTCCACTTTTTTCCACCCCTTTCAATGGATTTCATCCATTACTATAAAATAGTTTTTATATGTTATTTTATTCATCTTTAAGTTTATTTTCTACTATTTTTAGCATTTACATAATTATTTTATATACTTTTCTTGGTAAAGTCAATATTTTTTGCTAATTTTTAGAAAATATTATTTTAATTTGTTTTTTATTCATTGTTAGATACCTCCCCATACATTTTGGCTTTTGTATCTTGTTGTAATTTCCTACTATAAAAAAACAATTACTAAAATTTTTTAGACTTTAAATTTTAGTAATTGTTTCTATTTACTCTAAATAGACTATTCTTTATACTTTTTCAATTTTTAAATTTATGGACATTAAAGATTTAGGAGTATGATTTCCTACTATATGTCCCTCATTAATCATTTGCTTAACTATATCTGGCTGAGAATTTACATAGTGAGCAGTTATAAAAAAAGCTGCTTTTACTTGATTATTTTTTAAAGTTTCCAAAATTTTATTAGTATAACCTGCCTCATATCCTTCATCAAAGGTTAAATAAATAAACTTCTTATCTTTATTGCCTAAACAAATACCATTATTATTTTCTAAAACCTTCTTATTTTCACTACCTACATCAGGTTGTTCATGATTATCATTTCTTTTTATACCCCAACCAATTTTTTTATTACTTAATCCATTAGAACTTGAGGTATTAAGATTCATATCTGTATTTTGTTCAAAAATACTAAGTGAAAATATACCTACAATTAAAATAAATAATAATAAGTATTTAAAAAAATAATTTCTTTTTGTAATATTCATAATATTACCTCCTAATTTTTCTTACATCATTAATTTTATTCTATAGTTAAATTTGTAATTTTCTATTGACAATATAATTTTTTTAGATTATATTGTTATTGTTTGCTGGAAAATAAAGGTAATTGACGATTTATGTCGATATCTACTTTTCCATTTTTGTTTACTACATTTATATTAAAGGAGAAAATAATATATGTTAAATTTTGTTATTTGCGATGATAACCTTAATATATTAGATAAATTAGAAAAAATGTTAGAAAATATATTCAACAATAACAATTTTGAAGCATCGATAACCTATAAATCTGATAATTCTAATGACATTTTAAATTATATTACTACTAATAAAGTTGATGTCATTTTATTAGATATTAATTTAAAATCTAAAAAAAGTGGATTAGAATTAGCTCATGAAATTAGAAAAAAGAATAAAGATGTTTATTTAATTTTTACAACTGGACACTTAGAATATGCAATGCTTGCATACAAATATAAAACTTTTGATTATATAGCTAAGCCAATAAATTATGATAGATTAGAAGAAACAATTATAAGACTATTTGATGATATTAGTGAAACTCCAAAAAAATATATAAGTATAGATAATAAAAATACTTTAATTAATGAAGAAGATATAGTATTTATTAAGAAAGATTCTACCAAATTACTTTTTCACACACTTACTAATGATTATGATACATATAATTCTTTTAACAAATTCCAGAAAAAATTGCCTAATCATTATATAAGATGTCACAAATCATATATAATAAATATAAATCATATAAAAAATGTTGATCCTGTATGTAACACAATCAATTTTAAAAATGGTGATTCTTGTGCAATAGGACCTAAATATAAAACTAGTTTAATGGAGGTTTTAAATGATTATAGAAATATTGAATAACCTATGGATTGCACTAAGTACACCAAATGAACTTTTAATTAATTTGTTTGCAATTCCTGCTGGATTTATGGAAAATTATTTACTCATGAAATTGTTCATAACATTCTTTAATATAAATATATCTAATAAACAAAAAATTATTTATGTATTATTAATCACATCTGCAGGTTTTATAACAATGTATCTTATTCCTAATCCATTTAATTTAGTGTTAAATTATATTTTCATGATTGCTATGGCATATTACATACTAAAAATCTCTCTATTAAAAAGTACTGCTTCTGTAGTAGCTTCTGTTCTAATATTTAATATTGTTGGTGCATTAATTCTAAATCAATATATGACAATTCTAAAAATAAGTGGGGAACAATTATCAACAATTCCTAAATATAGATTTTTATATGTTATAACAATGTATACAGTTGTAGCTATTATAATATATATGATTAAAAATAGACATTTTAAAATTACTTTTTTAGAAGATATAGATAAAAAAACAAAATTTATTATTTTTTTGAATTTACTTTTTGGAATAATAATGATAATAGTACAATCAGTTATTGCGGTTTATTACATAGATAAACTCCCTATTATAATTACATTTTTAAGTTTTATATCAATATTAGTTTATTTTATTTTAAATATATATAGTTTAACAAAAGCTTTTGATTTAAACTTAACAAAAAGAAAATTAGAAAGTGCAAAAGAATATAATAATACTTTACATATATTACATGATAATGTTAGAGGATTTAAACATGATTTTGATAATATAGTTACTACTATTGGTGGATATATTAAGACCGAAGACATGGAAGGTTTAAAAAAGTACTATTCACAATTAGAAGATGATTGTGAAAAAGTCAATAATTTATATATATTAAATCCTGATATTATAAAAAATGATGGTATTTATAATTTACTAACTAAAAAATACTATGAAGCAGAATTTAAAAATATTAAAGTTAATATCACTTTTTTATTAGATTTAAGTATTCTTAATATGAAAATTTATGAATTTGCAAGGATTTTAGGAATCTTGCTTGATAATGCAATTGAAGCTAGTTCAGCTTGTGAAGAAAAAATAATTAATTTAATATTTAAAAATGATCAGAAAAACCATAGACAATTAATTATTATAGAAAATACATTTAAAAATCATGATATTGATACAGAAAAGATATTTGAAAAAGGTATTTCAGAAAAAGAAAATCATACTGGACTTGGTTTATGGGAAGTTAGAAAATTAGTGAAGAAAAATAATAATATTAATTTATTTACATCAAAGAATAAAAAGTATTTTGTTCAACAATTAGAAATTTATGAAAATTAATCTATACTCTGTAATCCAAACAAAAAAAGCTACATTAAATGTTGCTTTTTTTGTTTGGATTGTATGTATAACTTTTAAGTTATATTTCTATAAAAATAGCATAAATAAATAACTCTATAAATGCTAATATAAATAACATTAGTCTTTAATCATAGATGCAGGCATTTTTGGTTGATGGAATACTACCACCATAAAACATGCTGTATTAGTTGCTTTTGCATATTTTTCTGCAACTTTAGCTAAAAATTTAAACATTAAAATCCCTCCTTAGTAAAATCTATAATATAAGATATTTTGCCGGCATATATCTTATACTAAACATTTTCAATTGAAGTATTTCCATATACTTCATATCCATACTTACTGTTTGTTAATCTATATGCAATCTTTGTAATTGTTAAAGTTTGAATAAAATTTGATAATACTAATATATTTGAAATTGTTTCATTTGGTATAATTATTGCAACAAATAATGCTATAGTATAAGTTATATATGCTACAATTTGCTTTTTTCTTCTGTCTTTTTTGTTTAATATTGGTACAGACTCTGTATCTGCTGGTGCATATAGCTTTATCATTACCATACCAAATATCCAAATTACTGAAACTAAAATATATTTTACCATTATACTTAATACATAAAATTGTGAAATAAATGGTATTACACAATAAAAAGTTGTAGTAAATAAAATGCATCCAATATGAGTTTTTAAATGTATTCCTCCAGATGCCCCTTTATATGGAATTAATACTATAAATGTAAATAGTGCTAACCAAAATATTTTTAGTATGTAAGCTACTCCTAACATTATAAATATTTTTGGAATTTCTCCTATTATGTTTTGTAGTCCATAGTTTATTACTTCTGCTTTTTCATCATTTATTTCTGGCATTTCTTTTCTAATTCTGTTGGTTAAAAAAGTACAGATTTTATCTATCATTTTTTCACCTCACTTTATTACCAACCTCATTATAGCACCGTTTCTACATTTTTCTCTTTTTTGTTTTACGAAACTAATGAATTGTTTTATAAAAGTTCTGTTTTTGTCTTTTCATATATGCTTTTTTGTATAAAAATGAATTTTTTTAATATTATACTTTTCTACTTCCTTCCAAAATTATAAAAACACTATTTTAATATAATGTTTTTATTTCTCTAATACTACATATTTTGTATTGACAATAATGGCATATATAATATTACTCAATTACTAATAAATAGTGGTTAAGTTCATTTATTATTATTTTAGTTGTATAGCGAAATAAATATTTTTGAGTATAATTTGTTGGTTATGATTTAAAAATGGTTGTATGGTGTGTTTATCTTACATAAATGTTGCTTTGTTAGTCATCATCTGTTATTTACTACATAAGCAATAAAAAATAAACCATTCTGCTTTGCACGGTAGAATGGTTTAAAACTTTCTTATGAAAACCACAAAGTGGTTTCTCATTTCTTATTTTTATTATACACAGATTTTTTATTTTTTTCAAATGCAATTTTTTAAAATCAGTAATAACGAATAAAAAATTTTTTCTTAGAGAATAGGTACTTTTGAGATTGTTTTTCAGTACATTCTTCGCAATCCAGCATTTTCAACGCTTTTAGCCTTCTCTAAGAAAAAATTTTTTATTCGTTATTACTGATTTTAAAAAATTGCATTTGA
>CAQPRV010000063.1 GCA_948857205.1 uncultured Clostridia bacterium
AATATTTGTAAGGCAGCCGAGAATTTGAATAAATATTTTAGATATTATTCTTCCCTTTATTTAATTATCTGCCCTAAAAATCAAGATTTGTAGGACTTAAGTAGCTTAGTTCAATAGCAATTTACTGAACTGTAACAGATAAATTAAAAAAATAAAAACTTAAATGGAAAAAAATGTTGTAATTTTTGAAATTATTGATATAATAATAAATAATAATTACTTAAGAGGGAGGAAAAAATGTTAAGAAAAGTAGGAATATTAGCAAATGGTGGAGATGTATCAGGCTTTAATGCAGTAATAAGAGCAATAGTAAAAACAGCAGAACATCATGGCGTAGAATGTTATGGAATTATGGATGGATATAATGGATTACTAAAAAAAGATTTTGAAAGATTAACAACATCACAAGATGGGGAAGCAACAGGAATTTTACCAAAAGGAGGATCAATAATAGGATCATCTACAAATTCAAATTTATTTAATTACAAAATAGAAAAAGAAGATGGAACAATAGAATACAAAGATATGTCAGATAAAGCAATTGAAAACATAAAAGAATTTGGATTTGACTGTATTTTTACCTTAGGAGGAGATGGAACACAAAAATCAGCAAGAGACTTTTCAACAAAAGGTGTAAAAGTAATAGGTGTGCCAAAAACCATTGATAATGATGTTGCATGTACAGAAATAACGTTTGGATACAATACCGCAGTATCAGTAGCAATGGAAGCTCTAGATAGATTGCATACAACAGGAGAAACACATCATAGAATAATGGTATTAGAAGTTATGGGAAGATATGCAGGCTGGATAGCTTTAGAAGCATCAATAGCAGGAGGAGCAGATATAGCACTAATTCCAGAAATTCCATATGATATACAAAAAGTTGCACAAAAAATTGAAAATAGAAAAAAAGTTGGAAAAAACTTTAGTGTAGTTGTTGTAGCAGAAGGAGCAAAGCCTTTAGGTGGAGAAATTACAATAAAAAATAAAAGAGATAATGGAATTGGTGTTGATAATACAAAACTTGGAGGAGTTGGAGAAATTGTAGCGAAACAACTAGAAGAATTAACAGGTTTAGAAGCTAGAAATACAACTTTAGGATATATGCAAAGAGGAGGAACACCAACAGCTTTTGATAGAGTTTTATGTTCAAAGTATGGAACAAAAGCAATGGAACTTGCAATTCAAGAAAAGTTTGGACAACTTGTAGTAATTAAAAATGGTAGATTAGATTCAGTATCTTTAGAAGATGTAGTAGGAAAGAACACAAAAATAGGAGCTGTATCAGGAAATACTGAAGAAAGTAATTTAAGAAAAGTTACTATGGAAGATGACTTAGTAAAAACAGCTAGAAATTTAGGAATAAATTTAGGAGATTAATTATAAAATTAATATTTAGTTTTATTAAAATATAATAAGAATAAAAAATGGCGATAAATGTTGAAAAATAATTCTTTTCAACCCAATATGCCTTGAGGAAGGAATGAAATTAAAAATGGAAGAAAATAAAAAAGAAGAAAATATAGAAAATGATGTAGAAACAGTAAGCAAAGAAAATAAAGCAAATAATACAGAGGAGTTAAAAAAGGAAACAGTTGATACAGTGTCACAAGTTAAAGACACAATAAAAAATGTAAATATAAAGCAAGATAGTATTGAAACAAAAGGATTTATATTAGAAATGTTTAAAAATCCAGTTGAAAAATTGCAACAAATTGTAAATAAAGATAATGGAAAATATTTAACATATGCAATAATTATTCTTGCAATTTGGGTAATAGCAGAATTAGTAAGTAGAAGTTTTTCTTTTAAACATGTATGGGGATTATCTAATGTTAGTAGTGCATTTATATCAATTATAGTATCAGGTATAACTCCAATAATAAGTATACTTGTTCTATCATTAATTGTATTTATAATAAACAAAAAGAATAAGAAACAATTAACTACAATATTAACAGTTATAATATCTGCAAGTATTCCTTTAGTTTTAGCATCAGTAGTTAGTTTACTAAAAATAGCTAATACAAAAATTTCTTTAATAACAGTACCATTTACAGAATTATGTAATGTCATATCAATTATACTTATGTATTTTGCAATTAAAGCAGTATTTGGAATAGAAAAAAACTCTGACTTTATAAAGAAATTTGTTATAATTGAAACTATTTATTATATAATATATATTATTTTATCATTATTTAATGTAAATATTTAAAATTATTTGTATAAGATTTAAAACAAAATCTTATACTTTTTTTATACAAATTAAATACATTGTATACAAATTTATTTCATAAATTGTTCGAGTATATGCTTAATATTATTTTAAAATAAAATATTGTATTTAAAAAACTAGTATAGTATAATAAAAACAATAAAAGAGGGGTTGTATGAAATATAAAATAAGTGAACTAACAAAAGAAGAAAAAATAGGTCAAATGCTCATGGTTGGAATGGAGACAAGCTATATAACAGAAAGAATAAGAAAATTAATACAAACCTATAAAATAGGTGGAATAATATTATACAGAAAAAATTTTGGAACATATGAAGACTTAGTTAAACTAATAAATGAGCTAAAAGAATTAAACAAAGAAAATAAAATACCACTAACAATTGCAATAGATCAAGAAGGAGGAAGAGTAAATAGATTACCACCAGAATTTCACAAGCTACCTTCTGCAAACATAATAGAAAAAAATGGAAGTACAGAATTAGTTGAAAAATCATCAAAGATAATTGCTCAAATATTAGAAAGTTGTGGAATAAATATGAATTTTGCGCCAGTACTAGATCTTAAGAATTTTGGAGATAAACATGCAATAGGAGATAGAGCATATTCGAATAATATAGATATTGTAAGCAAAGATGGGATAACATTTATGAAACAATTACAAGAAAAAAATATAATATCAGTAATAAAACATTTTCCAGGGCATGGATCAACAAAACAAGATTCACATTATACATTACCAATTATACAAAAAAGTTACAAAGAAATAGAACAAGAAGATATAATACCATTTGAAAGGGCAATTAAAAATGGAGCAGATGCTATACTAGTTGGGCATTTAGTAATACCAAAAATAACAAAAATACATCCAGCATCGCTTTCAAAAATATTTATTGGAAAATATATTAGGAAAAAGTACAAATACAATAAACTATTAATAACAGATGACTTAAAAATGAAAGCAATAAAGTTGTTTTATGGAGAAGCTAGAGCAGTAAGGAAAGCATTTGAAGCTGGAAATGACATAATAGTTTTTAGGTATAATAAAAACAAAGAAGAAAAAGCAATTCAAGGTTTACTAAATGTATATAACAAAAATATAGGAAGAGTAAATAGGAGTGTAATTAGAATTTTAAAACAAAAAGAAAAATATGAATTTGAAAAAAATACTACAAAATCAACTATTAATATAAAAGAAATAAATGAACAAATTGATAAAATTAGAGAAGAATGTAATATATAAAAAATAAATATTGGTTTATAGGTATAACCATTATAAAAACCTAAATAGTACTAAAAGGAAAAAATAGAAATGGTAAATAATGAATTAGTAGATAAAGTGTATGAAATATTAAACTCTATACCTATCAATACAGAGAATGCAGGATTAATTGCAAATATAAAGAAAGATTTAATGGATAACGATTTAGCGGGAGCATTACAAAAAGTAAATATATTAACAAATATGTCAAATAAAAATATTAGACAAAATATTAGCGAATCAGAAAATAGAGATAATGACATTTACCCCAAAAAATTAAGCAATCCAGATTTAGAATGTAAATATATAGGCTTATTATTAAATGAACCAAAATATATTGTAAAATATTATTTTTTATTTAATGAATGTTTTTTTGAAGATGACGAATTATTAAATATATATAAAAGTATACTTTTTACAGAAGGAGGAAGTTATACTCCAGAAATCGCAAAAGATGGTTTTAATTTTGCAAGAGATACAGAGGCATCATATAATTTAAAAAATAACTTAAAAAGAGAAGTTCAAAATAAAAAATATAATATGGAAAAAGTATACAGGGAACTTAAGAAAATATTTATATTAAGAAAAAGTTATATAGAAACTCCAATAAAAGAATTACAAGATAAAGTAGTAGAAATAAAAGATTATGCATTATACAATCAAATGTCAGAAGAAGAGATAAAAAATGCTATAATTCAAGTAAATGATACAGAAAAATTTAAAAGAGCAATTTTGAATGAAGGTTTAACAGGTTTTTTGCAAGCAGGTGACAACAATTTAAGAAATGGTTTACAATTACCATTTCCAATATTAACACATGTCTTTAAAGGAATAAGAAAAGGTGAGACAATGGTGTATGCAATGCCTTCAAATGCTGGAAAAAGTAGATTTACAACAAATATCGCAGCACATACAGCACTTGTTCATAAGAAAAAGGTTTTAATTATATCAAATGAAATGTCAGAAGAAAAAATGAGACTTTGTTTAATTACTACTATTATAAATAATGAACAGATACAAGAATTACATGGTTATAAAATAAAAAAAACAGAGGGAGAATTATTAGAATTTAAATTTAAAGCAGATAATCCTAAAGAGGTAAAAGTTGATAAAGATGGTTTTGTTATTAAAGAAGAAAACGAAACACAAAAAGAATTTGTAAAAAGGTTAGAAAAAGTATCTACAGAATTTAATCAAGTAATAGCTATAACTGATTGGGCAAATAAGGAAATAAAAAATTCACTTTATTTTATTAACATAACAGATCATACAAATGATGAATTAAAAAAAGTAATAATGAATTATTATTACAAGGAACAAATAGAGTATGTATTTTATGATACTTTAAAAACAGACACTGCAAATATAGGAATTGGAGAAGAACTTAAAAAAACAGCAACAATTTTATCAAACTTGGCACAAAATTATAATATGTTTATTTGTGCTACTTTACAATTGGCAGAAACAGATACTTTGCCAGTTAATTTAACTGTAAATGATTTAGCTGTAAGTAGAACTGTAAAAGAAGTGCTAGATACTTTAACTTTGTTAAAACAAATCAATCGAGATACACTTGAGAAATATGAGTATTCTTTAAATGAAGTGGATAATAAATTTTTTGATTTAAAGAAGTTTGATAACCCAGATGTTAGATATTATTCATGTGTTGTAGATAAAAATAGAGCTGGTGCTAAACCTATTTTGGTTTTTAGATTAAATTTGGCTTATAATGTTTGGGAAGAACTTGGATATTTAAGGTTAAAACAATAATTTTTTTATTATTTAATTATAGTGAACTTAGACTTTTTCTATTTTTAATATGAAAAAGAATGTTAAGTTTACTTTATTATTTTTTAAATTTAGTGTAACATATATTTATTTCTTTCATAAGATATAAAAAATATTGCGAAAGGATGTATGTTTTATGGATTATGAATTGATGATGAATGGTAATGTTAAAATAGGACAAAAAGCACCTGATTTTGAAGCAATTTCTACTTTTGGTGAAATAAAGTTGGAAGATTATAAAGGTAAATGGCTAATTTTATTTTCTCATCCAGGAGATTTTACCCCCGTAAAGTCTTAATCTTTGGATGAATAAACGAAATGCCTGATATTGCTTAGTTTTTTTTCAGCATTGATAAGTTAGTTAGATTTTGCATTTAATGGCTTAGAAATCAATCGTCGAGCGATTGATTGGAAAGAAAATGAATATTGAAAGAATTTAAAGGAGTATGGATTCCATATGAAATAACAAAAGATATAAAATTAAATGATAAAGAGAAAATAGTTTATTCCATGATTTTGTATTTAAGCAAAGAGATAGATTGTATCATGTCAAATTCATATATAAGTGAATTATTAAATATTACAAAAATACAAGCATCTAGAATCATAAATTCACTTAAGAAAAAAGGATATATAAAAGTAGAAATGACTTATAAAGAAAATTCAAAAGAAATAGCTTTAAGAAAGATTACACCTATATACAAAAATGTTAATACCTATAAACAAATTGATACAAAACCTATCAACACAAATGTTAAAGAAATAATAAGTAATAATAAAATATATAATAAAAATAGTTACAGCTATAAAAGTGAAAGAGATTATAGTGATTTTGATTGGACAAGCTTGTATGCGAATAACTTTTGAGAATTATCTTGACATTAATTTTAGGGAGAGTTAACATCACACAACAATAGGAGGTGATGTTAAATGAAAAAAGAAGAAATCAATATGTTAGAAACAATATTTGAGGCAAGAGAAGAAGATTTAGCTTTTATTGATGAAAGAGACAAAAAGTTCATGAGTCAAGATAAAGCCAATAAAATTAAAAAGTCTGATTGCCTAAAGAAAGAATTAGAAAAAATCCCCTATAATCTTAATTGGCTAAAAGATAGTATTGAAAAATTGATAAATGATTATGTGGAAACGATTGATTTTGAAAGTTATTATTTTGAAGGACTAAAAGATGGAATAAAATTAAAAGAAGAATTGAAATAAAAATAAAAACCAATATAGATTTGTTGATTTATATTAGTTTTTTTCTGCCAAAAATGAGACATCTAAATGACTACTCTAAAATTTAAGAGCACCCTGCTAAAAGTCACACTTTTAGGTAGTTGTGTTAGTTCGAGATGTCGCCCTGATCCTGCAAAATTGCTTTTGGGCAATTTTAATTATTGGTAAGACAGAAAAAATTATAATTAAATAGTAGTTTTATAAAGAGACATATGGTATAATTTGAATGATAACTAGTAATTTTTAAGTGAGGTTGATAGTATGAAAGATGGAAAAATACCTAATCCAAATACAATAAATCCTATTGCAGGATATGATAAAGAAATATATATAAAGCCAACGATAAAGAATAAAAATATTATTGTAGGAGATTTTTCATATATTGCAGATTCTGATTTTGAAAGCCATGTAACACATCACTATGAATTTAATAATGATAAATTGATTATAGGAAAGTTTTGTCAAATAGCTTCAGGAGTTGAATTTGTGATGAATGGTGCTAATCATCAAATGAATGCAGTTTCAACATTTCCATTTTATACATTAGAAGGTTGGGAGCAAGTTCCACCTACACAAAATGATTTACCTATTAAGGGAGATACTATTATTGGAAATGATGTATGGATAGGGCAAAATGTAACAATAATGCCAGGAGTTCATATTGGAGATGGAGCAATAGTAGGTGCTAATTCTGTTGTTGCAAAAGATATTCCAGCATACCATATTGCAGTAGGAAATCCTTGTAATGTTATTAAAAAGCGATTTGATGATGAACTAATTGAGATAATAGAAAAAGTAAAGTGGTGGGATAAGAGTATAGAAGAAATAAACAATTTAATTCCTATACTAACTTCAAGTAATTTAGAAAAAGTAAAAGAAGAATTATCAAAGTTAGTATAATTACAAATTACAAGTTATAAGGGTAGATGGTTAGTTAGTAATCATTTGTTTTATAATACTAGATAAAAAACTTCTATTGGAATTGCCGAAAAAAGTATAGGTGGGAGAAAATCAAAAATATACAACCTAGTAAAAAATTATAAAAAATGAATTTTTCAAAGATATTTGACATATAATAAAAAATATAGTATACTATATTTAGCTTAAGCAAGAGAATAAATCGAAGAACTCGAATGTTCACAGAGATATGTTGACCACATATCTCATTTTTTTGCAAAAAATAAAGGCAGTTGACCAGACTGCCTTTGATTAGTTTGCACTAATCTTGAGAATTTTGGTTTTCATCATTTTTACTATTACTAAGCAATAATAAAACAATTAATCGCCAAATTAAATCGAATGAACTCAAAATGTTCACCTCCTTTTACAAAGATTTCCTTTGAAAAGGATGGCTTTATTATACTTTATTTTTATTTCAGAAACAATAATTTTTTAATAATTTCTATAATTAATTAGCTATTAACAATATTCACATATAAGAAATAAAAAAGATAAATTTTCCAAAAAATGCAACATCTAATTGAAAAAAATGGACTTTTATATATAGAAGGATATAAAAATTTTATAAAAATGCACCATTTTATAAAATTTTTGTGTTCTTATATTATAGAGGGAGGGATGTATTTGAAAAATAACAAAAATTAAAGTATTAGAATTTTATAAAAGTGATTTTTAGATAAAAAGAAATAATTGCTATTTCTTTTTGCATAATATTTATAGAGAAATATTATGAAGGAGTTAATTTATATGCAAATTACTTCTAATGAAATATCTAATACAAAGTATATGCAAATTTATTTAACGGAAGATGAACTAAAAAAACAAGAAACAAAAGAAAAAATTGAAAAATATAAAAAAGAAAAATACCATATAGCTATTTTTATAACAGGAAAAGAGAATTATCCCGAAGTTCTCAAAAAAATAATTGCGAAACAAGTGGAATTAACAGGCAATGTATGCTAACATACAAGACATAGGCAATATCAGGTCATGTGAGGAGGAAAAAATGACAGTTGTAGGATATTGTAGATTGTCCAGAGACGAGGATAAAGAAAATTACTCAAGCATAGAAGAACAAAAAAGAATCATTAAAGAATATGCTAGTACTCGTAATTGGAATATATCAGATGATGATTTCTACATAGATGACAATGTTTCGGGATATACCTTTAATAGACCTGAATTTTCAAAAATGATAGAAAAAGTAAAAGGAGGGGAAATTGATGTAGTTATAGCAAAAGACCTATCACGAATAGGAAGAAATAATGGAAAAGTTCTAGTTCTTATCGATGAATTCAAAAACATGCAAAAGAACCTAATATTAGTATCTGAAATGGGTGGAAGTTATGATGTTTTAAATGATAGAGATGATACGATTGGAATTACAACGTGGTTTAATGAAAGATATGTAAAAGACTGTTCCAGAAAAACAAGAGATCATATGTATTCGAAACAAAAAACAGCTAGGCTAATTATGGGAAATTACTATGGTTACGAAAAAGTTTTTAAAGATGATATTCCTATGCTTTATATCATAGATGAACTAAAATCAGCTATTGAAACGATATTTAAATTATATGTTGAAAAGGGATATGGATTTCAAAAAATTAGTGAAATATTAAATGTGAAATATAATTATCCAACACCATCTGCGTATTACAGAAGAAAACATTTAGAACGAGGACGAGTGTATAAGCATAAAGTTCAAGAATCTTGGACAAAAGATATGGTAAGTAATATCTTAAAAAATGAGATTTATACGGGTACTTTAATTACGCATAAAAAGCGAACCGTAAATATTAGAGGAAAGGCTGTAAAATTACCAAAAGAAGAACATTTTGTATTTGAAAATCATCATGAGCCAATTATTTCAAAAGAAATATTCAAGTTAGCCCAAGAAATAAGAAAGAAAAAGAAAGAACAAAACACTTCAGGATCCAATGCAAAAAGAGATTATTATTTTTCGGGAATGTGTCAGTGTGCAGACTGTGGTTCGGGAATGTCTGGTATAGTAATTAAAAGAAAGGTAAAAGAAAAAGGATATGATTGTTCAAAATATAGACAATTTAGTACAAAGGCTTGTCATTGCCATGAAGTAAAAGAAAAAGACATTTTAATTCATTTGAAAGAATTTTTGAAATTTACCAAAAAACAATATCTAAAAGAGATACAAAATATTAAAATTGAAATAAAACAAGATAAAAAAGGAGATAATAAATGTAAGCTACAAAACAAATTAAATATTGTAAACGAAGAATATAAAATGTTAGTTAGTCAAAAAATAAAAGAACTATCATCTGCAAACAATGAATTACAAAAAAAAATTATAGAAAATACATATAAAGAACTGGAAGAAGAGAAAATGAATAACATATACTATTTAAAATCATTAATTGAAAATGATGAAAAGAAAAATGTTGAAGATAAAGTTCAGAAATTAAAAAATGCAATATATTATTTTGACGAAATTATAAATGCTAAGGTTCCCAATAGAATGATTTTGCAAATGCTCATAGATAAAATATATATAGATAGAGCTAAAATCATTAGATTTAACTTAAAAACTGATATTGAAAAAATGATTTAAAACACGCCCAAAGATGTGTATTTTACCCCCGTATGTACTACTGAAATGATTGCTTTTACAAGAGCACATACATATTTTAAACAATTAAATACAGAACTATTAGGATTAAGTGTAGATAGTAATAGTTCACATTTGGCATGGATGTATGATATATATTGTAGAACTGGAATTAAAGTTTCATTTCCAATTATAGCAGATAGAAATGGACAAATCGCTAGAAAATATGGAATGATATCAAATGACATTAGTAATACAGAAACTGTAAGAAATGTTTTTGTAATAGATGACAAAGGAATAGTTAGAACAATACTAATTTATCCTCTAAATATTGGAAGATTTATCCCAGAAATAATTAGAATAGTTCAAGCCTTACAAATGGCAGATTGTACAAAAGGATCAACTGCAGCAAATTGGATGCCTGGTCAACCAGTAATAATTCCACCACCAAAAACTTTTAAAGAATTACAAGATAGAGAGAAATATATTAACCAAAATAGAAATGGAATATCATGGTACTTAACTTTCAAAGAACCAGAAGAAAAATGTATTAAAAAAATCGACTTAAAAGATAAAGACAAGGAAGAATGCCAAACTAATGATAATTAATAAAAATGAATACTAAATAAAAAAATATACATACTAATATTATGAACGTTTAAGTAGTTCATATACTTAAATATTAGGAGGTATATTATGGAAAATAATCAAAAAATTAATTGTACAGTAACAAGTTGTAGATATAATAATGAGAATGAAAAGAAATGTATGCTAGAATCAATTCAGGTTGCACCAACAGTAGCAACAAAAACAAAACTTCCAGATGAGTCTATGTGTGCAAGTTATAAGTTTGAACAATAGCTTTTGTAGAAAAAATTTCATGCGACATTAAAGGAATCTAAAAAAATAGATTTTAAAATGTCGTTCTTTATATATTTATTCAATAATTTTAAGTTTCGACTTTTTGTCAATTTAGTTTATACTTTTATAACTTTTTTTATTTGCATTTTAGGAATTTCGTGGCAATTTCAATAAATTTTCACTTTTCTTCTACCGATATTATAAAATGTGTGGTAC
>CAQPRV010000064.1 GCA_948857205.1 uncultured Clostridia bacterium
CTTTTTTGTTTGCAACTTCTCTTCGTTCTGTTGCATAAGTTATCCGTATCGCTCGTTCCTCGCTAACGGCTTTTTTGTTTGCAACTTCTCTTCGTTCTGTTGCATAAGTTATCCGTATCGCTCGTTCCTCGCTAACGGCTAACTTAATTATAGCTTTTTTTTGTAGCTTTTCTAATCGATTTATATTACAAAAACCTTACGTTTTTGTAAGGTTTTTGTTTTTATGGGTTTATGTAACTATTTTGTGGTATTGTTATTTTTGTTTCTGTCCCTTCTTTTTCTTCGGATTTTGCTTCGATTTCTATTCCTAGTTTTTTACATAGTTTTTTGCATAGGTATAATCCTATTCCTGTTGATTTTTGGTTGTTGTTTCTTCCATTGCTTCCTGTAAACCCTTTTTCAAAGATTTTTTTTATTTCTTCTTTTTTTATTCCTATTCCATTGTCTTTTATGTATAGTTTTATTTTTTCTTTTCCTTTTTTGGAGTAGATTTCTATTTCTAGCTTTTCTTCTTTTTTTCTGTATTTTATACTGTTTTGTATTATTTGGTTTAATATAAATATTAACCATTTACTGTCTGTATTTACTTCAACTTCTAAGTCATGCAAGTTTATACTTACTTTTTCCTGTATTAATAGGTTTTTGTTCTTTTTTATACTTTCGCTTACTATGTCTTTTAGTTTGCATTTTTTTATGTAATAGTCTTTTTCTACTGTGCTACTTCTTGCATAATATAATACTTGCTCAATGTAATTTTCTACTTTATCTAATTCTTCATTTATGCTTTTAGTTATATTGTTTTTATTGTTTTCTATTATCATTTTACTTGTAGCTATTGGCATTTTTATTTCGTGTATCCATAGTTCTATATATTCTTTATAATCTTGTGTTATATATTTATACCTATTTACATTTTCTATCATGGATTTATTTATTTCTGTAAGTATGTTTTTAAATATTTTTCCCTCTACAAAGTTTGGTGTTTTAATTAGTTCTGTAATAAGATATTTTTGTTCTAAATTATCTACAGTACTTTCAATTTTTTTATAAAAGTTTCTTTTTGTAACATATTCTTTTATTATACTTATTAAATACATTACACTTATTACAACTGGTATATATATTTTTATAAAGGTACCTATTGGATATATTGTTAAAAATATTTCTATTGTTAATATCCCAAATAATAATAAAATTATTGTTAATAATTTGTCTTTTAGAAAGTATTTTAAACTCATTTTTTCCTTCTTTCTATTTATTTTAATATATATCCTTGTCCTCTTCTTGTTTCAATTATTTCTTTTAAGTCTAATTGATTTAATTTATTTCTCAATCTTGTAATATTTACAGTTAAAGTATTGTCATCTATAAAGCATTCATTATCCCATAAACATTCCATTATTTCCTCTCTTGATACTATTTTCCCTCTATTTTGTACAAGATGATGTAATATTTTAAACTCATTTTTTGTAAGTTCTATTTCTCTTTTATCTCTTATAATTGTACTTTTTGAAAGATTTATTATAAATTCTCCACAATCTATTTTTTCTTGATTTCTTGTCTCCTTTATTGTTCTTCTTAATAAAGATGCTATTTTTGCTAATAATATTTGTATATTAAATGGCTTTGTTATGTATTGATCTGCTCCATAATTTATACTTATTAACTCATCTATTTCATTATCTTTACTAGTAATTATTATTATTGCCATATCTGATTTTTTTCTTATTTCTTTACATATATATTGTCCATCTATATTTGGCAGATTAATGTCTAATAATATTAAGTCTGGATCTTTTTCTATTATGTCTTGTATTGTGTCATTAAATTTTTCTATTGTTTCTACTTGATATCCATTTTTATTTAAAAATATTTTTAATTCATTTCTTAGTTTTTCATCATCTTCTATAATTAATATTTTATATGTTTTACAATTTGAGCAATTAAACATTACACTAACAACTCCTAAAAATTATATAAAATTATTTGATTATCTTTTCTTCAATTTATTTTTTATTTTCCCATACAATTATAGACCAAAGCTTTCTAATATATTCAACAAATATATTAAACAATTTTTTATGTCTTATCTACTTTTTTTAAATTCAAATAATTTTTCATTAACAATTTTACATCTAAAAATTGCTCTATTATATAATTACATCCTTCATTTAATTGGCAATATGGTAAATCTAATTCCAAATGTAATCCATTTTCACTCTTTCCTGGTAATAATAAAGCACTATAAAGTTTTCTATTTCTCCCTATTTCGCTATTTCCTAATAAAATTGTATATGAAAATTGTTTATAATTTAAATCAGTTATATCTTTATAATATTTTGAATCAAATACATATATTGTATTTCCATCATTATAATAATGATCTGGTCTTATATAAAATCTGTGTTTAGATTTATCAATATTAAATTTCTTATTTTCAAATCTTTTTATATGTTGTTTTCTCTTATAATCAAAAATTAACTTGCTATTTTCTTTATCAATTTCTACAAAACAATCATTTAAGTATTTATTTACTAAACTCTCCCAAATTACTTCAAAGTAATTAATTTTAAAATGAATTGCTCCTCCTTTAGCATTTTTATTATATCTTTCAAAAAAATTTATTAGTGAATTTACAAGTTCTTTCTGATGATCTTTAAATATTGTACTTCTATATTGATATAATTGCCTTAGTATGTAATGTTTATTAGCTAAAAAATCAATTTTATATTTCTTTTCATGAACAGGAGGTAATTGAATAAAATATGAGAAATTTCTTATGGTATAATTTATTACAAATATCATACATTCACTTATAAATACATTTCTATTGCTTTTTTTTCTAGAATATAATGGTAAAAAAATCAAATTTCCATTTGAAACAATAGCATTAGATTTTTGAATAGTATCTTTCCATGAAATTTTACTACTTATATCTTTCAAAAGTATTACTTCTTCCTCTTTATATATTCCATATTTTTTATAATAATCATATATTTTAAAGAAACATTCAAATGGATAATCTGATTCAAAATTATCTTCATGTCCTATATATTTATACGCTATTGATTTAGACTGACTCTCCCTATTATATTTGCTAATAACCTCAAATAATAATTTAATATCTTCTTCTATTTCTTTTGAATTTTTATTTTTTAAAACTTCACTATCATTAAAGAATTTTTTTGGAAAAACTGCCAAAATCTTTTCTTTTTCAATAATAAAACCAACAAAATCAAGTACATAATTTTTTAATTTTTTTGAATATCTCTTATCTCCATCAGATAAATTAAATTTTTTTACTTCACCTTCTATCACATCACCATCTTGTCCTAATACAATTTGCAACATATGTTACACCTCCTACATTACAAATTATTATTGTACCAGTCATTAATGCTATCAAAAAAATCATCACTAAATATCTTTTCACTATTTTCATATTTATCATACAAATCTGAAAAACAAGTTATGCTATTATCAAATAGTCTTATGTCAGTTTTATAAGTAGCTTCTTGTATATCAAACCATAAATAGTGTAATAATTTATTTTGAATTTTTTCCTTATCATTTTCTCCATTAAATTCAATTAAGAATTGACCTATCTGTTTATCTTCTCCTAGTCCTAATTTTTCAGAAGATGCAATAAATTTATTTAAAACTCCATATAAATCTATCCAATTTATACCAATATTTTCTTTCCCATTATTAAAACTTAATGTTACATTATTTAAATAAGGTTTATTTGAAGGAACAGGTTTAGTACTTATGTATTTCCATTCAAATCTTCTTTTAAAGGCTGTATCCATTACAAAAACATTTTGATCTGATGTGTTTACGGTTCCTATAATGTATAAGTTTGAAGGAATCTTAATTTTTCCATCATTAATTCTTGTAATGTCTTTAGCTATAACTTCATTATAAACAGAATATCTACTCCAATCTTTGTTATCTCCTTCTTTTACTCTATCTAACAATTGAAAAATATCTCCAAAAATTGCTGCACAATTTCCTCTCGACATTTCTTCAATAATTAAGTATACATTTTCTCTTGGTGTATTATAAGCTTTTTCTAGTGCAAGTGTAAAAGGTCCTTTTTGAAAATCATATGTTATATCTCCTTTATGTTCTCCTTCTTTTATTATTGTAGGTAATAACTGACCAACAAAATCATTATAAGTATATTCTGGATGAAAAGTAATTCTATATTTATTTTCATTTTTTACGTCTTTTAAAAGTTTATCTATAGCATAGCTTTTTCCTGTACCTGGGACTCCATAGTAAATAACATTATAACCACCATTTACTCTTTCCTCACTTTTCATTATTACATCTTTTATAAATTCTAAATATGGTGTTCTATTATCATAATTATTACGTGTTTTATAATACCAATCGTTTGATATTATATAAAACTTTTCATTAATATTTATATAATCAAAATAATATCTACTCCTACCTTTATCATCTAATGTGTTTATATTTTCATTATGTATTACATTTTCTGTAACATCAACTAAAATAGGTCTTACATGCTTTGTATAAGTATTGCAAAGAGTATGGGTTGTCAATATATTTAATACCTCATTATTAATATATGGTTTAAATATTTCTATACTTTTAAAAGCAAATTCTTTATTGTCAAGATTTAATAGTTTATTAATTTCACTATATATGTCTCCATTTTCATTAATATTTAAAAGTTGTTTTATTAGATCCATCTTTTTACTAATTTCGTTTTTTACTTTATTTTCTACTATATCCATATTCTTCTCCTATATTAACTCTTTTATTATTTCAATATTTTCTTTGTTTAAGTAATATCTTTTATTTACATCTTCTATTAGACCTGCTTGTATTAAAAGTCTTTTATTATATTCAAAAACAGTATTATTGTTTTCTAAAGTTATATTTAATTCACCTTTTCTATATTCTTCAATATTGTTCTTTAATTCATCTTCATTTGTTGTAATCATTAAATAAAACTCATTTTCATCAATACTATTATTATAATAAATAAATCTTAATATTTTAAAATAATTTTCCTCTTGTCCATTTTTCTTTCTATTGATTAATGCTAATATCGTAACATATTTTAGAATTTTAGAAATTTCATTATTTATTTTATCATCCAGTTTTTCAGAATATTGCTCTTGCATTTTGATGATTTCTAAGTATGATTTTCCTAAATTACTTATAAAATTATTTAACTTAATTTTTCCTATTTTATCTTTCCTATATTCATTTAGAAAACCATTATTATATAAAAATGGGATATCAACTCTTATTGCACTTTCAGTAATTTTTAATTCTTGACTCATTTTTATCTGCAATTCCTTATAGTTCATTTCTTCATTACAATGATTTTTACAAAATTCTTCATAACCTTTAAATTTTCTATTTAAATTTTCTGTAAGACTTACTCCAGGTGACCCAATACCTTTTATATCTATTGTTTTGTTCATAATAAGTTCTCCTTTATTTTATTTGTTTTTTTATTTCTATAGCTATTTCATAAGCTAACAAAGGTGGCACTGCATTTCCTACTTGTTTATACTGACTTGTTTTAGATCCTAAAAATATAAAATCATCTGAAAAGGATTGTATTCTTGCAGATTCTCTTACAGTTGGTATCCTATTTTCTTTATAATGGAAATAATTTCTATGTCCTGTATCTATAGTATTTGAGGGCAATTTACTATTCATTCTTTGAAAAGCTTTATTGTATTTTCTTATATTCCAATATTTTTCATCTAAATCTTTAATTTTTCCACCATCTGGTATCTTTTCTATTATATTAATAGTTTGAACTGAATGATTTGTTGTTTCATTATTATTTAATTTATTAGAATTTTTTCTCATTACTTTTTGATAATCTGTTTGTGGTTCAGTCAAATATTGATCTATGCATTTTTCTAAATCACTTATAGCTTCTAATGTTGAAATTTTATCCTTCTTTTCTTTTGGAAATTTAAATACTTTATTCTTTATTCCTACAAAAAACACTCTTTGCCTATTTTGTGGTACACCAAAATCTGCTGCATTAAGAACTTTAGATTTTACTTTGTATCCTATCTTTTTAAACCTATTTTCTATGTCCTCTTTAAATGCTCCCCCATTTAAAGTTAATAATCCTTTTACATTTTCTAGAACAAAGAATTCTGGTTGTATATTTTCAACTACTCTACAATATTCTAAATATAAATAATTTCTGTCATCATTTATATCTCTTTTTCCTACTGTACTATATCCTTGGCATGGAGGGCCTCCTATTATACCTATGATATTATGTTCTTTCTTAAAATTGTTTAAAAATTCATTATCTAACATTCTAATATCTTTACATATTCCAGTTGCTTTTTTATGATTATAATTATAAGTTTGTATAGCATCTTTCCACATGTCTATAGCTAGACAAACGTTAAATCCTGCTAATTCAAATCCCCTGCTTAAGCCTCCACATCCACAGAATAAGTCTATTATTTCATTATTCATCTTTTTTTAACTCCTCCTTTATTACTTCAGCAAGAGCTTTCGATAATAATGGTGGAACTGCATTTCCTACTTGTCTATATTGTGAAGTTCGACTTCCTTTAAATATAAAAGAGTCATCAAAAGATTGGATTCTTGCTGCTTCTCTTACAGTTGGTATTCTATTATATATTGGGTGAAAATAGTTACTATGCGAATTGCCTGTATCTATTGTTACAGATGTATCATTTTCATCTAATCTTTTGTATGCTGATGAATGCCTATTATTTCTTTGATTACTAAATAATTCTTCAGGAATTTTCTGCCAATTTTCTCCTTGTTGTACATAAGATATTCTTTGTTGAACTATTTCAGCAGGATATCTAACTTCATGATTGTATACTTTATTATCTTCTGCTCTCAAATATTTTCTATAAACTGTATCTGCTGAAGATTTTAATTCTATTTTATCTTTATTAGTATTATTTTCAAAGGAATATAGTTCACCTATTGCCTCTTGAACTGTTACTTTGTTTTCTACTTTTTTCATTTTTTCAAAATCAAATTTATCTTTTCTTAACATTACAAAGAAATTTCTCATTCTTTTTTGTGGCACTCCAAAGTCTGATGCATTTAAAATCTTATTATTTACTACATAACCTCTATCTTCAAAAATTTTATATATCTTTTTTTTCGCATAACCATTATTTTCAGTAATAATCCCTCTTACATTTTCTATTACAATTGCTTTTGGTCTTGCTATATCTACAAATTTTACAAATTCAAAAAATAATTTATTTCTTGGATCGTTATTTACCTTGTTTCTATTTGCTGCTGAAAATCCTTGACAAGGAGGTCCTCCAATTATAACATCTATATCTTTTAAATCTCCAAAATTATCTTTTATATCTTGTTCTCTCATGTTTAGTAAATCATAACATATTCCTTTTGCATTAGAAAAATTATTGTTATATGTTTTTATCGCTTCTGGGTTAAAGTCAACTCCTCCAACTATATCAAATCCAGCAAGTTCAAATCCTTTACTTAAACCGCCACAACCACAAAATAAGTCTATTACCTTAAATTTCTTTTCCATCTGTTTCCTCCTGTTGTTTTTTATTATATTTTATACCATAAAATTTATTTTTTTTCTACAAATCGACAATTATTTATTGAAAAAATTCTTTTTTTGTTACACTTCAGTAACTAGCTATTGATCTAAGCTACCTAAGTCCTACAAATCTTGATTTTTAGGGCAGATAATTAAATAAAGGGAAGAATAATATCTAAAATATTTATTCAAATTCTCGGCTGCCTTACAAATATTAAGAAATTCTAATCATATAAAATGCGCCTCTTTCACGTTCAAAACTAC
>CAQPRV010000065.1 GCA_948857205.1 uncultured Clostridia bacterium
ACGTAACGAAAGGTAGCCGAGGAATTTATGAGAAATGGATAATAGTGTAGTTTTGCCTTGAACATCCCTCATTTTATATGAAAAGAATTTCTAAATATTTTCCAGTTGCATTCGAATTTTCATAAATATTTTAGATATATTCTTCCCTTATATAAAATAAATTCCCACTAAAAAATCAAGATTTGTAGGGTTCTGGTAGTTTAAGTTAATAGCTATTTACCGAATAATAACGTCCACTTGCAAAAAGTCGAAATTTAAAATATTCTTAAAAAGGCTTGACAAAGCCGGAAAAATGATGTAAAGTATATTAGCATTACAAAAGTGGAGGTAGTCATATGGAAGAAAAAGTAAAAATCAGTATATTATGTGAATACTATGGCAAACTCTTAACCAAAACACAATACGAATTCATAAATGACTACTATAATAATGACTTGTCACTATCAGAAATAGCAGAAAATAACAATATAACAAGGCAAGCAGTAAGAGACATAATAAAAAAGGGGGAGAAGAAACTTTTCGAATATGAAGAAAAGTTAGCCTTTATGAAAAGGACGTTGAATCAAGAAAAAAAGATAGAAAAAGCACTCTTAGAATTAACAAAAATACAAAAAGAAGCTTCAAATAAGCAAATAGCAAAAATAATAGAAAACCTAAAAAAAGAATTAAACTGTATAATATAAAAAAGGAATGGAAGTGAAATTATGGCTTTTGAAGGATTATCTTCTAGATTACAAGAAATAACAAGAAAAATTAGAGGAAAAGCAAGAATAACAGAATCAGACCTAAAAGAAATGCTAAGAGAAGTTAAACTTGCACTTTTAGAAGCTGACGTAAACTACAAAATAGTAAAAGAATTCATTTCTGTAATTCAAGAAAAAGCCTTAGGTCAAGACGTATTAAAATCTTTAACACCAGGACAACAAGTAGTAAAAATAGTAAAAGACGAATTAGTAGAGTTACTTGGAGGAACAGAAAGTAAAATAAACTTCACACCAAATCCACCAACAATAATAATGTTAGTAGGATTACAAGGATCAGGAAAGACAACAACCTGTCGGAAAACTAGCAAACCTATTAAGAAAACAGGGAAAAAAACCATTACTAGTTGCATGTGACATATATAGACCAGCAGCAATAAAGCAATTACAAGTAGTGGGGAAACAACTAAACATACCAGTATATAGTAACGAAAACTCAAAAGACGTTATACATATTGCAAAACAAGCCATGTCAACAGCAATATCAAAACTAAACGATGTATTAATATTAGATACAGCAGGACGTCTACACATAGATGAAGCACTAATGGACGAATTAAAAAACTTAAAAACAAGCATAAAGCCACATGAAATACTATTAGTAGTAGACAGTATGACAGGTCAAGACGCAGTAAACGTATCAGAAAAATTTAATGAAGACCTTGGAATAGATGGTGTAGTGTTAACAAAACTAGACGGTGACACTAGAGGAGGAGCAGCCTTATCAGTAAAAAAAGTCACAGGAAGACCAATAAAATTTGCAGCAACAGGAGAAAAAATGAGTGACTTAGAAATCTTTCATCCAGATAGAATGACACAAAGAATACTAGGAATGGGAGACATCTTATCAGTAATAGAAAAAGCAGAAGAATCCTTTGACATGGAACAAGCAGAAAAATTAGAAAAACAATTAAAGAAAAAAGAATTTGACTTAGACGATTACTTATTACAATTAAGACAAGTCAAAAAAATGGGATCCTTTTCATCTTTACTAAAGATGATTCCAGGAATGAATCAAATAAAAGACCTAAAAGTTGATGACAAAGAATTTGATAAAATAGAAGCAATAATATGTTCAATGACAAAAGCAGAAAAAAGAGACACAAGACTGTTAAATGCAAGCCGTAGACAGCGAATTAGCAAGGGTAGTGGAACAACAGTACAAGATATTAACAAATTTATAAAATCCTTTGAAATGACACAAAAAATGATGAAACAAATGAAAAACAATAAAGGTGGAATGAAAAAGTTAATGAACAATCTTGACGAAAACGCACTAAAAAATTTCAAATTTTAAAAAATAGAAAAAATTAGTTATTAAATTTGAGTTAACCGTTAAAAAATACGGATAACCATAAATAAGTATAAATATAAAGAGGAAATCCTTTAAGAACAAATAAAAAATCAAAGACTTTTCTTTAATTTATTCGTGCCAAAATGAGTTTCAAAGCAAAGTGATGAAAGCTCAAAAGGCTAGCGATTGTAGTTTTTTATATAATAAGAAGGTATGACTTTCCTATTATATAAAAAGAAAGAAAAGATTTAAAAAAAGGAAAATCCACTAATCTTAAGAGGAGGTGAATAGAATGGTAAAAATTAGACTACAAAGACAAGGAAAGAAAAGAGCTCCATTTTACCATATAGTAGTAGCAGATTCTAAATGCCCAAGAGATGGTAAAATAATTGAAAAAATAGGAACTTATGATCCAATGACAGACCCAGGTACAATAGTTTTAGATAATGAAAAAGTACAAAAATGGATTAAAAATGGTGCAAAACCAACAGATACAGTTAAAGCTCTAATAGAAAAAGCACAAACTAAATAATTGTATTTGTATAAAATGGAGGCACAAAAATGAAAGAAATATTAGAAACCATCATCTTAAATTTAGTAGATGATAAAGAATCTGTCCAAATAAACGAAGTAGAAAGCGAAAAATCAATAGTATTAGAAGTTAAAGTAGCCGAAAGCGACATGGGTAGAGTAATAGGAAAGCAAGGAAAACTTGCAAAATCAATTAGAACTGTAATGAAATCAGTAGCTGGAAAAGAGCATAAAAAAGTTTCTGTTGAATTTATTGGATAAATTGATATTGGAGATAAAATATGACAGATTATTTTGAAATTGGTCAAATTGTAAATACTTTTGGAATAAAAGGAATGGTAAAAATAAAACCCTTTACAGAAAATCTAGAACAATTTGAAGAATTAGAGAAAATATATATCAAAAATAAACAAAGTAAAAAAGAATATAAAATACAAGAAGTAAAATATCATAAACAAATGGTACTAATAAAATTTGAAGGAATTGAAAGTCCAGAAGAGGCAGAATTATTAAGAGGAAGTTATGTATTAATAAATAGAAAAGATGCAAAACCTCTTGAAGAAGGAACATATTACATAGTAGATTTATTAGGACTAGAAGTTTACACTGACGAAAATATTTTACTTGGTAAAGTAAATGATATTTATAATACTGGAAGCAAAGATATATATGTTGTAAAAGATAATTTAGGGAAACAAGTATTATTACCTGGAATAGAAGATGTTATCCAAAAAGTTGATTTAGAAAATAAAAAAATTATAGTTCATATAATACCTGGCTTAATGTGATTTAACAAATAAAAAATAGGAGTTGAAATGAAATTTGATGTTTTAACACTTTTTCCAGAAATGTTTAACAATTTAAAACAAAGCATTCTTGGAAGAGCACAAGAAAAAGAACTAATAGATATTAATTTAATAAATATTAGAGATTTTTCAACAAATAAACATAAAAAAGTAGATGATACCCCATATGGTGGTGGAGCAGGTATGGTAATAATGCCTGATATAGTATACTCAGCATATAACTCTGTAAAAGAAGAAAATGCAAAAGTAATATATATGTCACCACAAGGAAAAACCTTAAACCAGAAAAAAGTTGAAGCTTTAGCAAAACAAAAACATTTAATTATATTGTGTGGGCATTATGAAGGTATCGATCAAAGAGTTCTTGATAAAATAGTGGATGAAGAAATATCTATAGGTGATTATGTATTAACAGGTGGAGAACTTCCAGCAATGGTGTTAATAGATAGTGTTAGTAGATATATAGAAGGAGTTATAAAAAAAGCTTCTATAAAGGAAGAAAGCTTTTCAAATGGGCTTTTAGAATATCCACAATATACAAGACCAGAAATCTTTGAAGGGGAAAAAGTCCCAGAAATACTACTTTCAGGTCACCATGAAAAAATAGATGAATGGCGAAAGCAGAAAGCTTTAGAAATAACAAAGAAAAAGAGACCAGACTTACTAAAAAATGTAAGAGACTGTCAAAGTTAGGAAAAACACTTATATATATAAAAGCTTTGTCAAATAAGCTCTCAAAATATAGGTTTGACCTAATAATAAAAAGGAGAAAAAGGAGGAAATTCTAAGATGGATATTATAAAGTCAATAGAACACGAACAATTGAAAAATAAAATACCAGAATTAAAAGTTGGTAATACTGTTAAAGTTCACGTAAGAATCAAAGAAGGAAATAAAGAAAGAATCCAAATATTTGAAGGAATAATAATAAAAGTACAAGGTGGGGGAGTAAATAAAACCTTTACAGTAAGAAAAATATCTTATGGTGTAGGTGTTGAAAAAACCTTTTTAGTACACTCACCATTAGTTGAAAAAGTAGAATTAGTTAGAGTAGGTAAAGCAAGACGTGCTAGATTATTCTATTTAAGAGATAGAGTAGGTAAAGCTGCTAAGACAAAAGAAATGGTAGGAGCAAGAATAGAAGATAGAGAAATAACTATCAAAGAAGACTTAACAGAAGAACCATTAGAAGAATCATCAACAGAAGTTGTAGAAAATGTGGAAACTACAGAAACAAATTCAGTTGAAAACGAAGTTAAACCAGCAGTAGAAGAAACAAAAACAGAAGAAGTATCAGTTGCAGAAACAGAAAGCAAAGAAGAAGTAGTAGAAGAAAAAACTGAAACTGCTGAAGAAGATAAAAAAGCAGAATAATAAAAAAGATATGTCAAAATAATAAAAGTTTTGGCATATTTTTTTTGCCATTGGGGACGGAGAATTTTGGCAATTCTGCCATCTAAGACTGCTATTATTTTTAAATTAATAATAATGTAATTAATATAACGTTGTTTAAAGATAGAAAATTAGAAAAATCTTCTGAAACATTTAAAATATAATATAAAAAAATTGCTAAAAATCTTGGTTCCTGATGGCAAAAAGTTTTTAGGATGGAATAGTTAAAATAATAAATAATTAGAATTATTTTATGAGTAAGAAAATAATAATAGTAATAATAAAATAATTGCCAAAATTCTCCGTCCCCAATGGCAATTCAAACAATGAATTATAATAAAGTAAATGGCTGGTTTTATATTGATGGAAATAATAAATCTCCATCTTGGAGTGGTGTGGAATTTTTATATAATTTTTTAACGAATAATGGCTCAGTTGGACCTTATGGAATTGATGTTAAACAGTCTAATATTGAAGTGGGAGATATTGCACAATTGTCTTTTGATGGATTTACTTTTGCTCATTCTTTAATTATTGTAAATGTTGAAAATCCTTTTGTTTTGTCAGGTATTAAAATTGCTTCTCATACTTTTGATAGTTTTAATAAGTCAATTTCAGAATATGATTTTGAAAATATTAGATTTGTCCATTTACAAGGAGTGAGGAATTATTAAAGTTCCTACTTGAAATGCAAGGCTTTTTTATTGTATAGAAAGAATTTCCGATTTTTTTATACAACAAAAACACATTCTACAGAAAATTTTTCTAGAATTTTCGCAGGCGAACAAAAACGCGACATGTAAGTAAGTTAAAAGGTCAAAATATTCTAATCATGTCGCTTTTGTTCTAATTATTTTTTATTTTATTAATTATTATAAATAGCGCGAGAAGGTTTCTAATTATTTATTTTTGAACGACTCCAGGGTAACCATTCAAAAATTCTTAGAAAAGTTTGATAAACTTTTCTATAGAATTTTTAGGATGGGGCAGTGAAAATAATAAATAATTAGAAACCTTTGGGAGCGAGTAGTTAATCTAATTATAAAAAAAGCCTTGCATTTCAAGTAGCGATAGTTGTATTTTAAGAGAAAATTAATATTTTCTCTATTTTTTATTTAGAAATAATATGTTATACTAAGCACATAAAGGGGAGATAAAAATGTATAACATATTAGTTGTTGATGATGACAGAGAAATAGTAAATGCAATAGGAATATATCTAAAAAAAGAAAACTACAAAATAATAAAAGCCTACAATGGAAACGAAGCAATAAAAGAAATAAAACAAAACGAAATTCATTTAATAATTTTAGACATTATGATGCCAGAAAAAGATGGATTAGAAACACTAGAAGAAATAAGAAAAGAAAGAAGTATACCAGTAATATTATTGTCTGCAAAATCAGAAGACTATGACAAAATAGATGGATTAAATTTAGGAGCAGATGATTATATTACAAAACCATTTAATCCATTAGAACTAATAGCAAGAGTAAATTCAAATTTAAGAAGATATGTAAAACTTGGTTCTTTAGAAAAAAAGGAAACAGACAACATATATAGAACAGGGAATTTAATAATAGAAGATGATACCAAGAAAGTATCTGTTGATGAAAAAGAAGTTAAATTAACTGCTACAGAATATAATATTTTAAAATTCTTATTACAAAATAAAGGAAAAGTTTTTTCAATACCACAAATTTATGAAAGTGTATGGAAAGAAGAAGGCTTTGGAGCAGAAAATATTATTGCTGTACATATAAGACATATAAGAGAAAAAATCGAAATAAATCCCAAAGAGCCCAAATACTTAAAAGTAATATGGGGAATAGGTTACAAAATAGAAGATATAAAATAGGATGTGAAGAAATGGAGAAAATAAGAAAATCTAGTTTATTAAAAATAACCTGCTATATCTTAATTCCTATTATATTTGCATTAATAGGAATTAGCATATTTCATTTATATTTTTTAAATGAATTTAGTGAAGTAGGAAATGAAGAAAACTATATACAAACTGAACAATTTGCTAATAGTTATTTTCAAGCAATTATGGATGAAGTATTACAATGTGAAAGAGTAAAAAATGGAAATTTAACAACTACCAATTTTTATAAAATAGATGATGAAAATGGAAAATGGTATTATTATACTAATAAAAATGAAAATTATTATAATGGAATGTCAACATATATAGATTTTATAATAATTAATAAAAAATCAGGAACCATGTATACTAATATCAAAAGTCAGAATTACAATAAAGAAATAGAAAATATAAAAAATCAAAATTTATATTGGAAATTTGAAGATAAAAAAATAGATACTAATATTGAAAAGCTAAATCATGAAAATATAAAATATAATTCACAATATATATATCTAAATTTTAATGAAGAAGAAAGTTATAATAGAAATTTCACCTTAGATGATTATAAAATATATACATATTGTAATGAAAATCAAATTAATCAATTTGATTCTTTAGGAATAAATAAACAAATATATCAATTCATGATAAAACACAAAAATAGCCCAATATATGTATTAGTTATTAGTTTAGTATTATTAATTATTGTAGGAATTTATCTAATCTGGTCAATTGGTTATAATAATGGAGCAGAACAAATTAGTTTAAATAGAATAGACAATATTTCATATGAAATTATATTTTTTATTTGTATTACAGGAATATCAATATGTATTTATACTGCAGAAACCGCCAATACATGGTATGATTATATAATGTTTATTACAATGATAATTAGCTATTTTATATGTTATGCATTTTGTGCTATTTTAGGAGTAACAACAATTAAAAGAATTAAAGCTAGAACCTTTATAAAAAGTTTTATTATATATAAAATTTCAAAATGGATAATAGATAAAATAAAAAAATATAATGAGGTTATTTCTAATAAAGCAATAGGTAAAAGGAGAGCATTTTGGATATATTGGGGATTTGTGTTTATTAGTACAATATTAGTAACCACATATGCAACAGGAATTGGATTATTATTATTAATAGCGTTTTGGATTTGGACTTACTATAAAATAAGAGAATATCAAAATAAAGAACAAATGATAGAAAAAGCTTTGCAAAACATATATGAAGGTAAAACAGATATTCATTTAGATGATAACGAGATGAAAGGTACATTAAAACACATGGCAATATATGTTAATGATATAGCAGGAGGATTTTCTAATGCAATTGAGCAAAGTCTAAAGTCAGAAAGATTAAAAACAGAATTAATAACTAATGTATCACATGATATAAAAACACCTTTAACATCAATAATCAACTATGTAGATTTATTAAAAAAAGAACAAATAGAAGATATACAAATAAAAGAATATATAGATGTTTTAGATAAAAAGTCACAAAGACTTAAAAAATTAATAGAAGATTTAGTAGAAGCTTCAAAAGTTTCATCAGGAAATGTAAAATTAAATATAGAAAAAATTAATATAAAAGAATTGATTAATCAGACAGTTGGTGAGTTTAAAGATAAATTTGAACAAAAAAAATTGTCTATAGAAATGAAAGTTCCAAAAGAAGATGTAATTATAGATGCAGATAGTAGGTATATGTATAGAGTTATAGAGAATTTGTTTAGTAATATAACAAAATATGCAGTTGAGAAATCCAGAGTTTATATTGATATAGAACAAGATAGAAATGAGATAATAATTAGTTTTAAAAATATTTCAAAAGATAAGTTAAATATAAGTAGTGATGAACTTATGCAAAGATTTGTTAGAGGAGATAAATCTAGATATACAGAAGGAAGTGGATTAGGTTTATCAATTGCACAAAGTTTAACATCTTTGCAAAAAGGGAAATTAGATATAATAATTGATGGAGATTTATTTAAAGTACAAATGACTTGGGAAAGATAATAAAAAGTTTATTTGATTGCTTTAAGTTTCAACTTTTTGTAAGTGGAGGTTATAATATATAATTTTTTTACACTTTGTGAGTGGAACTTACAAAATTAAAATTTAGTCTGTAGGTTGCTCTAATCGCACTCACATAGCTTGTTTGGTCGCTTATGTAGTGTTTCAAAATTATATGTTATAACCTCCACTTACAAAAAGTCAAAACTTAAAAGCAATATTTTATTGCAATTTTTTTTTGTTATGATAAAATAATTAATAATATTTAAATAAGTTCTAAAAGGAGGAATTGCAATGAAAAAGTTATTTGTCATTATTGGTATTTTATTAGTTATTTTTTTGGGTATGGTAATTTACAAAAATACAACAAGTAATACAAGTGTAACAATAGAAGAAGTAGAAAAAATAGAAAATTATATCTCAAAAATATATATGTGGAAAGAAATAACAAATATAGCATTACCTACTTTTGAGAATATTAATAATGCAGATGACTTATGGATTTGGGAAGTTGTTAAAAAGAATTCAGAAGAATATGAGATGTCATATGAACAAATTGAAGAAAAAGCTAAAAGTTTATTTGGACAAAATTTTAATAAGAAATTTCCTAAAGAAGGAACAGCAGAATTTATATTTGATGAGGAATCAAATATGTACATTGCAACAGAAGTTAATTTAGATTTAGAAGAAGACACTTTTTTATTAAATCATATAGAAAAGAAAAATAATCAGTATATTGTAGAAGTTATAGAGTATTTAGAAGATTATTCCTCAGAAGAAAATATAATTATAAAAAATACTGATGAAGAAGAAATTGCTAGAGTAAGTAGTGAAAAGACGGAAGTAGAGATAAAGGAAATAGTAAAAAACAGTTTAGATAGATTTAAAAAGAAAAAAGTATATTTAAATGAAAAAGATATAATTGTAGAGAAAATAGAAAATATTTAATAAAAAAATGGAGATAAATATGTTAAAACAAGTACAAAAAATAGAACAATTAAAAAAATGTAATTTATGTCCACATAAATGTAATATTGATAGAAATAGTGACAAAATAGGGAGATGTAAAGCAACCAATAAAATTAAGATTGCATTATATTCTATACATAAATTTGAAGAGCCATGTATTAGTGGAGAAAATGGCTCAGGGACAATATTTTTTTCAAATTGCAATTTAAGTTGTAAGTATTGTCAAAATTTTGAAATAAGTCAATTAGGAAAAGGAAAAGAAATTACAATAGAAGAACTAGCAGAAATTTTTTTAATTCAGCAAAACAATAAAGCAGAAAATATTAATTTAGTAACACCAACTAGTTATGTTCCACAAATTATAGAAGCAATTAAAATTGCAAAAAGTAAAGGTCTTAATATACCTATAATTTACAATACCAATAGTTATGAAAATATAGAAACTCTTAAAATGCTAGAAGGATATATAGATGTATATTTACCAGATCTAAAATATGCAGAAGATGATTTAGCAAAAAGATTTTCAAATATAGAAAATTATTTTGAAGTGTCTACTAATGCAATATTAGAAATGATTAGACAAGTAGGAATGCCAAGTATTAATGAAAATGGTATAATTGAAAAGGGAGTTATTGTTAGACATTTAGTTTTACCTAATCATGTTCAAAATAGTAGAAAAGTGTTGAAGTGGATTAGTAACTATTTACCAAAAAATATTTATGTAAGTGTTATGGCTCAATATTTTCCTACTTATAAAGCAAAGGAAATTAATGAACTAAATAGAAAGTTGACTAGTGAAGAATGGTCTCAAATTGAAGATTTTGTGGAAGAATTTAATTTAAATTATGGATATGTTCAAGAAATAGGTGAACATGAGGAAGAATATGTACCAAATTGGGACATATGAAATTGTAACAGATAATTATAATTCTTTTCATAATAGTATAATTAAATAAAAAATCATAATTTTAAGTAAATTGACAAAGAAATAAATTATTAGTAAAATAAAGAACGAAATATGGTGGATAAAGGAAGGATATAAAAATGAAAATAGAAGTAATTGGATCAACAAAAGTTGGATATCAAATGACAAAAGAAGAAGCAATAGATTTTTCAGGAAAAGAAGCAGGAATTTGTTATTTACCAGACAATTTGCAAAGTCTTTTAAGTGAAGAGAGCGAAAAAACTTTAAAAAGGGCAAACAGAACATTGAAATCTGGACATCATAGTGTATTTGGACATCCAACTTACAATTTAAGTTTAGAAGAAGTACCTAAAATACTTGCAATGATAATTAATAATGAGAAAGTATATAATACTTCTGAGAAATCAGCAAGATACACTAAAATGAATCCATCAGAAGAAGAAAAAGAACTTTATGAAAAATGGATCAAAATATATAAAGAATTAATAGCAAAAGAATATCCAACAATTGATGAAAAAAGAGTAGAAAAACTTGCACAAGAAAATGCAAGATATTTAATAAGTGTCTTTACACCAGCCACAGTTTTGGGTTATACAGTGAACTTTTGTCAATTAAATTATATTATACATTGGTTTGAAGACTACATTAAAAACGAAGAAGAAAATAGCTTTTCAAAAAAATTAAAACCAGTATTAAAAGAATTTATTAATCAATTAGGAGATTTAAATGTTGAAGAATTAAATTCTGATATTAAAAAACGTAGAATATCATTATTTGCACAAAAGAAGGAAAGAAAAGAAGAATTTGGAGAAAATTATTGTACTACTTATTTAGCTAGTTTTGCACAACTAGCTCAAGCTCAAAGGCATAGGACAATTAGTTATGAAATGTCTTTTTTAGATAAACCACAATATTATATACCACCTATTATAAAGGGGACAGAATTAGAAAAACAATGGTTAGAAGATATATCATCCTTAGAAGAATTTTATCCACAAGGTATGTTGGTTAAAGTTAATGAAAGGGGAACTGTAGAAAACTTTATTTTAAAATGTACAGAACGTTTATGTGGTTCTGCTCAACTAGAAATTATGGAACAAACTAGTAAAATTATGGAGAAATACTTATCAGCAACAAAAGAAAATAATATAGAAATTTATCAAGAATTATTGCCATATGCTAAAGGTGCTAGATGTACCTTTCCAGATTGGAAATGTACTTCACCATGTGTATTTGGGCCTAAAAATGCGATGAACAGAAAAATATAAAGATTTTACAATAATAAAAATATTGAAGTAGTAGAAGGAGAATAAATATGTTAAGTATTATAGTAGCTAAAGCAAAAAATAATATTATAGGAAAAGATAATCATTTGGTTTGGAATTTGCCAGCTGATATGAAAAGATTTAAGGAAATAACAGATGGTCACACTGTTATTATGGGAAGAAAAACTTTTGAGTCTTTAGGAAAGCCTTTAGCAAATAGAAAAAATATTGTTTTTACACAAAATCCAGATTTTAAAGTTAATGACGAAAATGTAGAACTTGTACATTCTTTATTGCAAATTCAGGAATATATTGAGTCTCAGGAAGAAGCTTTCGTTATTGGTGGTGCAACAATTTATAATTTTTTAATGCCATATGTGAAGAAAATGTATGTAACTCAAATTAATAGAGATTTTGAAGGTGATAGCTTTTTTCCTAAAATAGATGAAAATAAATGGAAAGAAATTTCTAGAGAAAAAGGATTAATTAATGAAGAAAATAATATAGATTATGATTATATTGTTTATAAAAGAGCTTTTTAACATAATTTTAAGGTACTAACTATATATTTGTAGTTAAGTACTTTTTTTGTTTTGCAATTATTGTAAAAATATGCTAAAATAGAATTATGTAAATAAAAAGTACAAGATTAACTCTATAGAGTTGATGAGGAGGAAAGATTATGAAGATATTTAAAAATTGCCCTGAAGAAAGAAAAGGACGGAAGGAATGTGTAGGGTGTCCAAGAATTAAGCAGTCCACAGGAGTGCCTCCGACGGTGAACAGTCTCACGCCTTCGTGCTTCTGTTCGAGTTCTTTGATTTTAAGCGGAGCGCCGACGGTCAGTGCCGATGATTGCCCGGAGTGGGGATGAGCCGGAGCCACGACGATGACATCGGCCATATCGCGGACGCATTCCACAAGGTGGTGCAGTCCCGGGGCAGCGATGCTGTCGTCGTTGGTAATCATTATAAGTGGGCGTAGCGGTGTCTCTTCCATGTGGGTAATGTTTTGTATGGTATATTTCAGCGAGGCGAGGGATTGTAGGAAGCCTCGTCCAATACAGTGCTGGATGTGTAGAATTCAGGGCTGAGCAGGAATGGCAGTGTCGCTTCTGGATGGTTGCGTCGGTAGGCCTCCACGATTCTGTAGCCGATATATCTTCCCGCACGCCCCGGGCATCGCGGGTCGAGCAGTCTTGTTGTTGGACCCGGTGCTATCAGGCGGTCGATGGTGCTGGCCGATTTGTCGTACAGCAGGTCGCGCTCCACCAGATTGCCCCTCAATCAGGTGGGAGCATTGAATAAAATCAGCAAGGAGCTATCGAAGTTCGAGCAGG
>CAQPRV010000066.1 GCA_948857205.1 uncultured Clostridia bacterium
ATTATTATCATATAAAATGAGGGATGTTCAAGGCAAAACTAAACTATTATCCATTTCTCATAAATTTCTCGGCTACCTTTCGTAATTTATTCTAAATGGATAATAGTGTAGTTTTGAACGTGAAAGAGGCGCATTTTATATGATTAGAATTTCTTAATATTTGTAAGGCAGCCGAGAATTTGAATAAATATTTTAGATATTTTTCTTCCCTTTATTAATTATCTACCCTAAAAATCAAGATTTGTTTATTACTCAAAGTCTTCAATTAATTGATTTAATTCTTGTTTACCATTTATACTTATTCCTTCTTTCATGTTTTCTTTATCTTCATCAGTCAAATACTCTGTATAAATATCAGTTTCTTCAAATAAATTTTGTGAGCCATCCTCTAAAATTTTATATACTGCAACCTTACCTTCCTTGTCTTTTACAAGATAATGTTCTCCACAATTATCATCAATTTGTTTAAATAAAACAATTTTATTACTAGCAAATTCTTCTATACTATAATCTTGATACTTATTTGCTACTTGTTCTTTTGTCAAATTTACTATATCTTTAGGTAATTCTAAATAATTACTAACAGTATGTCCACATTTTATATAATATGTCTTTTTGGTAAAAGAACAATTTGGAGAAACCTTTTCTTCATCTTCTGCATTAGCTTGTACCATGTTTTTTTCTTTTTCCATTTCTTCATATTCCTCTGTGCAATCATCTATAATATTCTCTTCAATAACTTCTTCTTTTGCAATTTCTTGTATATAATTATTTTCTTTCTTACTGTTAGTTATTGCAATTGCTATACATATTGCTCCTATAACAACAATTACACAACTTATTGCTATAATTATTCTCTTCATAGTAGAACCTCCATTTTTCTTATTTTTTACTATTATTTACTTTTTTAATAAATATATACTGAAATTAAAAGAAAGTATAATATATTAAATTTAATTAAGCCTTTTATTTATCTCAAACTTTCCTTTATTATTTATTCGTATTGTAATTTCTCCATTTAAGTCTGTCCTATATATTTTACTTCCACATCCGTTGTAATCTTTCTAAAATTTCAATATTTGGATGTCCAAAAGTATTTTTTTCTCCCACTCCAATAAGTGATATTTTAGGTTTTATAGCATTTAAGAATTCTACTATTGACGAAGACTTCGAGCCATGGTGAGCTACTTTTAATATAGTAGCTTTTAAAGCTTTTGTATCCTTATATTTTTCCAAAATTGCCTTCTCTGCTATTTCTTCAATATCTCCTGTAAATAGCATAGAAAAATTTTTATATACCATTTTGCAAACCACAGAATTGTTATTAATACTATTTTCACTTATTATCTTATCACTACTTGGCCATAATATATCAAAATATAAATCTTTTTCTATTTTAATTCTTTGACCTGCTTCTACTATATGTACTTTTATCTGTTTTTCTTTTACTATCTTTACAAATTCTTGGTAATTTTCTGAAATCTCAAATTGCTTTCCTATTATAACATTTTTTACTTTTATTTCTTTTAATATATATAAGATAGAACCGTACATGATCTTGGTCAAAATGTGATATTATAACATAATCTATATTTGTATATCCTCTATCTAAAATATATGGTAATAAAGTTTTTTTGCCAACATCAAATTCTTTAGATTTACTGCCTCCACCATCAATTAAAATGGCTTTATTTCTTGGCGTTTTTATAAAAGTACAATCACCTTGTCCAACATCTACAAAATGTGTTTCTAAATTCTTCGGAATATATCTATAAAAAATAATTATTATTATTATAATAAGAATGATAAAATTATAATTTATTTTAGAAGTTCTTTTTTTGTATTTAAATAATTCTATTAAATTTCTAAATCTTCGTTGCGTCTGATTAATTTTCCTTTTACGATAAATTGAATATATATAATTAGATAAAAAAATAGTTATATAATAAAATACTATAATGCATATTTGTGGAGTTGGTATGTAAATTTTCGAATATGGTAAATTACTGAAGTCTGTTATTTTAATTAATATATTAATTAAGACTTGCAAGAATAAACAACCTATTGTTCCTAATGGATTTATTAAAAGATATAAAATAATTGAAATAATACTTAAAAATATTATTGGTGCAACAATTATACTTGTAATTATACTAGTTAAAATGAAATAAATTCCTATAAAATTAAATTGATATATAATTATAGGTAATATTATAATTTGTACTGCTAAGGTGACTGATAAGATTTCTTTTATTTTTGAAATTAATAATATTCTTTTTTTATTAAATTTAATTTTATTATCTTTGGATTTAATATTTTTTAATGCTTCAAAGATATTTTTGTAGAATAAAATAATTCCTATTGTACCTAAGTATGATAATTGCAAACCTACATGTTTTATTAAAAACGGATTATATATTAATAGGATAAGTAAAGAAAATGAAATAGATGTCCATATATCATTTTTTCTATATAATAAATCTGATAAAGTAACTAAAATCCCCATTACTGTTGCTCTAAACATAGATGGACTTATTCCACATATCATCATATAAAATATTAGAAGTATTATTATTGTTACTTTTGTTTTTCTTTTTCCTATTCTCTTTTTTAGTATAGTATTTATACCTAGTATAATATATGATATATGCATTCCTGATACTGCTAATAAGTGTGACATGTTACTTATTTGAAATTTTTCGTATATGTTCTCTTCTATATTAGTTGTGTCTCCTAATATTAATCCTTTCAAGATGGAAGCTTGCTCTTTATTTAGCATTTTATCTATTGTATTTGTTAAATTTAAAGAAATCTCTTTAAAAAGATATATTATATTATTATTTTTGTCATTTTCTATTTTGTATATTTCTTCTACATCAACTAATCCATATATCTCCTTTGTTTTTAAATATTCTTTATAATTAAAACCTCCATAATTTCTTTTTTCATTTGGTTCTACAAATTGTCCTTTAAGTGTTATTCTTGTTCCATATTTAAGTGACTTTTTTATTTTTTTATCCACCTTTATTAACAATTTTGTGTTTTTGTATCTTTTTGAATTGTTCAATTCTTCTATTTTTATGTTATATATATCTTTATATTCTTTTTCTTTTTTATTGCTAATTATTGTTCCTACTAATTTGACTTCTTGTATGTTTTTATATAGTGTTTTATATTTCTGATTTTTGATTAATATTATAGAATTTGATATTATAGAACTAATTAAAATTATTATAATTACTTTTTGATTGAAAACTATTTTTAAATATCGTGAATATCTTTGAATACTAAAAATTTTAAATTTTTTCTTTTTTCTTTTGTAATATTTCTTTATTATTAAGTATATTGCTACTATTAGAATATAAATTGGGACTATACTTATTTGTAAGTATAGCCCCTCTATTATACCTATTATATATCCTATTAGTGCAACTAAAATTGGTCTTTTTGTCATTGTCTTCCTTTCTTTTAGTTGGTTTTTTATAGTATTCTTCTTGCTCCAACATAGTTTTTGCTATAGTATCCAGAGTTTAGGGAGTCTGTTCTTACTCCTGTCTTAGATGTTGCAGCATGAACTATTCTTCCTCCTCCAGCATAAATTGCAACATGTGATATTCCAGATTTTCCAAACATTACTAAGTCTCCTGGTTGTAATTGACTTTTTGTTACTGAAACACCATTACTGTATTGCCCTGCTGCTGTTCTATTTAGATTTACTCCAAATTTTTTGTATACATATGATGTAAATCCTGAACAGTCAAATCCACTTGGTGTTGTTCCTCCATATCTATATTTACATCCTATATATTTGCTTGCTTCTGCAACTATTGATGATCCTTTTCCAGATGTAGCTGGTGCTTTTGTTGTTTGAGTTGTTTGTGCTGGTGTTGATGATGTAGTAGTTGCTTTTGTTGTGCTTTCAGTTTTAGGTGTTGTTTGTTGTTTGTTTGTTTCTTTTCTTGTTGTCTCCATACTTCTTGAGGTTTCTTTCTTTTGTGCTGATAATAAAGCACTTGATATATATCCTTCTTTTCCAGATACTTTAACTTTACTCCATCCATTTGATTCTGAGATTACTTCTACTGGTGTGTTTTGTGTTAAAGAAGCTACAATTCCTGAATTTGTACTTGCTTGTTTTCTTAAATTTACTGTTTTGGAATTTGTATATAAGGTTTTAGTTGTTGTTACTGGTGGTGTTGTTGTATTTGGTGTATTTGTATTTGTATTTTGAGTTACTGGTGGTTGTGTTACTTCTACTGGCTTTTCTTCACTTTGTAATTTTTCTTTTCTTATCCATCCTTTTGTGTTTTGTGCTTCTACACATACCCAATCGTTTAGTATTTCTGTTGCTTTTACTTCTTCATCTTTTTTTACTTCTATGATGTCTGTTGCATTTATTACTGGTACTATTTTTAATTTTGTGTCTTCTGCTATTTTTTGTTTTCCTAGTTCTAGTTTCTTTTCTTCTTGTTTTATATTTTCTTCTACTTGATTTTCTTTATTTGTTACTTCTGAATTTTCTGTTTTTGGTTGTTCTGTTGTTTTGTTCTCTTCTGTTTTATTTTCTTCGTTTTTTGGTTCTTCTTTGGTAATTTGTAATAAGTCTTGTCTTAAATATCCTGTTACTCCTTTTGCTTTTACTTTATACCAATTTCCTTGTTTTTCTATTATTTCTACTTCTTGATTCATAGAAAATTGTTCTAGTATTTTGCTATTTTCATCTGTTGTTTCCCTAAGGTTTGCTGTTTCTACTTTAACCTTTGCTATGTTAGCAGCTAAACTCATATTGATAAAAAACAAACTGATAATTCCTACTATTGCCATTATTAGTATGCTTTTTATATTCTTTTTACTTTTCATTTTCTATTACTCCTTAAAAAATTATTTTGCATTTTATTTCCAACCTTTATTAGTATACTCTTTTTTGGAAAATTTGTCAAGTTTTTCAAAAAAAATCGCCTTCAAAGTATTGACAAATGCACTATTCTATAATATACTATTTTAGTAATTGTGTTAAAATATGATTTAAATATAAAACTTCTCCCCGGTGGTTTTAAATTTAAATATCATATATATAAATAATAAAATATAAAAAATAGGAGGGTAATTATTACCATGAATAATACTACATATAGTGCTAAAAAAGGCGAAATCGAAAGTAAATGGTATATAATTGATGCAGCAAACAAACCACTTGGTAGAGTTGCAACAGAAGCTGCTAAATTATTAAGAGGAAAACACAAACCAACTTATACACCTAATATTGATACAGGTGATCATGTAATTATATTAAATTGTAAAGATGTAATTTTAACAGGAAACAAATTAAATCAAAAAGTTTATAGACATCATTCAGGATATATTGGAGGAATGAAAGAAGTTTCTGCAAAAGTAATGCTTGAAAAAAATCCTGAAAAAGCTATGACATTAGCTATTAAAGGAATGTTACCTCACAATTCTTTAGGAAGACAAATGGCTAAAAAATTAAGAGTTTATGCAGGTAGTGAACATGAAAATCAAGCACAAAAACCAGAAATATGGGAGGTAAATGTATAATGGCTAAAAAAGAAAATATGTATTTTTATGGTACAGGTAGAAGAAAAAATGCTATTGCTAGAGTTAGACTAGTTGAAGGTTCAGGAAAAATAACTATTAACGGAAAAGATATTGATGAATTTTTCGGAATGGAAACTTTAAAAGTTATAGTAAGACAACCATTAACAGTTACAAACACAACAACAAAATATGATGTTATTGTAACAGTAAAAGGTGGTGGATTTACTGGTCAAGCTGGAGCAATTAGACATGGTATTGCTAGAGCATTAAATGAAGCTAATCGTGAATATAGACCTGAATTAAAATCTAATGGATTCTTAACAAGAGATCCTCGTATGAAGGAAAGAAAAAAATACGGTCTTAAAAAAGCTAGAAAAGCACCACAATTTAGTAAGAGATAATTACAAGCCCATTTGGGCAGAAGGTCAAAAGCCTATATACAAAGCGGTAATCATTGGTATTACTGCTTTTCTTTTATTTACACAAAAGTCATTAAAAACTGATAAAAGCGGTCAAAAACTACTGCGTAATATACATACAATATACACACAATATACAAATTTAAAAAAGAAAGTCATTTTTTATTAATTGACTTCTCCTCTCTTTTCTTATAAATAATGGCTGATGAATTTTGAAATTTTATTAGTAACATATATTAAGTTAAATAATATATTTATTCTATTAACTAATGTAAATCATTTTCTTTTTTTGTATCTACATCATTTTCTGCTTTAAAATCAGGTGTCATTATTAAAATAAGTTTCATTTTACCTGAATATGTAAATTCTGTTCTTGCTGGAGCTTCTATTACATCTCCTTCTTTTACATCAAATATATCTTTATTTATAGAAAATTTACCTTTTCCTTCTAATACATAATAAATATGTGTGCTTTCTTTATCATAAACATATTTATCAAGACCTTTATGACTAACTTCAATATATAAACCTAATTCTTTTGTTTCTAAATTGTATTTATACCCTTCTAAACCATTTTGAATAAAATGTGGAGTATCTGGCAATACTTTAATATAATTAATCATTCTATCTTCCCCCTTATATCCAACATACACTTTATTATAACAATATATAAAAATTATTGACATTGCTATTTTTATATATTATAATAATTATAGAAAATAAGGAACCACAAAATATGGTTACCAATGTTGAATAAAATTAATTAGTCATATCTCTATTGGTTAGCAGAGATATGATTTTCTTTATATGTAATTATAGTTATAACTATAATTAATATAAATGAGATGATAGTAAGAGCAACAGTCACTTAACACTTCAAAATGTAGCTTATTAATAAACTCTCTGATATGTGATCTGTCTAAATTACCATTTATTCTTTTAAAAATAGTTATTTCCAAAAATATCTTTCCTCTTCATCTTTATAACAATCTAGTTTTATATAATTTGTTTCTTTATCACTATAAAAATTCTTTATCATTATTTTGTCACTCTCTATAATAGAATTGGAATTGATTAATTCTTGTTTTGAAAACCATTTATATTCAAATTCAGGATTTGTTATTTTTTGATTTGTATCCATTAATAATTCACAGCAATATAATATAGTAGTTTGGTTTTTATCATGCATGATTTCTGTAGAAATACCTAATACACTATTAAATTTTAATTTCAAGCCTAGTTCTTCTTCAATCTCTCTTTTTATTGCTGCATCTATGTGTTCACACTCTTCAACTTTTCCTCCTGGTAATCCATAAAGACCTATAAAATCTCCTCTTTCTCTTTTTATTAATAATATTTTATCTCCATAAGTAATTACACCTATTACTACATTAATCATATTAGTTTTCCTCCTTTATTTCATAAACTAATTAGCTAACAGACACCATCACTTTTTAAATACATATACACTATAAAAAGATTCATCTATTTTATCTAATAAAACATCTTTAATTTCACTATTACCTTTCGCTAAACTTTCCTTTTTAGCTTTTGGTAATTTTTTTATATGATATTCTAGTTTCGATGCAAAAGATTTTGTAGTAGTTTCCCAAACTCTTTCCAATTTAATTGCATTATGACTTAAGGTATATTTTGCACATTTTTCACTTTTTTCAAAATGCTCCTTCATTCTTCTCTGCAAATCATTTGTTATTCCAGTATATATTGAATTATCCTTACATCTTAACATATAAATATAGTACAATCTAAAATTCTCCTTTTAATTTATAACTAATAAATTTTGTACCTTATAAACTTTGACCCTCTCTTTTTTGTTTTGTTTCTTTTTCTGTTAAAGGATTTAAACCACATCTAGCTCTGCATATTTCTTTGTCAATTTCAATATAAGGAATTCCTAATTTTTGACTTAACTCTTTTGCCTTTTTTATTATTCTTGGATCTTTAGATATCGTAAATGTTGCTATTAGATTTAGGTCTTTATTTTTATTTGTCATTACAATTCTGTTACATGGAGTTTCTTTATCATAATTTAGCATTTCCCCATTTTCTTCTAGTGTTCTATTAATTGTTTCTTTTTCTATATCATCTGGTAATGCTAGAGTTGATTGTTCAGCTGGAAATTCAAAAAATATCCTATTTCCTTCATCATCTATAGGAGTTGTATATTGATACTCTTTTGAAAAACCGACTATTAATAAAGTCTTCTTTTGATATCTTCCAATTTTGTACATCTTCTGAAGATATTGCAATAATATTATCTATATTTGGTGTATATAAAACTCCATAATCTCCCTTTAAGGTTAGCGTTTTTGATGTAATATATTGTGTAGATATCTTTTTTACGTCTTTTACATCTTCTTCTCCATCTGTAATTGTACGTGCTAAGAATGCAAAATCACTGTCTTTAGAATATTGCTTAATTGAAGACATCTTTTCTTTCCAAACTTTTGCTACTTCTGGAGATAATTTTTCTTCCATATCTAATACTTTTTTATATAAAGTTTCTAACTTTTTATAATCCTGCTTTTGTTCTTGAATAGATTTACTACTTAATGAAGTCTTCTCGTATTCTGACAATATTTCCCCAGTTCTATTTATATAATTTTTTATATCCTCTCTACCTTTAAATTTTTCTGCTTGTAGCATTTTCTCCATACATTCTTTTATGTATTGAATCCTAGATTCCATAAATTCCTTAGTTCCATAATATGGTTCTATTTCATAACCTCTACTTCTATCTTCTATATCGCTTACTTTTTGCCTACATTGCTCTTTATATCTTTGTATAATTTGCTCCGAAGTAAAATGATTATCTAAATAATTGTTTGACATTGCATCTAAAGCTTTATTATATCCCTTTTCTTTTAAATCTTGTGATAAGATAATTGGATATCGTTTTACTGTTTTATCACTAAATTCTAACCCCAATCCTAAGTCTAATACATTATTAATAGATACTGCTAAATCAGATGGCATGTCCTTTATTATATTATTACTCTTTTTCATTATGTCTATATTAATTATATATTTTTTAATTGCATCTAATATTTGTACTTTTGATAGCTCTATTTTCTCTTGTATTATTTGCATTTTATTCTTAGAAGATAAATTATACCAAAAATTCTTTACCTTTTCTTTAAATCCTCTTACTTGCAATGATTTATTTCCATTTAAATCATCATATATTGATTGAAGTTCAGATACTCCTTCTTCTGATTTGCAATCACTCATTATTTCTAATATTCTAGAATTTAATTCTTTTAATTCTGGACTTTCTTTCATTTTCAATCTCAATCCTTCCTCAAGGCATAAATCTAGTTGGAAAAAATTCAATATTTTTTTCTGCCTTTTTATTCTTTTTATTATAATAAATATACTAAGATTATTCAATAGTATTATAACTTTATATTTCATTTTAATTAATAACAATAAAAATACTTGAAAATATGTAAATAAATTCAAGTATTTTTACTTTTTAATAGATATTCAAAAGTTAGAAGTTAAATTACTTATAAATACATAATTCATTCTATTACTTCTAAAGCATCACTTGTTCCATTAATTCCATCCAAATTATAATAGGAATTAGGAATATTACCAACTATTACATTTTCCACCAATAGAATTTGATTAGTAATTTCCCTTTCAATACTATCAAAAGGAGTCAATATATTAACCTTGCATTTTACTTGCAAGTATACTCTATGGAGAGTTTGGTTAATACCTTGTGAAACAAACTCACTTTTTAAATCTGTTTCAACACTACCAATAGAAGAAATACGAATTCGTACACCTGGTCCTCTTCCAGCAAGTAGTTTAAGTCCAGTAAAACTACCTAACGCAATTTCGATGTTTTCTTTACCTTTATTATCTATTTGGTTTTGAATTTTTATAGCAACATCTGAAATTATTTCATTGATTGAAATAACATTAGACTTTAGCATAGTTATATTACCATTTTTATCCTTCTCTATTGTAAATAATTCATCATAAGAATGTTGTCTCATAACATTTGTAGCTTCTTCATTTGATATAATTGTAGCAATTGACCTAGCTCTATTTTCACATAAAGTGTCAAAAATTGGCAAAACTGCATCTAGTACTAATTTTACTGTACTAAATGCAATTATTAAAATAATTATAATTGTATACCTTTTTCTGTTTTTATCTGTTTTAGGATTTTTATCTTTACCAATATTTAAATCTGGTATTCTTAAACGTGGTCTTGAATAAATTTTATACATATGTTGCAACAGAAGGACTTTGTCTTTTATTTATAGTTTTTACATATTTTGGTATATATAATTTTTGCCCTACATTAATTTTATTTTCATCTTCTATTCCATTTGTTCTTACAATATCTTCTACTGTGCTTCCAAATTTTTTTGCTATTTTCCATAAGCTATCATCTTTTTTTACTATATATAAAATTATACTGTAATCCTCTGCCTCTCTTTCACCATTTGTTTGTATTTCATCCATAATGTTTAAATTTGTATCACGATAAGAATCCATATTCATCATCATATCAATATTACTTGTTATAATACCTCCATCTTGAACAATAAAGTCTTGATTTGCTACTTCAATATCCATATTAGTATTTATATTTTCGCCATTTTCTAAATTTTCTATAATATATTCAAAAGGTATTTCAGCTTGCTTTGTTTCGACTTGCAGGTCTCCATTAGCTAATACAAATCTTAATTCTACTTTTCCTTCATATATAATTCTTGAATTTAGTTTATTTTCATTTTCGATTATTGGAATAACATCAACATCTACAATTTTCTTATTGTCTATTCCTTCTAAAGTAACTTTCTCTCTTATTTGTTTTAATTCTTTATTACATTTTTTATCTGTAATTGTTGTTATTTTCTTTTTATTAAATTCTAGGTTTTCGCATGGACTATATAAATCTTGTATAAGGTTAATTTGCTTTTCTTCATATACTACTGCTGTTACTCCTATTTCTATTTCAATATAAATTGAATGTTCTTCTGCTGAATTTGGTTTTATTATTATATTTCTTATTTCATATTGAACATCACATATATTTTCTTCTGTAACATTTGGTATATCAATAAATCCTACAACAGGTATTTTGGCAGTAACACAATTTATTCTATTATCTTCAGTTAGATACATTATTTTTACTTCTGCTTCAGCTTTTGTAAGTATTTTATTATAACTTACTTTAATATCTTTATCACAAATACATACATTACTTTTTAATATCTCTGCTAAATTATCTACATTGTCTATTGTTATTGTATCTTTTGCAAATATTTTATTTTCTCCCATTCCTACCAAAGAATTTACTTTTAATTCTTCATTTAACATTTGAATTCTTTCTGCATTTTGTATACTATTTACTATTTCTATGTCTTCTTTTGAATATATTTTTATTTTAATTTCTAATGTCGCTTTTATTCCTATTTTTCTACCATTTATTATTTTTGATTCTATTGATTTTAATTTTGTTTCTAATTTGCAACTCATTCCTGATTGACAATTTGGAATTTGTATTGTTTCAGAAAAATCTATACTTGTATTTATTCCTCTTATTTTATTTTCACTATCATCAGCTAAATACATTATATATGCATTTATGTTTCCATCTAATCTTACTTTTTCGTCTAATGCTTCTTTTTTATATACACATATATTGCCACTTGTACAAATTGTATTTAAAATATCAGGTTTTGAATCTGGAACTATCATATCTCCTTCTACAAGTATAATCTCTTTTTTTGTTGCTACTAATTTATTAACACATAAATTTTCTTTTACTGTATCTACAACCATATGGTTTACCTCCTTTTTTTCTTTATAACATATATATTTAAAATAATGTAATTTTATGACATAAAAAAATACATTATTGTAATTATATTAGTTATAGTCCAGTATGTTGTTGTTGGCCTAAGCTACCTAAGCCCTACAAATTATAAAAGTCAATACTAAAATTACTAAAAAAGGGAAAATAATTTTTACCAATTTAGACACCATAGATTAGCCACTAGTATTGTTAATATTTTCCATTTTAGACATCATATCTTTAATTCGATAAGATTCTCCTGCAATATTAAAAACATATGAGTGATGTAATAGTCTATC
>CAQPRV010000067.1 GCA_948857205.1 uncultured Clostridia bacterium
ATAGCTTCCTCTTTTACTTTCCTTTCCACTCTTTCCTCTATTATTAGATGTTAAATCTTCACCTTCATTTATTACTTTTACTATTTCATTATATAATTTTGGAATATTAACATTTAATTCTAATAATATTCTAGCTGCAATACTATCTCCTTCTCTTAGTATTGATATTAATAAATGTTCTGTTCCTATATAATTATAGCCTAATTTTCTTGATTCAATAAAAGCTATTTCTATTATTCTTTTTGTTCTTGGTGTAAAACCTAAAGTTTCATCAATTGTTCCTCCTTGTCCAATTAATTCTACTATTTTATCAATAATATCTTGTGGAGTAATTTCTTGATTATCTAATACTTTAGATGCAACACCACTTCCTTCCTTTGCTAAGCCATATAAGATATGTTCTGTTCCTATATAATTATGTCCTAATTCTATAGCTAATTCATTTGCAATTTCTATTGCTTTTTTTGCTCTTCCAGTAAAATTATAAGTCATTTTTATACCTCCAATCCTTCTATTAATTTTTTAAAGCTGAATAAATTATTTCTCTGCTAAAATTTGTTTAATTACTTCCGCTCTTTTTATATCACGTTCAATAGCCTCATATTGACTGCCTAAATATTTTTGCAAATTTGCTGGTTTTGTATATAAATATAATTTTTGAACTTTTAAGTCTGTTAATTCATCAAGTACTCCTAAATCTGTACCTAACTTAATATTTGACAATAAATCTCTTACTTCCTCTGAAGATATTTTTCTGCAATTAGTTAAAATTCCATAACTTCTATAAATCATATCTTCTAAAGCTAGTTCATCTTTTGCTAATAATTTTCTTGCCTGTCTTTCTTGGTCAATAATTTTTTCAACAATAATATTTAAATTCTTAATAATTTCTGTTTCTGAAATTCCTAAGGTTTGTTGATTTGATAATTGATACATATCTCCTAATCCATCAGTGTTTTCTCCATATATTCCTCTTATATTTATCCCAAAATTGTTAATAGCATCTAATATTCTTCTTGTATTTTTAGTTTTAGACAAAGCTGGTAAATGTACCATAACAGATGCTATTAAACCTGTACCTAAATTATTTGGACAACTTGTTAAATATCCATATTTTTTATGAACTGCATATCCTAAAGTTTCTCCAATTTTTTCGTCTATTTCAATTGCTAGATTTAGAGTATTTTCTAAATCTAAGCCACAGTTAAATACTTGTATTTTTAAATGGTCATCCTCACCAAGCATTATACAAATATTTTCTTCATCATTTATTAATATACTTCCAATTTCATTTTTCTTTAGTACAAAGTTTGGACTTAATAGATGTTTTTCTACTAAACTCATTTTAGTAATATCATCCATGTCTTTTAATTTTAAAAATTTTAATCCAAATCCAATTTGATATATATTATCTTTTATTATTTTTTCTAATTGTTCTATTTCTTCTTTTTTATTTAAATTAAATTTTAAATTGTTTAGATTTCTTGCAAATCTAATTCTTGTACTAATAGCTACATCTGAATTATTATTACTTTGTAAATACCAATTCATTTTCTCACTTCCTTTTATTCTTTATCTTTAAGTTTTTTAATTTCATCTCTTATTTTAGCAGCTTCTTCATATCTTTCATCTTTAATTGCTTGTTTTAATTCATTTTGTAATTTATCTAATTTTGATACATCTTCCTTTGTTTCATCTTTTTTTTCATCAAATTTTTTTCCTATTTTATTATCTATAATTTTCCCGCTTCTTCCTATGTGTGTATTACTTCCTTGAATTTTTTTTATGATAGGATCTAATCTTTCTTCAAATACACTATAACAATTGACACATCCTAGTCTTCCTGTATTTACTATATCTTCAAAAGTATATCCACACTTTTCACATTTTAAAGCTTTAACCTCATTAAATAAAGGCATAAAATCTGTTGTCCCAAAATCCTCTAGTAAACCTCCAAAAAAACTTGAAAAATCAATAGGCATGTTCAAATCCATATTTCCTATTCCTAACTTTTGACTACATTCTTCACATAAATGTAATTCTTTTTTTCTTCCATTTATGTTTTCTGAATATCTTACGTTCGCTTCTCTTTTTCCACAATTATCACATAACATTTTTTCTTCCTCCTTTTTATTCAATATTAAGTAACATATTTTTAAAAATTTTTGCTCTTATTTGATCTTTTAATTCTTTACTCATTCCTAATACATTATCACTGGTTGCTACTTTTAATAGTTTCGCTTGACCTGTTGTAATTATATCGTAAGTAAGAAAATCACTTATTAGTATATCTACTTCACTTGATGTTATTTCTTTTCCTATATTATTAATTATATGCATTATATAATCTTCTTTTGTGTTTGTTACTTTTTTTATTAAAATATGTCCTCCCCCTCCTCGTTTACTTTCTACATAATAACCTTGTGACGGCTTAAATCTAGTTGCTATTACATAATTTATTTGTGATGGTACACAGTTAAAATATTCTGCTAATTCATTTCTTTGTATTTCTATTTCTTCCTTTTCGTCATTAAATAAATCTTTAATAAATTCTTCTATTATATCTGATATTCTCACTTTATCATCTCCTTTATTCTGACTTTGACTTTCTTTGACTTTTTATATTATAAAATTTTTTAACCATTTTATCAAATACAATTTTTGACCTTTTCTGACCTTCTTCTATTTTATATTTTGGTTTTACTTATATTTTTACATTTTTACTCTTTTTTTCTCTCTTTTTCTTGTTTTTTTGTTATATCTTCTAATTCTTCAACCTTTTCTTTTTGTTGTGGTAAAGATACCCAAGCGAAATATGATGAGATAAATTCCCCATATTTTGTTGCATCTTCCCCTACTTCAGATACTCCTTTTTCTATTTGCTTTTCTTTATTTATTTTTGTTTCTTTTTCCATAAAAAACACATACCTCTTTTCTTTTATTATAGGTATGTGTTTTTTTTCTTTTTTTTATACCTTTGTTTTAATTTTTTTAGAATTTTCTATTTGAAATATTTTTTCTTCTATATTTGATTGTGATAATTCTATTTTGTACATCTTTGCATTATAACTATCGTGTGATACTTTATTATTTTCTATTTCTTTGTCTATTTTTTCTTCTAATTGCTCTAACTTTTTGTCTTCTCTATTACATATATATTCTACTATATTTCTTAATTCTGCTGCTAATTCCTTTCCTTGTGTTTCGAATTTTATATATATTTCTTCTTTTTGTTCTTTTAGTTTTCTGTCAAATTCTTCGCTTTGCTCATTTAATTTTATATCGAATTCTTTACTTTGTTCTTCTATTTTTTTATAGATATCTGCTTGTTGTTTTTCTAATTTTCCTATTCGATAGTCAAGCTTTTTTATGTCTTCTCTAATTTCACTTATTTCTTCTTTAACTTCACTTATTTCTTCTTTAACTTCACTTATTTCTTCTTTAACTTCACTTATTTCTTCTTTAACTTCACTTATTTCTTCTTTAACTTCACTTATCTCTTGTTTAACTTTACTTATGTCTTCTTTAATTTTACTTATTTGCTCTAATATTTCTTGTAGTCTTTCAAATATCTCTTGCATTTTCATCACCTCCTTGATTGTTATAAATGAATTAATAAATTAGAATTTTTATTAAGAAATAAAAAATTTTTTGTAATATTCTAAGTTGTACTATGAATTAAAACATGAATATATTATACACCTTTTTATTTTTTAGTCAAGGTTTTTTTCTCATTTTTTTATATAGCTAGAAATAGTGGAAGAAGGCTTCTAATTATTTATTTTCTGAGTGACTCTTATATAACCATTCTAAAATTCTTAGAAAAGTTAGATATCTTTTCTATAGAATTTTGAGAATGGGGCAACAAAAGCAATAAATATTTAGAAGCCTTTTGGAAAAAAGTAGATTTCTTAAATATAAACAAATAAATAATTAAAATTTTAGGGGATAGTCTTTATAAAGTTATAAACTAATTTGTTAAAGATCTAAAGTTAACTTAAGAGAAAAATTTAGGAATAACCTAAATTCCTCTTAACTCTGCTTCAACTTGCTTCTTCAATTCAGAAATAATATCATCCATTAATTTATTTATTTCATCATCACTTAAAGTTCTACTTTTATCTCTGAAAGTTAAACTATAGGCAACACTCTTTTTATCTTCTCCCAACTTTTCATCTCTATAAATATCAAATAATTTAATATTCTCTAATTGCTTCTTTCCTTTTTTAGTAATAATCTTTTCTATTTGACCAACTTCAATTTCCTCTTTAACTATTATAGCTATATCTCTTTCAACTGCTGGAAATTTTGGAACTTCAGTATACTTTTTATTTTCTTTTGAATATTTAACTAGTTTCGTAATGTTCAATTCTGCTAAATATACTCTCATACCAATATGATATTTTTCAAGTACTTCTGGATGAACTTCTCCTATTGTTCCTATTACATCTGTTCCAACTTTTAAATTCGCACATCTACCTGGATGATAGGCTTCATTTTTTGTTTCTTTCTCAAGGTCATATTTATTTATATTTATTACTTCTAATACATTTTCTATTAAACCTTTTAAAGTATAAAAATCTTCCTTATCTCCATATATCCCTATTGTAAGTATATCTTCTTGTAGTGGAACTTCTCCATTTTCTATTTGATTATTTGTATTTTTATAATTTCTTGATATATCAAATAATTTTACATTTTGATTTTTCTTATTTACATTATTTGCTAGCATTTGCATTATACTAGGTATTGTTGTTGGTCTCATTAATTTATAATCATCATTTAAAGGATTTTGAATTGTTATTGCGTATTTTTTTAATTCTTCATTTATATTTGATTTTTCTAAATCTTTTTCACTTACAAATCCATAAGTATATATTTCAGATAAACCTCTATTTACTAGTATTTCTCTTATTTTCTTTTGTATTTTTTGTTCTTTATTTCTTATTCCTACTGTTGTTTCTGCATTTAATAAAGTAGTTTCTAATTTATCATATCCATAAAATCTAAGTATTTCTTCAGCAATATCTGCAAGAAATTCCAAATCCATTCTAAAATATGGAGCTATTACAAAATCATTTTCAAATTTAATTTCTAACTTTTCTAAAATCTCAATCATTTCTTGTTTTGTTAAGTTTATTCCTAATAATCTATTTATTCTCTCTACATCTAGTGGGATTTTATTAATTTTTTGTTTTGTAGGATATTCGTCAATTTTTCCTTCTATAGCTTTTCCAGCCTTTATTTGTTCAACTAATTGAATAGCTCTATTTATAGCTCTTAAAGCATTTTCTGGTGATAATCCTTTTTCAAATCTTGATGAACTTTCTGTTCTTAATCCAACTTTTTTAGCAGTCTTTCTTACACTTCCACCATTAAATACTGCTGATTCAAATACTACTGTTGTTGTATTTTCTTCTATTTCTGAATTTAATCCTCCCATAACTCCTGCTATTGCTAATGCTTTTTCTTCATCGCTTATTACTAAGTCATTTTCATCTAATTTTCTTTCTTGTTCATCAAGAGTAGTTATAATTTCATCCTTCTTTGCACGTCTTACTGTTATATGTTTTCCTTTAATTGAATTTATATCAAAAGCATGCATTGGTTGACCCATTTCTAGCATAACATAATTAGTAATATCTACAATATTATTAATACTTCTAACTCCACATGCTTTTAATCTTCTTTTCATCCATTCTGGTGAAGGTCCTATTTTAACATCTTTTACAACTCTTGCTATGTAACGGTAACATAAATCTGGTGCTTCAATATCTACTTTTAAACCTTCAAGCTCTTTTTTTGTTTCTATTAGTAATTCATCAATATCTTTTCTTGGATTTTTAAATTCTTTATTTAGCGATACTGCTGTTTCTCTACCTAAACCTTCTATTGATAAACAATCTGGTCTATTGGGAGTTATTTCAAAATCTATTATTTCTTCTTTTAAATTTAATACATCAACTATATTTTTGCCTAATTCATTTTCATAGTTCTTATCCAAAATCATTATTCCTCTTTCTATTTGATTTGGATAATCTGCTAAATCTAACCCTAATTCTCCAACAGAACACATCATTCCACATGATTCTACTCCTCTTAAATTACCTTTCTTAATTTTTATTCCACCTGGTAATTCTGAACCATCTTTTGCAATTGGAACTATGTCATTTTCTTTTATATTATCTGCTCCTGTAACAATTTGTACTACTTCTTCCCCAATATCAACTTTTGTAACAACTAAATGATCTGAGTCTTCATGCTTTTTTATTTCTAATATTTTTCCAACTACAACATTTTTTATTTCTTTGCCTTTTTGCTCAATTGTTTCAACTTTTGAACCTGTCATTGTTAATATATCACCTAATTTATTAACATCAACATCTATATCACTATACTCTTTTAACCATTCAACACTTGTTTTCATTATTTTTCTCCCTTTTAAAATATATTTCTATTAAAACTGTTTTAAAAATCTTACATCATTTTCAAATAACAATCTCATATCTTCTATGCCAAATTTCGCCATTGCAATTCTTTCTACACCAAATCCAAATGCAAAACCAGAATATTCTTTTGGATTAATTCCACAGTTTGTTAATACCTTAGGGTGAACCATTCCACAACCTAAAAGTTCTATCCAGCCTTCACCTTTACATACTCTACACCCTTTTCCTCCACAAACGAAACATGATACATCGGCCTCTGCACTTGGTTCAGTAAAGGGAAAGTGATGTGGTCTAAATCTTATTTTGGTATTTTCTCCTAAACATTTCTTTGCAAATATTTCTAAAGTTCCTTTTAAATCTGCCATTGATATATTTTTATCTATAACTAAGCCTTCAATTTGATGAAATACTGGTGAATGTGTAGCATCTACACTATCAGAACGATATACTGCACCAGGACATATTATTTTTATTGGAGGCTTTTGTGTTTCCATAACTCTTGCTTGTACTGGAGAGGTTTGGCTTCTTAATACTACATCTTTATTTATATAAAAAGTATCTTGTAAGTCTCTTGCTGGATGATCTGGAGGAGTATTAAGTTTGTCAAAATTATAGATTGCTTTTTCTACTTCTGGTCCATCTGCAATTTGATATCCCATTCCTAAAAAGATTTCTTCTACTTCGTTTATTGTTTGTGTTATTGGATGTAAAGATCCTATATTATTTTTTTTACTTGGCTCTGTAATGTCAATATTTTCTGTCTCTAGTCTTTTTAACAATTCTTGTCTTTTTAATTGTTTTTCTTTACTCTCTATTAAGTTATTAATCTCATCTCTTACTTGGTTTACCAAAGCTCCTATTTTTGGTCTATCTTCTGCACCTAATCCTCCCATTTGTCTTAAAACTAATGTTAGTTCTCCTTTTTTTCCTAAATATTTTACTCTCAATTCATTTAAAATTTTTAAATCATTAGATTTACTAATTTCATTAATTGAGCTTTCTTTAATTTTTGAAATTTGTTCTTCCATACTTATAAACTCCTTTTTTTAATTATAAAAAACCATTTCCTCCTTATTTTTTAGGACGAAATGGCTATTATCCGTGGTACCACCTAATTTTATTAGTTTTTTATTACTAACCTCTTTTGCTTTAACGTTGCAACCGTCTTTTCCTACTACTTACTTTCAAAAAAGAACCTAAAAAAGTGAAATTTCTATATATTTTTTGTTAATGGTTTTCAGCCAAAGACCATTTTCTCTTTTAATTTTATATTATATATATACTTTGCTTTTTTATTGGCTTTTTTATTTTTTTATTGTAGCATATTTATTTAAATTTATCAATAGTTTTTTACCTAATTTTTCTACTTTGGAATAAAATAGTTACAATTCAGTAAATATTTATTTACTTGAGCTACCTAAAACCTACAAATCTTGATTTTTATGGTAGATAATTAAATAAAGGAAAGAAAAATATCTAAAATATTTATGAAATTTCGAATGCAACTGGAAAATATTTAGAAATTATTATCATATAAAATGAGGGATGTTCAAGGCAAAACTACACTATTATCCATTTCTCATAAATTCCTCGGCTACAATAAAAAAATAA
>CAQPRV010000068.1 GCA_948857205.1 uncultured Clostridia bacterium
CGGCTACCTTTCGTTACGTCAACAAATTCTATAACAAAAGTCACAACTATACCCGAAGACAGGACCCTTTATGACTTTTGTTTTAGAATTTGTATGCCTACTACAGTCGCATTCGTAATTTATTCTAAATGGATAATATTGTAGTTTTGAACGTGAAAGAGGCGCATTTTATATGATTAGAATTTCTTAATATTTGTAAGGCAGCCGAGAATTTGAATAAATATTTTAGATATTTTTCTTCCCTTTATTTAATTATCTGCCCTAAAAATAAATATTTGTAGGACTTAGGTATTAGGAAAATAGTAAGATAATGAACTGTAACACCTAGTTGCACACATTCATAAAAAAATTGCCCATTTTTTGAGCAATTTTTTGTTTGGTAGCGAAGATGTGACTCGAACACATGACCCTTCGGGTATGAACCGAATGCTCTAGCCAACTGAGCTACTTCGCCATAACGATATTTATTATAATAGTAGTTTGTACATTTGTCAAGATAAAAATACAAGAATTTTTTATTCTTGTATTTTTTCTCTATTAAATTTCTATATTCTTTCATTATCAAAACGATTTTCAGCCTTATCTTTTGTTTCTTCTATCTCTTTATGCATTTCTTGTATAGCTATTTTAGCATCTTTTTTTAGGTTGTTTCTTTGTAATTTAGTAACTTTATAACTTTGTTTAAATAAATTATTTGCTAATTTATCACTTTCTTCTAAAGATTCTAACAAAGTTTTCTTAACTTCATCTGATATATCACTATTTAATAAGATATTTTCTTCCTCTGATTTTTCAGGTTTTTCTGGACTCCAGAACATACTTTTAAACATACTAAGAAAGTCAGTTTTTTTGGTTTCTAAAATTTTATTTTTATCTTTCATATTCTTTTTTAAAGAAAAACTTTAAGTTTTCACCTCTCTTATTTTTAATAACTATTTCTATTTTAGCACAGATTAGCTGAGAAATCAAGGTTTTTATAATTATTTTACATATTCATTTAATGGTTTTATTCTAAAATTTAATTCACCCATTTCTTCAGTTGGCACATAACCAGCTTTAGAATTTATAACATCAGGAATTCTATTAACTATACTTGCACATGTTAGTTCTACAGTTGCTGGTTTATTAATTACTAAGGTAGTTTCTGGTTCTCCTATTATAGTCCATTCATTTTTATCAAAATCTTCCTTAGAGTAAACTTTTCCTATACATTCACTTTCAATTGTAATTCCTTCTTCTGTCTCAGTTGTAACAACTGCACTCATTCCTGTACTGTCGCCTGCTTTTACAATCATATTAAGAGTTGAAGACTCTATATCTTCTGTGTGTGTTTGCGGAATTGTTTTTTGTGTTTGTGATTTTACTGTTAAACCTAATTTATCACATAACCAACCATTAACATTCCACATATATGATGGTAAATATTCACCTTTGTTTATCATTTCTTGTCTTTCTTCATTAGAAATTCTATCTACTGATGCTACTTGCTTATCAAATTCTTCTAAGGTCAATCCTGCTCCATGAGCTTGTGCCAAAGCTATTCCATAATCTTCAACATTATAACTTGAACTACCTTTTATTTTACTTATTTTATGTGTTGAACCAGCTATACTTGAAATTAATTGGCCCCAATATATATCTTGATATCCACTACCTGTTATTGTACAACCATTTTGTTTTGCTAATTCATCAACTTTTTTTGTTGCTAATGGATTAGAATTCATTGGATAAAAAGCCTCTTCACATGTAGTAATTGCGTTAATTCCTAAATTTGCACATAATATTAATGATTCCTCAATGTCTTTAAACAAGCTCATTGTTGTTATAATTGCAATGTCTGGTTTTGTTTCTTTTAACATTTTTTCAGCATCTTGAACTGATACTACTTTTATCCCTTTATTCTCTGTTCCCATGATTTCCCCAATGTCTTTTCCTATTACATTAGGATTTGTATCAACTGCTCCTACTATTTCTGCACCTTTTTCATATACATATCGCATTGTATATATACTCATTTTACCAGTTCCATATTGAACTACTTTTATTTTTCTATCCATAATATTTCTCCTTTCGATTTATATCATTATATACTAATATATTATTTTTATACAAGCTTTTTCATTTATAAAGTAATCACTTTATAAAAAATATATAAAAAGACTTGCTACATTTTATATTTTATTATAATATAATAAAGTAAATTGAAAAAATGCAATAAAAAATAAATAAGAAAGGAGAAAAAACTAAAGCGCCTGGACCTATAAAAGGTTGACGAGGTCTAGAGTTATCGAAACATTCGGCGGATACTCTAGTGGCTTAGCTTAAAGTCATAGTATTAAATAAAAAGCAATAGAAATATTGTAACAAAAATTAATACAATTAAGCATTAATTTGCATGCTTTCAATTCCGTAATAAAATTTAAAGGAGGATTTACTATGTGTGGAATTGTAGGTTACATAGGAACAAAAAAAGCAAGCCCAATACTAATAAATGGGTTAATAAGATTGGAATACAGAGGATATGACTCAGCTGGAATTTCAACAATAGAAAAAGAAGGTCTATCAATTATGAAAGACCAAGGAAGAGTCAAAAATTTATATAACTTAGATGGAATTGATAAATTAGAAGGAACAATAGGAATAGCACATACAAGATGGGCTACTCATGGAAAACCATCAAAAGAAAATTCTCATCCACATATGGATAACGAAAAGACAATTGGGGTTGTTCATAATGGAATAATAGAAAACTATAACGAATTAAGAGAAAATTTAATACAAAAAGGATATACTTTTTATTCTCAAACAGATACAGAAGTAGTACCTAACTTAATTAATTATTATTATAAAAAAGAAACAAATAAAAACAAATTAGGATTTTTGCAAGCAGTAAAGAATTCATGTTGTGATTTAAAAGGTAGCTTCGCACTTGAAATAATTTGCAAAGACTTTCCTGATAATATGATTGTAGTAAGAAAAGATAGTCCCTTAGTTATTGGAAAAGGTGAAAACGAAAATTATATTTCTTCAGATATTCCTGCTATATTATCTTTTACAAAACACTTTTACTTATTAAATGATTTAGAATATTGTATATTATCACGTGATAATGCTGAATTCTATGACCAAAATCTAAAATCAATAGAGAAAGAAACGCAAAGCATAGAATGGAATGCTACTAGTGCCGAAAAGGATGGATTTGAAGATTACATGTTAAAGGAAATATATGAACAACCAGTAGCAATTAGAGAAACTATAGGAGCAAAATTATCTGAAAATTCAAAATGTGATTTTAATGAACTTAATTTTACCAAAGAATACCTTAAAAATATTAATAGAATATATATTGTAGCATGTGGTACAGCAATGCATGCAGGATTAGTTGGAAAAAATATGATTGAAAAATTATGTCGAATTCAAACAGAGGTTGATATAGCTTCTGAATTCAGATATAGAAACCCTTTAATTGATGAAAAAACTTTATGCATTTTTATTTCACAATCTGGAGAAACAGCAGATACAATAGCAGCTTTAAAATTATCTAAAGAAAAAGGTGCTAGAACAATTACAATAACTAATGTAATAGGTAGTTCTATTACTAGAGAAGCAGACTACTCTCTTTACACACATGCTGGTCCAGAAATAGCAGTTGCATCAACAAAAGCATATACTTCTCAGGTAATATTATTTGCTACTCTAGCAATTTACTTTGCTGAAATATTAGAAATAAATGAAGAAGATGTTTTTACCTTAAAAGAAGAAATTTTAGAACTTCCTAAAAAAATTGAAGAAACACTTAAAGTATCAGAAAATATAAAGGACTTTGCAAAAAAAGTATATCAAGAAAAAGATATATTCTTCTTAGGAAGAGGAATTGACGAAACTGTTGCAAGAGAGGGTTCTCTAAAATTAAAAGAAATATCTTATATACATTCAGAAAGCTATGCAGCAGGAGAATTAAAACATGGTCCAATTGCTTTAATTGAAAAAGGTATTACTGTTATTGGAATAATTACAGATGAAAACTTAATAGAAAAAACAGTAAGTAATTTGCAAGAAGTAATTACAAGGGGAGCTAAAACTTTAATAATTACAAATCAAAAGGTTGATAATAAAATGTTTGATGAAGTTATTAATATTCCTTATACTAATACTTTACTTTCTCCAATTTTATCTATTATACCTTTACAATTATTTTCTTATTATATATCAAAGGAAAAAGGATTAGATGTAGATAAGCCAAGAAATTTAGCTAAATCAGTTACTGTAGAATAATAACGTTAATTCAATAAAAACTATATATATAATTTAAAATAGAAATGGGGTTGTAAAAAAAGTCCCAACGAAAAATGAGTGAAATATTTTCACTCATCTTTTGTTTTAAAAAACGCCATATCAAAGAAAATATGAAGAATTGAAAGAATATAAAAAAAATTAGAAAGATATGCAAAACATATAGAAATATGTGGAGAAAAAAGAGGAAGTTATTCAAAAACAGATACAAGTGCAACATTTATGATAATAAAAAGAGACTATATGGGGAATGATCAACTCTTACCAGCGTATAATATGCAAGTAGCAGTATGTGATGAATATATAGCAACAGTAGATATAAAACAATACGAATCAGACACAGATTGTTTTGTACCATTAATGGAAAAATTTAATAATCAATATGGAAAATATCCACTATATCCAATAGCAGATGCAGGATATGGGTCATATAATAATTACTTATATTGTGAGCGACATGGAATGGAAAAGTACATGAAATTTACAATGTTTGAAAAGGGAACAAAAAATGAGAAATATAGAGATAATCCATACAGAGCAGTAAATTTTTCACAAGATGAAAATGGAAAGATAGTATGTCCAAAAGGAAGAAAGTTTAACTTCAAATAAAAACAACATGTAAAAGGAAACAATTATGGAAGAATAGAAGAAGTATATGAATGTGAAAGTTGTGAAAATTGCGAATATAAAAAGGAATGTTGTCCAAGAGCAAAAAATAATAGAACAATACGATTAAATCGAGAATTAACATCAATACATGAAGAAGTATTAAGAAATTTATGTTCAATACAAGGAGCATTGCTTTGTATGAATAGAAGTATTCAAGCAGAAGGAACATTTAAAATAATAAAAAGTGATAAATCATATAAAAGATTGCGAAAAAAAGGAATAGAAAATGTAATATTAGAGTTCACATTAATAGCAATTGGATTTAATTTATATAAATATCATAATAAAATAAATAGAATAAAAAAGTGTGCTTAAAAATATTTATAATATACATTTACATAACACAGATATGGATACATATCTGATTTTGTCATGATTAAAATTGATTATTTATATAAAATAATTTAATAAAAAGATATAAAATTATAAAAATGAGATTTAAGTTAAAATTATAACTCAAATCTCATTTTTTGTTGGGACTTTTTTTACAGCCCC
>CAQPRV010000069.1 GCA_948857205.1 uncultured Clostridia bacterium
ACAGATATAGGGACATTGCGCCCTTTTTTCATTTAATCACAAAAATAAAATCTAAACATTCAAAATTAGAGAAATTTCCAATACTAAAAATGGAAATATAAGGAAATAAATTTCTGAAAATTGGTACAAACGAAAAAATTCTCTGGTAGCAGATTTGCTTGCCATTCTATTGATAATGATAATTCTGGTTCGTCAAATAAAATTATGCAACTATCACTATTTTCTAAATATAATCTTGAAAATATTGATATTAGTTGTTTTTCTCCAGATGAAAGGTTATCTATATTTATAATATCTTTGCTTCTATCATTATATAAATTTAATTTTAGATTGCTTTCATCATATTTAAAATGCTTTTCTACTAAGTATTTATTACATACAGAAGCAAATTTTTTTATTTTTTCGTCATATTTTGCTTGTTTCTCATAGCTTTCTATAAGATTGTTTAATAAGTTTACTAAATATATATTTTGGTAAATACTTTTGTTTCTAACCATTTCCTTAATTTTTTCTCTATCTTCTAAGTTTATTTTATCCCCAACTCTATCTAAAACTATTCCTAATTTTTCTAGATTTATAATTGTGTCTTGCTCTATGGTTTTTGATAATGAACTTGTTGATAAATATTGGGTTAATAATATTCCTGTCATTTCTGTAAAACTATTTATTGCTAAAGTTCTAATTTCTTCTAATGTTTTCTTTATTGCTATATTTACATCTTTCATTCCAAAATGTATTAATCTTGTTTTTATATCATCTGTATCAATATCAATATCTAATTTTGATAAATCTTCTTCTATTCTTCTATATGTTGGAAAATACATTATTACGTCTGAATGTTTGTCTTCTAGATATTTTTTTAGTCTTTTAACATTATCTGCATTTCCTCTTATATTTTGTTTTATATCAAGTGTGTTTATATATCTTAATAGTTCTCTTTCTGCTATCCTCACTGGAATTCTTAATATATCACTGACTTTATATATATAATCTAATAGATTCTTCCTGTTGTATTCACCTTGCATTAATATGTTTTTTAGTTCTTCAATTTCTTTTTCTGTAAAAATCATTTCTATCCTTGTGCTTGAATATCTATTGTAACGATGTTCAGATAAATAATCACTATATTCTATGATATCATTGTATTTTATTTCATACTCTTGATCATCAGAAAATGTAATTTTTATCTTCTCAAATGTGATATCTCTTAATTTTTCAAATCTACCATCCATTGTATAATATAAGCAATTTAAAATTGTTGTTTTTCCTAATCCATTTTCTCCTAAAAATATATTTACTTCTTTGTCTAGGTCTAAATCAACATCCATATAATTAAATAAATTATATATTTGAAATTTTTTTATGTTGTTATCCATGGTTATTTCCCTCCTATGATATCTTTTTACTTTTATTTTTTTATTTTACTATAGCTTATATACATTTTCAAGGTTATATTATATGTATTTTATTCTATTTATTATAAAGTTTTTTAATATGATTTATATTTAAATTTTTACTTTTTTAACTCTGTTTAAATTTTTTATATAATTTATATCCTCCGTAACTTCCTCCACCTATTAATCCCACTGCTAAAATTCCTCCTATAGGACTTGAATTTTGCTTTTTATTACTTGTTATATTAGATGAACTTACTTTTGTTGTTGATAAAGTATTTTCTCTACTGCTATTTGTGCTTTTTGGTTCTTCTTCTATATTTATTTCTATTGAACTTGTCATCCCATTATTCGTTGTTGCTATTATTTCTACTTTTCCAGATTTCTTTGCTATAATTTCTCCTGTGGAACTAACAGTTGCTATGTTCTCATTGCTTGTTTTCCATGTTATTGTTTTATTTGTAGTATTACTTGGTGTTATTGTAGTTGTTAGTGTTTTACTTTCTCCTATTTTCATACTTTTTATTGTTTCATTTATTTGTATTCCTGTTGGATTTATTGTATTTTGAGCTATTGATTCTTTATTTTTTTCTTCTATATTTGCATCTAATTTTTTATTTTGGCTTTGTATTTGTTCCTTTGTCGCACTATTTTTACTTTGTGTTGTTGTATTTTTTATACTGTTTTTATTTTGTGTTGTTTTAGTTGATGTACTACTTTTGCTTTGTGTTGATGTACTTGTTATGCTACTTTTTGGTTTTGTTTGTGTACTTTCTCTGGAACTTTGACTTTGTTGTTTATTAGATGAATATGGACAAGCTCCATTTGTATGTAAATGTGCTGGATTTCCTCCACAATGATAATGATAACTTCCTAGTCCACTTTTGTTTTTGCTATCTCTATGACCTCCATTTGAATCTGTTCTTCCAGAATGTCCTTCTACTTTTATACTAATTAAAATTATACTACAAATTATTAATATTATAGATATTATTTTCTTTTTATTTTTCATATATCATCCCCTTTTAATATAATATTATAATTTAGGCCAAAAAAATGTCGAAATTTGTAGAAAACTATAAATTTCGACAAAAATTGATTATATCATGGCTCTATAAGAATCTATTTTAAATTCATTTTTATTATTAAATTTTATTTTTACTATTTTTGTATAGTTATCTTCTCTTGGCTTTCCGATTTCCTCTATTATCAAACTTGCTTTATATTCTTTTAATGTGTCAAATGTATTCATGAATCCCATTCCTGAACCACCTTCATCTTTGTGAGTTGTAATTGGCTCTTTTTCTATTTTTTGTAATGTTTCTTTTTCGAATTCTTTTCCTGTGTCATATATGTATAAACTGAAATATCCATCTATTTTTCCAATTCTTACTAAAATATTTTTGTATTTGTTTTTGGAATGTATTATTGCTATTATCGCATTCTTTATGTGGTCTGCTATTAGTATCTCTAGTTTTTCTTTTGGTATATAATTGTTTACCATTTGATGTATGTTTCCATTTATTTGTAATTCAAATTCTATTTCGTTTTTTATACATTCTGATTGCATATATTTTAACATGTTGTCTATTTCTTCTATTCCTGTTTTTTGTATTTCTATTTGTATTTTATCTCCTGTTATTTCTTTTCTTAGTTTACTTAGTTGTTCTTCTATATGTATTTCTTCACTTATTTCATTGTTTAGTTTTAACTCTTTTATTTTATATTCTAATGCCTTCTGCTTGTGCAATATTGAATGTTTCATTTTGTTAAAATTTAGTATTTCTTTTTCTAGTTCTTTGACTTCACTTTTTTTGTCTTTTAATTCCTTTTGGGTTTGCTCTAAGTCTTGTATTACTAGTCTCTGTTTGTAGTATAGTTGTAAGGATTTCTGTATTGTAATAAACATCATAATTGAAAAAATCATTAATATTATAATAATTCTATCTAAAATGATTCCTTCATAATTATATAGTAAAGTAACTAAAAATAATATTATAATACTTATATTTAAAATAATTATATTAAAATAATTATTCTTTAATTTATTTTTTAAAAAACATATTCCCCTTTTTATCCTAGTATTATTTAAAAATAAGAATAGCATAAGTATATATATTAATGTTATTATTATTAAACTTATATAATCTTTACTAATTCTTAATATCATACTTGGAAAAAAACTAACAATAATAGATAAATATAGAATAATATAATTTATACCTAGAGAAATAGTTATTAGTGTAATGGAATATTCTATACTGCTTTTAGTATATTTTGAATATATTATAGCTAAAAATAGTATTAAATATATAAGACTATATATATATCCAAATCTAATACAAATTACTTTAAATAATATAGATATTAAAATTATTAAAAAGATAATTATTAATATTCTAATATCCATTGTAATATGCTTATTGGAAATTCTTAGTGCTATAATACAAGTACATATAATAATAAATACATACTTTATAATTTCAATAATAATATTAATGTTTCCTAATTGTAAAATAAATTCCATGTATTTCTTTCCTCATTATACTTATAATTTACATTAAAAAGAAAATCTTAACCTACTCTCTTAGATTTCTTAGGATAAAACAATCTTCTTACATTTTTTATCATTAAGGTATTTTTTATAGAAAATTATCTGTTTTATAAAAACTTTATTTACAGTAAAAAATAAATTAAAATTAATTGATTAAAAAATTCTGTATAAGATTTTTTCACCCTATATATTACTTTTAAATCATTTCTTTTATTTTATCTCTATAATAATATATAAATTCTGAAGGAGTGGGTATTCCCCTATCTGGATTAATTCTAGCAGTATAGTTTTCCAACAAATCCTCAATAGGAGATTGTCTCCATGCATGCATAATTGCATTTGTAATTCCATTATTTATTGCTTGATTTGATTTTTTATATTTATTTATCAAAAAATCAAAAACATTTTCTTTGTTTTTTTCATTCTTTATTAATTGAAATATTCCATCATATAAATAATCCCATCCTACCATCTTAGATGGTATCCCTATCAATTCTAACTCTTTTGATATGTAACAAGAAATTCTTTCTTCAAAATCTTTCTTTTCATCTTGAACTTCTTTTACAGTTTTATTTGGTTCACTTTTCCTAAAATTAATAAATCTATTAAATACCAAATCACATGAATAAGTTGGTTGTTCTTTATATAGTATTAACTCTACTCCTTCTCTATGTAAGATCTCATAAGTTCTCTTAGAGCTTACATGAGTTGTCACTATAATAATTGGCTCATAATTTAAATTGGTTTTTTTTAGATTAGATAAAAATTCAAAAGAATCTATATTTCCCTCAATGCTATTATTTAATTCTAAATCTAGAACTATACCATCTGGGTGCTTTACCTTGACCATTTTTAAAGCTTCTATATCTGAATCCGTTATTCCTACTAATTCAATATCTGTTCTCTTTTTTATACAATTTATAAAATTATCACAATCTCTAATATCATCCTCAATTATTAGTATTTTCATAGGTTTGGTCTCCATTATCTCCCTCCTAATCTCATAATATACCATATTTTCTCAGAAAATACTATAATTTCTCATAATATTTTCTCATATATTTTTACTTTTCATATTTTAAAATACTTGTAAGGAGATGATATATATGAAAAAAAATAATGAACAATTTAGTGTAGATAAACTTGAACAAATTGAACGTGGTAAAAGAATCAAATTTATAAGAGAAGAAGAATTGAAAATGTCTAAAATAAAACTTGCAAAAGAAATAGGTGTTTCAGGACAATTCTTAGGATTAGTTGAAGAAGGTAATGGTAATTTAGTGTATAAAAGTATAAAAAAATTAAGAGATTTAAGTGGCCATTCTGCTGATTACATTTTATATGGTTTAGATGATACAATAATTAATAAAACTAAAATTTTATTAAAACATTATAATGAAAAGCAAATAATAAATGTAATAGATATTATAAAAAATGTAACATTATTTATAGAAAATAACTAACATTTACTTTTATATATTTTTTTCAATATTTTATATTGCTTTCAATATAAAATATTGATTTATATTTTTCACTTCTATAAAATTTTATATATTGACATAGTAAGAGGTGAAATAATATATGAATATGAATTTTTTAATTAATTTATCTTTATTAAGTACATATCAAAAAATTGAAGAATTAATGTTTTTTATGTTTATTTTTTTAGTTATATTATATATATGTATTATAATTGAATTCTTTAGAAAAAAGTAATAGGTTTCCTATTACTTTTTATCTATATGACAATATTTCAAATTCATGTTTCTTATCAAACTTTATTATTAATACTTTAGTAAAATTATGATTACATGGCTTTCCAATTTCTTTTATTATTAGACTTGCATTATATTGTTCTAAAGTTTCAAATGTATTCATAAAACCCATACCTGTTCCATCTTCATCCTTATGTGTTGTAACTGGCTCTCTTCCTAACATTTCTAATGTATGTTTTTCAAATTCTATTCCAGTATCATATATATATAAACTAAATTCTTCACTTATATTTCCTATTCTTACTAATATATTTCTGTATTCATTATTAGAATGTTGTATTGCTATTATAGCATTTTTTACATGATCCGCTATTAATATTTCTAGCTTATCTTTAGATATAAAATTATTTACCATTTGATGTATATTTCCATTAACTTGCAACTCAAGCTCAATTTTGTTTTTTATACATTCTGATTGCATATATTTTAACATGTTGTCTATTTCTTCTACTCCTGTCTTTTGCAATTCAATTTGTATTTTATTTCCTAATATTTCTTTTTTTATTTTCTTTAATTCACTTTCTAAACTTATTTCACTACTGAATTCAGCAACCTTTTTTAATTCTTTTATTTTATATTCAAGAGCCTTCTGTCTATGTGATACAGAATGTCTCATCTTGTTAAAGTTTAAGATTTCATTCTCTAATTCTTCAATTTCCTTACTTTTTAATTTTAATGTCTTCTTAGTTTCATCTAAGTCTTGAATTAGCAATTTTTGTTTATAATATATTTGTAAAGACATTTGAATTGTTATAAACATCATTATTGAAAAAAACATTAAAATAATAATCATTCTATCTATAATAATTCCATCATAATTTGATAATATAGTAATTGAAAATAATATAATAATACTTATATTTAAAATAGTAAATATAAAATAATTATTTTTTAATTTATTTTTTAAAAATATTATTCCTTTTTTAATTCTTCTATTTTTAAAAAAGAGAATTAGAATCAATATATTAATAACTAATATATTTAATAAAATAATATAATTATTCTCTAAATTAAACAACATACTTGGTATAAAACATATTATAATAGACATATAAAATAAAATATAATTTATTCCTAAAGATATTGTTAAAAGTGCCAAAGAGAATTCTATATGGCTATTTGTATATTTTGAAAATACTATTGACAATAATAATATTGAACATATAATACTATAAAAATGACCAAATCTAAATCTTAAAATCATACAAATTATTGATATTATATTAACAAAAATAACTATTATAATTAATCTGTAATCAAACTTTATCTTTTTGTCAGATAATTTTAAAGCAATAACTGAAGTACATACATTAATAAATATAAGTTTTATAATTTCAATAAAAATATTAACATTTTCTAAATTAATTATATTATTCACTTTTCTCTTACCTCATAAATATTATATATAAAAAAGAAAAGATAATCAATATTAATTATCAGTAATAACGAATAAAAAATTTTTTCTTAGAGAATAGGTACTTTTGAGATTGTTTTTCAGTACATTCTTCGCAATCCAGCATTTTCAACGCTTTTAGCCTTCTCTTTTTTATTCAAAATAGCTCAAAAAGTCCCTATA
>CAQPRV010000070.1 GCA_948857205.1 uncultured Clostridia bacterium
AAGTGTAAAGATAATAGAGCCGAACATGAAGCAACAAATTCATGTAAAACATATCATATGAAAGACGGAACAAGCAAAAAAGAATGGCATTATGGATTCAGAGCACATATCATATGTGATGTAAAATATGGATTACCAATGAAGAAAAGTAGAAGAGTAAAACACCTTTCCCTCAAAAAGGCACCTTTTTTATAAAGGTGCTTTTTTTTATGAATACTTTTATAACATATTATTTTCATAGCTATACAAATATCTTTCTTTTATTAAGGAATAACCCAAGAATACTGATCAATAAGCCAATTACCATCAACCTTTTTAGCAACAAACTCATCTTTCAAAACATAAGACTCCACTTTATCACGTTCATTTGGCTCAAAATTAACTAAAGGTTCTTTAGACATCTTTCTAACTACAGTAGCAGTAATAGTATCTTTACTCTCTTTAATATTTGTAAAACTCAAATCCATTAAATACTCACCTGTATTCTCATCACCAGCTGTAATATATGCCTTGTCATTTCTAATATTAATAAATCCTTTATGCTCTTTTTCAAATATCTTTTGACCATTATCTGTAAAAACTTCAGACATAATCTCAAAATAATTTCTTATTTCAGCTTCAGATTTATTATTTAATTCATCATAATTAAATTCTACAGTAACAGTAGTTGCTCTATTATATAAAGTTCTAACTAATTCTTCTAAATAATTAGAATTCTTAGTTTTATCTATTTGATTATTTTCTGTATTTAAATTATTATTTACCTCATCTTTTTTTGCATCTGATGTACTATTATTTTCTTGTTCTGTAGTTATTGTATTTTCTACTTTCTCTTTTTCATGTAAATTATTTAATTCATCATCTTTTTGTTTAATTAATTCTTCTAAATTGCTAACCTTACCTTTGTAATCCTCAATTTCTTTATTAGAAATATTTTTAAATATTACAATTACTACTCCTAAAACAATTATTGCAAGTACTACAATTAGTATAATCCATTTTGCAGTACTTCCTTTATCTTTTTTTTCAACATCACTCATTTTATCCTCTCCTTTATTTTTTTATTAACTTATTGTATAAATTAAATATCCCAAGCTTGGAAAATGAAAAATAATTAATTCCTTTATAGCTCTTATACCAGTACCCTTGAAATATAAATATTTAAAATATTTATCAATTCTAAAATTCACAAATTTTGACTTTAATAAATTTTCATAATATTTAATAGCTTTTTCTTCTTCTGCATTTTCATACTGTTCACTATATTCATAACACATCTTACACCCATTTAAATAAGCATCTTCTATTACATTTTTTCTATATTCTAGATAAGATGAATATTTATTACTATTTTGTTCCTTCCATCTCTTTATATTTTGTTTAAAACTTCTTCCACCAAAAACATTTGCAGAATGTAAACGATAATCTAATAAAGGCTCTTCAATATAATCTACACCCTTCTCTTTGCTTGCAATATATATGCTAATCCAATCATGTGCAGTTACACAAGCTTTAAAAGGCAACATTTTTTCTTTTATTTGTTTTGTAAATATCTGTGAACATCCTATTACTGTATGTCTAGTAAAGAAATTTATGTCATTTTTTCCATATAAAAATGGCATATTTTTATATTTCAAATAACTATTATGTAATGTTTCACCTTTTTCATCTATTTGCGTTGCATCACAATATACTAAGCTTACATCACTTTCTATTATTTTCTTCAAGCTTTTTTCAATTTTATCTTTATGCCAAATATCATCATGATCTGAAAACAATATATAGTTTTCTGTTGATTTATTTAATAAATATTCAAAGTTTTTTAAAAAACCTTTTTTTTCTTTATTTAAATATAGTTGTATTCTTTTATCTTTTTGCTCATATTCTTTTAAAGTTTTAATTAATTCCTTATCTGTGGAATTATCATCACTTATAAGTAAATTAAAATTTCTGTAAGTTTGATTTAATATACTATCTATTTGCTCTTTTAAAAATTGTATATTTGTATTATAGGTTGCAAGTAATACATCTACTTTTTCTTCCATTTTATATTTCCTTTTTAATAATATTTGAAATAATCAATAATTGCATCTACAATTTTTTTGCTTGCCTTTCCATCTCCATATGGATTAGATGCTTTTGCCATTTTTTGATATTCTTCTTTGCTATCTAATAGTTTTTTCGTTTGATTATAGATTTCTTGTTCATCTGTTCCTACTAGTTTAAGGGTTCCTGCTTTAACTCCTTCTGGTCTTTCTGTTGTATCTCTTAAAACTAATACTGGTTTTCCAAGTGATGGTGCTTCTTCTTGTATTCCTCCACTATCTGTTAATATTAGGTAAGCTTTATTCATTAAATTATGAAATTCTATTACATCTAAGGGTTCTATTATTTTAATTTTTTGGTCATCTTTAAATATTGTTTTTGCAATTTCTCTTACTTTTGGATTTTTGTGAATCGGATAAATTATTTTTATATCTTCATATTCATCTGCTATTTTTTTGACTGCTCTAAAGATATTTTCCATTGGTGTTCCTATGTTTTCTCTTCTATGTGCTGTAAGTAAAATAATTCTTCCTTCTTTAAAAAACTCATCTATTTTAGGATTTTTGTAGTCTTCTTTTATTGTTAATTTTAAGGCATCTATTGCTGTATTTCCTGTTACATAAATATTATTTTTTTTAGCTTCTTTTAATAGATTTTGCTTACTTTTATGTGTTGGTGCAAAATGTAAGTCTGCTAAAACACTAACCATTTGTCTATTTATTTCTTCTGGATATGGTGCAAATTTGTTATAGGTTCTAAGACCTGCTTCTAAATGCCCAATTGTTGTAGAATTATAAAAGGCTGCAAGAGCACCTGAAAAGGTTGTTGTTGTATCTCCATGTACTAATACTAGGTCTGGTTTTGCTTCTTTTATTATCTTTTCTAATCCCACTAAAGCTTTTGTTGTTATTTGTGCTAAAGTTTGCCCTTGTTCCATTATGTCTAAATCATAATCTGTTTTTATCTCTAATTCTTTTAATACCTGATCTAGCATTTCTCTATGTTGTGCTGTTACACATACTATTGGATTGGTTTCAGGTCTTTTTTCTAATTCTTTTATTACAGGTGCTACTTTTATTGCTTCTGGTCTTGTTCCAAATACAACCATTACATCTATCATTTTTTTCACATCTCTTTCAACCTTTGACTATTTTTTATTTTTTGCTTCTTTTTTTAGCTTAAATATATATTTTATATTTCCTTCATAAAATCTTTTCCATCTAGCAGGACTAAAGGCAATTCTATATAACCATTCAAGATTTAATTTTATAAATATTTTTGGTGCTCTTTTTTTGGTTCCTGAAATAACATCAAAACTTCCACCTATTCCAATAAAAATCCCCTTATTAAAAGCTTTTAGATTTTCATAAATTAACTTTTCTTGTCTTGGTACTCCTAAGGCAACAAGCACAACATCAGGGCTTTTAGCCTTGATGTCTTCCATTACTGCTTGCTTATCTTCAACATATCCATTTTGAGTTCCTAACAATTCTATTCTAGAATATTTTTGTTCAATTAATGTTTTCATTTTTACCATTACTTCTGAGGTTGCTCCAAATAAATACATACTTTTTTTATATTTATCACATAACTTCATTAATAAATAAGTTAATTCAACCCCTGTAATTCTTTCTGGTATATTTATTCCAAAGATTTTAGCACCTTTTACAACTCCTATTCCATCTGGAACTATTATTGTTTCTTGAGCCATTAATATTTTATCAAATTGTTCATCTTTTTCTCCATAGGTTAAGACTTCTGGATTGGCTGTAATTATAAAAGTTTTTTCTTCTTTTTTCATTCTATCTTCAAGCTGATTATAAAATTCCTTTTTATCTTTATTATAAATTTTTTCAATATATTGTTTCATACTTATATATCTCCATTTACTTTATATTAAAATTTACAATTAAAACTTTTCTATTATTTCAATTTATAAATTTTAACTATTTTATGACTTCTACATCAATTTTTAGGTTTTCTCCATTAATATTGGTTTCTGTATATTCAGCTCTTTCTGCATTATACACTATTTTTAGTGTTAAGGTATCATGTTTTATTAATTCTTCATTTTCTTTTATAACTTTTTCCAAAGCTTCATTTCCAGATACATATAAGTTAATATTATCAAGTACTTCAAACCCTCTGTCTTTTCTCATGTTTTGAACCTTAGATAAAATCTCACGTACATATCCTTCTTCTTTTAGTTCTGGTGTTATATGTGTATCTAAAACAACACCTATTTCTCCTTCTCCACTGAAAGCGAAACCTTCTTTTCCTTGCATTGTTACTAGTAAGTTTTCTGAATTTAGTCCTATTTGTATTTCATCTATTTCTATATATTCTACTCCACCATTTTTTACTGTATTTGCTAAATCCATTTGATTTTTCATTGATATTTCTTCTTTAATTCTTGGAATTAGCTTTCCATATTCTTTTCCTAAAACTGGTAAGTTTGGCTTTATTTCAAAATTTACATATTCAGACATTTCAGCTCCTAATTGTATTTGTTTTACATTTAGTTCTTCTTTTACAATATCTTCATAGTATTGTGGTAAAGTATCTATTGATATTAACATTTTTGAAAGTGGTTGCCTATTTTTGATGTTTGCAGAGTTTCTGCTACTACGTCCTAGTTTTACTATTTTATAGGCTAAATCCATTTCTTTTTCTAATTCTTTATCAATTTCATCTTCACTAACTGTTGGCCATAAACATAAATGTACACTTTCTGGAGCTTGATTATCTAACCCTACAACTAAATTTTGATAGATTTCATCTGTCATAAATGGTACAAAAGGTGCTGATACTTTTATTAAGGTTGTTAATACTTTATATAAGGTTACATATGCACCTATTTTTTCGTCTGTTAATTCAGTTAACCAAAATCTCTCTCTATTTCTACGAACATACCAGTTTGAAAGTTCGTCTGTAAAGGCTTCTATTTGTAAAGCTGCTGACGTGATATCATAATTTTCTAATTTTTTATCTACATCTTTTACTAAGGTATTCAATTTTGAGATTATCCATTTATCCATTACATTTGTAAGTTTGAAGTCCTTATATTTAAGTGGATTAAATTGGTCTATTTCTGCGTATAGAACATAGAAAGAATATACATTCCATAAAGTACTTAGGAAGCCTCTTTGTGTCTCTTGCACATTATTTAGTCCTAGTCTTGTTGGTAACCATGGTGCTGATACTGTGTAGAAGTGCCATCTTGTTGCATCTGCTCCAACTTGGTCTAGTAACACCATTGGGTCTACTCCATTTCCTTTTGATTTTGACATTTTTTGTCCTTTTTCATCTAGTACATGACCTAATACTATACAGTTTTCAAAAGGTGTTCTTTCAAATAAAGCTGTACCTATTGCAGTTAAAGTATAGAACCATCCTCTTGTTTGGTCAATTGCTTCTGATATAAAACCTGCTGGGAAATTATTGTCAAACATCTCTTTATTTTCAAAAGGATAATGCCACTGTGCAAATGGCATTGAGCCAGAATCAAACCAACAGTCAATTACTTCTTTAGCTCTATTCATTTTTTTACCACATTTGGGACATTTTAGATGTACCTTATCTATATATGGTTTGTGTAATTCTATATCTTCTGGGCATTCTATTGCTTTTTCTTTTAGTTCTTCTATTGAACCAATACATTCTTGATGTCTACAATTTTCATCTTCACAAGTCCATACTGGTAGTGGTGTTCCCCAATATCTGTCTCTTGAGATTCCCCAGTCTATTACATTTTCTAAGAATTTTCCAAATCTTCCTGTTCTTATTGTGTCTGGATACCAATTTACTTTATTGTTATTTGCAACTAGTTGGTCTCTTAATTTGCTCATTGCAACAAACCAACTTTCTTTTGGATAGTAAAGAAGTGGTGTGTCACATCTCCAACAATGTGGATATGAGTGTAAATGTTTTTCTTTACTAAATAATTTATTTTCGTTTGATAACCATTTACAAATATCTTCATTGCAATCTCTAACAAATCTTCCTGCCCATGGCTCTACTTCTTTTACAAATTTTCCGGCTTTGTCTACTAAGTTTATAAAGGTTATTCCATTTTGTTTTGAAACTAAGCTATCATCTTCTCCATATGCTGGTGCAATATGAACAATTCCAGTACCATCATCTAAATTAACATAGTCTCCATGAATTACTTCAAAGGCTTTACCTTCTACTTCTCCAAAAGGCATTAGTCTTTCATATTTTATTCCTAATAGTTTATCACCTTTAAAGGTTTTTGTAATTTCAAATTCTTTTGCTTTTAATACTTTTTCAATTAAAGCTTTTGCTAAAATGTAATTTTCGTACTTTGCTTCTTCTTTTGAAACCTTTACTTTTACTTCTACATATTCATAGGCTTTATTTACACATAATGCTAAATTAGATGGTAAGGTCCATGGTGTTGTTGTCCATGCTAGTATATAGGTATTTTGTTCAAGGTTTTTACCTTCAAGTTGTTGTCCTTCTTTTACTTTAAATTTAGCTATACATGTTAAATCTTTTACGTCTTTATATCCTTGTGCAACTTCATGTGATGATAGGGCTGTTCCACATCTAGGACAATATGGCATTACCTTGTGTCCTTCATATAAAAGTCCTTTTTCCCACATTTGTTTTAAGGCCCACCATACAGATTCTATATATTCGTTATGATATGTAACATATGGATTTTCCATATCAACCCAATATCCTACTTTATTTGTCATTTCTTCCCACATGTGAACATAGGTAAAGACACTTTCTTTACACTCTTTTACAAACTTTTCAACACCATACTCTTCAATTTGCTCTTTTCCTGATATTCCAAGTTTCTTTTCAATTTCAAGCTCTACTGGTAGCCCATGTGTATCCCATCCAGCTTTTCGGATGACTTTGTAGCCTTTCATAACTTTGTATCTTGGAATAATATCTTTCATAACTCTTGTTTCAATATGCCCAACATGTGGCTTTCCATTTGCAGTTGGCGGTCCATCATAAAAGGTGAAATATTTTTTCCCTTCATTCATAGAAAAGTTCTTTTTGATGATGTCTTTTTTCTTCCAATTCTCTGCTACTTCATGCTCCATTCCTACGAAGCCTTCTTTTAATTCAACTTTCTTATACATTTTTCCTTCCTCCTTTTGAGACAGTTGGAACAATCCAATTTAGTCTCTTTTTTGTTTTATTTTTTGTCCTTTAGTTTTTGGACTTTATTTATTTTTTTGAAATTTATCTGATACACTTTTTATGTTTTGTAATTTAAAATATACTACACTTGCTGCAAGTATCTTGGAATAGAATATTCCCTATAAGAATTCAAAAAAAGCCTTTTCATCCTATTTTTTAGGACGAAAAGGCTCTGGTTTCCGCGTTACCACCTAAGTTAGTAAATTTTTATTTTTTATTTACTCTCTCTTTTTCCTTTAACGCAGGTTTACGGCTTTGCTTACTTCCTTTTTTTCAGCTAGCAACAACAAGGTGATATTAAATAATTTTTACTTGCCAAATCACACCTACCTTTGGCTCTCTTTTAGTTATTGTATTATTTACGTTGTCCTTGTTTTTGTTTTTTTCATTTTTTCTTTTTTAAATTATATCACTTTTTTTTTATTTTTCAAGTGTATTTATAATTTTTTCCATCTTCTTGTAATTCTTTTTCTAAAAAAGTATATGCTTAATATAATGCCATAATTTTATCTAATTGTGTTTTTTGGTTTTTAATAAATAAACTATCTACTTCGTTTCCATAATCTTTCATATATTTTTGTGTTAATTTAAATAAAGTATTTAGTTCTTTTTTTATTTCTTTGCTAGGATTTGATAAATTATTAATATCGTTATGTGCTGTAATTAAAGTCTTTGCTAAATAATAAATATTTACTATTTTTAAGTCTGAATAATATTGTTCAATATACAAAAAACGTTCTATTATAATATTAATATAATCTTTTATAGTTTCTTCTTTAATTGTACTAACTATACTATCTTCTCTTTTTAAATAATAGTACAATGGTTTATCACTAACAACTACTTTATTACACTTTTCTATAATATGGAAAGTGGTTGCTATATCTTCATAGTTCTTTCCAACTGGATATACAATGTCTTTTAATAATTCTCTTTTATATAACTTATTAACAGGATAACTTTGCACATTTCTATCCATTATTATTTCTTTTAAAATATCTATTTTGTTATATATTTGTATACCATTTTGTTTATTTTGTATAATATTTTTATCACCAATTACATTATATACATTACATATACTAAGATCAGCATTTTTTGTTATGATTAAATTATATAAGTATTCATACATTTTTAAACTTATATAATCATCACTATCTACAAACCCTATATATTCTCCTTCAGCCATTCCAATGCCGATATTTCTTGTATCTGCAACTCCAGTATTTTTCTTATGGATTACTTGTATTCTATTATCATATTTTGCATATTTATCACAAATGTTACCTGAATTGTCTTGTGATCCGTCATCTATTAATATTATTTGTAAATTAGTATAAATTTGATTAATTATACTTAATATACATTTATCTATATATTTTTCATTATTGTATATAGGTACAATAATAGATATAAGTGGTCTATTTTTATTTATGTATGTAGAATTAATATTTTTCCCTTGTTTTATTTCCATATTTCTCCTTCTAACTTTTTAATTTATACTTCTACTATAATTCATTTTCTTCAAAATCTTTCTGATAATCTTTTAAGAAACTTATATCTGCTAAATAATCTTGTATTATAAACTTTCCATTCTCAAAAACAACTTTATTTAATGCACAATTATGTTGGCAAAATTTCTCTCTCTCATATTTAAATTCTAAATTAACAACTTTTCTTAAAAAGGCTTCTATTGCTACACCATGTGAACATATTAAAATATTTTTTCCTATATTTTCTGACACAATCTTTGAAATGCAATTGTACATTCTATCTGCAACATCTTTCATAGTTTCTTGCTCTGGAATACCATATATCTCATTTATTTTATTTTGGTTTTCTTTAATTTGTGGATCAATCTTATTTACTTCTTCCCATTTCCAACCATCATAAATCCCAAAATACATTTCACATAAATCTTCTAATTGTTCTATTTCTATATTATTTAATTTTGATAATGGTTCTATTGTTTCTAAGGTTCTTTTTGAAGTGCTTGAATATATTTTATCAAATCTAATATCCTTTAGCTTTTTAGCTAATTTAATAGTTGAGTCTTTACCACTAATTGTGAGTTCGTAATCTTGTCTTCCTGTTAATCTTTTTTCTATATTCCCAGTAGTTTCAGCATGTCTAATTAAATATACTTTAGTTTTCATCATCAAAAAACTCCTTATAATTATATTCTCTTTTTGGAAAAGGTTTTACTGCCTCTCCATTTATATATGCACTTAATATATAAGCTATTCTCTTTGGTATTGTATCATTTTCATTTTTTATAAAACTTAATAAATATGGTCTATATTCTTCTGGTGTTATTTTATATAAATCTGTTATTTCTGCTAATGCTCTATACCAATCTGAACATCTCCCTATATTTGGTATATTCATTACACTATCTACTCTATTTCTATAATATTTAAAAATCTCAAAGTCACCATATTTTGTTTCTTTTGCTAAAATTGACCCCTTTAAACAAAATACCTCATCTTCATAATACATCTTTTCAACAAATTTTATATCATTCTCAATTAAAAATTCTCTCCTCCAACATCTTGCTGAAACTGAAAAACTAATATCACACATTATTCTTTGTTTTTTCATTGAGTTTTCTTTGGTAGAAATTCTAGTTCTATTTCCATTTTTTCCAATCTCTTCATACCCTAAGTAAACAATATCTGGTTTATCTTGTCCAATAATATTGTCTATCTTTTTTAATGTTTGCATATCATATAATGTATCATCTCCATCTAAAAAAACTATATATTCACCTTTAGCTTTTTCAATAGCTATATTTCTAGGTGCTCCTCCTTTTCCTGAATTTTCTTCAGTTTTATATAAATATAAATTCTTATTCTTATACTTTTTTATTTTTTCAATTGTTTTATCTGTTGAACAATCATCTACTACTATTATTTCATAATTTTTAAATTCTTGACTTAATACACTCTCTATTGCCCTTTCTATATAATTTTCAAGATTATAAGAAGTAATTACTACTGTAAATCTTAATCGTCCTTCTTCTGATATCATTTAAATTCCTCCATTTACTATTAAATATTCCTTTTATGTTTATATTTACTCTAATTTGTATTATATCACTAATTTTTAAATTTTTCCAGTTTTTTTATATTTTTGCAGTAATAACGAATAAAAAATTTTTTCTTAGAGAATAGGTACTTTTGAGATTGTTTTTCAGTACATTCTTCGCAATCCAGCATTTTCAACGCTTTTAGCCTTCTCTTTTTTATTCAAAATAGCTCAAAAAGTCCCTA
>CAQPRV010000071.1 GCA_948857205.1 uncultured Clostridia bacterium
ATCTGTTTCCAGTTTTGACAGTTCTTTTTCCATATTAATTTTTATTTATTATTTGAAACTTTTTTTGCCAATTAAACTTATTAATTTTAATATTTTGATATCCCCAAAGGCATGTATATATTATTTTTATATAATTTTAGATTGAAAGTAATTGAGATAGAAAATCTTTATATATTTTATGGAAAGAGTTCAAGCTTGCCTTGGAAGGGTGCCATAAAATTTATTTAGATTTTCTACGAAAATTAGCTTGAGCTCTAAAATTATATAAAAATAATATATACATGCCTTTGGAGATAATACAAATTTTAATAAAAATTAATAAATAATTAGGATTACTTTAAAATTAATAATAACTATTAGCCAAATAGCTTTTCCAAAACAATAATAAACATAGCATGTGACCAACCAAGACCAATAACCCAATTAGGTTTCAAAGTATCATTATTAACCTGTTCCCCTAAAAAGCAATGCTTACCAGCAGTTTTTACAACAAAATCAAAACACTCTTTAGCCTTTTTCTTTTCTCCTGAATCTAAATAATATAAAGACATCCACAAGTTCGCAATAGGCCAAGGATTACCATTCATGTAATGATCTTGTTCAAACCTTTGGTATCCACCAGTATAAGTTCTAATAGTTAAGTTAATTCTATCAATAGTATTTCTAACCTTCTTTTCTTTAGGTTTAAAAACCGCAAAAGGTGTAACTATACCAAGCATACTAATATCCATCTTCTTATCTTCAGTATTTCTCAAAAACACTTTACTTTCATCATCAAACAAATTCTCATTAATAAATTTTTTGATTTCAGACTGTAGGTTTTCAATAATCTTTTGATTTTTTAAAACTTTTTCTTGCTTCAATCTATTATTTTCAAAATCAGATAAATCATTATCTAAAATTGCATATATATTTTTCATACTTTCAAAAGCTGAATAAATACTTGCTAAAGAGTATAAATGAATTCCTTCATGCATTTCCCATAAATCATAACTTACATGATATTTATGACCATTTATAGAATTGATATTTTTTTCTAATTCTTCTTTAACTTTATCCTCATGAATCTTAATATTTAACCAATCAGAAATATAATTTTCTAAAAATTCAATAGCTTTTTCACACATTTGCAAATTATCTTTTAAAAACTTCTCCGATTTTGTATATTTATAGTGTTCATAAATACCATAAACTACACTAGCTGTCTCATCAATTTGGTATCCCCAACAAGGAGCCAATTTTCCATCTGTAAAAAATCTTTGTTCCCAACTTCCATTTTTACTCTGTGTCTTTTTACAAAATACTTTATAAAACTTTTCTGTTTCTTTTTCCATCTTTAAAATATCTAAAGCTTTTGTTATAAACACTGCATCTCTTGGCCAACAATATGCATATCTTCCACATTTAGTAAAATCTTCATCTATCTCTGGAGCTGCTATTATCCCACCAGTTTCAGAATTTTGTAATAATGGAAATAATAAAATACTTCTTTTATATATTTCAAAAATTTTTTCTTCATAACTATTTGTGCTATCTTTTAAATTTAAACCGTTATGCTCTTTTACATACTTCCTCCAATAAGTCTTAGTATCATTATATTCTTTAGAAATATCTATTTTACTTATTCTATTTATTTCGTTTTCTATTTGAGAAACATTTTTATTTTCGTCAACTGCAACACAAATATCTATACTTTTCTTCTCTTCTGGTTTTAAACAACCAATTTCATAACAAAGGCTTGAATCGTTTGCCATTCCTATATAGTCCTTATCATATATATCTCCTCTTTTTATTGTGTCTTTACTTCCATGAATTTGATGCTTTACTACCTTATCTGTTTTTGAATATGTAGACATTACAAAGTCATGTGCATATTGGAACATTCCATTATCTAATATCTTACAACTTACAAAATTATTTTTATCAGACAATAACTCTGAATGTATAAAAAATTTTATATTTAAATCAATTTTGCTTTCATTCAAAAAAATATATCTTTTAAATAATACATTTTCTTTAATAGAAATAAAATCAGTTTGCACTATTCTTAAATTAAAATATGTATTAGTTACTTCTGTATTTAAAATATTTGTATCTGTATCATAATATTGTTTATAAATATTATTAATATCATCATGCAAAAAAATCACATCAGAATCATTGACCTTTACACCTGTATGATAAAAATTTATATATTGTCTATTATCTTTACTAGGAAAATAAAACCTCTGTAGTTCTCCTTTTTCAGTAAAGGTTGCTATCATATTTTTATTACCAATAATTGCTTCATTTAAATATTTATTTTGCATTTTTTCTCCTTTTTTATGTAAAATCTAGATTTCATGTATAATAATGTAAATTATAATCTATCCTTCTATTACATTTATTATTTGTTTTTCTAATTCTTTCATTTTTTCATTTATTCTAAATATGTCTTCATCTCTTAAATTTTTATCATTTAAATCTTGTCTTACATAATTATCCATGTCTTTTATTTCTGATTTTAATTTCTCTAATCTTAATAACATTTCTGACTTCAAAGTATTTTTAATTTTTCTTTCAACTTTATGAGTCATTTCTATTTGCTCATTTAAATCATATGTTTCACCAAATTCTGGAATAGTTACGCCTATATTTGTTTCTTGCTCTATCTTTTCTTCTAATATCTCTTGTGACTCTGGTTCTCCATGAACTAAAAAGATATGTTTTGGTTTTTTTATAAAAGAATAAATAAAATTCATTAATCCTTCTTGATCAGCATGACCTGAATATCCTTCTATATATTCAACTTTTGCATTTACTGCAATTTCTTCTCCAAATATTTTTACCTTCTTTGCTCCATTTACTATGCTATAACCTAATGTACCAGATGCTTGATATCCTACAAATAGTATGGTTGATTTTGGATTCCATAAGTTATGTTTTAAATGGTGTTTTATTCTTCCTACTTCACACATACCACTTGCTGATATTATTATACTTGGTGTTGTATCTTCATTTAAAGCTTTAGATTCATCTGCTGTTCTTGTAAATTGTAAGCCTGGAAATTCTAGTGGATTGTCTCCACTATTTATCTGTTCTTGTGTTTCTTCATCAAATAAATCCATATTTTCTCTAAATACTTCTGTAGCAGATATTGCAAGTGGACTATCTACATATACTGGGGATTTCATTAGAGTTTTATATTTTCTTCTAAATTCTTCATCATCTATTATGTCTTTTAATTTATTAATTTCATATAATATTTCTTGTGTTCTTCCTACTGCAAAAGATGGTATTACTACTGTTCCTTTATTATCTAGGGTTTCTGATACAATATCTAAAAATAATTTAGCTTTTTCTTCGTTTCTCATATGTAGTCTACTACCATAAGTAGATTCCATTACTAAATAATCTGTATCTTCAATCATTGTTGGTTCACTTAATAGCGGAATATCATTATTTCCTAAATCTCCTGTAAATACTGTTTTTGTCTCTTCTTCTCCTTCTTTAACCCATAATTCAATTATACTAGAGCCTAACATATGTCCTGCATCATTAAATCTAACATGTATTTCAGGTGTTATTTCTATTATTTGGTCATATTGAACTGGTTCAAATAATTCTAAACATCGTACAGCTTCTTCAGCAGTATACAAAGGGTCTTTTTCTTCTTCACCTTTTCTAATTCTTTTTCTATTTTTCCATTCATTTTCCATTTCTTGAATATGACCACTGTCTGGCAACATTAAGGTACATAGGTCACATGTTGCTTTATGTGCATATATTTTATTTCTATAACCTTCCTTATATAATTTTGGTATTCTTCCAGAATGATCTATATGTGCATGTGTTAATAACATGAAATCTATATCGTTTACACTAAATTCAAAATCTTCTGCATTTTCCATTTCTGTTTCTGCTTTTCCTTGCCACATTCCACAATCAACTAAAAATTTCTTTCCAGCACCTTCTACTAAAAAGTTTGAACCTGTAACAGTTCTTGTTGCTCCTAAAAAAGTTATTTTCATTCAATACCTCCTATAAGAATATTTTTACTTTTTTGTTAAATCTTATTTCTAAATCTTTATTTTTTATTCTCTCACTTATTCCTAATACTGTTTTCTCCTCAAAAACATTATCATCAAATAATTGAATATATAATTTTTCTTTTTCTTTTGTAAGTTTTATACATAATTCTTCTAAGTTCATTATTCTACTATTAAAAATGTTTTTAACCATTTTATAATTTATTTCTTCATCTTTCGAAAATACATTAATAGCTTTTAATTCTCCTGCTCTTTGTATAAGAACTCTTTCTATTCTTTCTATTCTCTTTTGTAATTGTTTTACTTCATATATATGTTTTTCGCTATTAAATGGTATCATACAGTAATATCTAAATTCGTAAATCAATTTAATAATTTCGTGTTTGGTTTGTGCATTGTTTAGTTTTGTATAATAACATCTTAAGAATTCTTTTTGTGCTTCAATTATTAATTTTTCAATTTCATTATCAATATCTTCTGCATCAAGTAATATAAGATATTTATCCTTTTCTTCTAATTCTTTTCTAAACTTTATATACTTTCTAGGACTTAACATACTATTTAATTTTTCTATTCTTCTAATGTATTTTTCTCTTTCTAATTCCATCATTTTAGCTAAAACTTTTATGCTAAATATCTTCCTTTCTAGTGGTAGACTTTCATTTCTCTTTATATATTCTTGTTTTAACATTTGTTTATCATTTATAGTTTCATCTAAATACTTTATCTTTTCGGTTAACTCAATTTTTTCTTTTGTTATTTTGTTTATAAATGTTTGACTATTTTGAGTTTTATCTAGTTCTTCTTCTATATCGTTCTTTACTTTTAGAATCTTTTCTTTGGATTCTTCGTTATATCTTACTTCTATTAAAACTGATAATTGACTTAAAATGTCTATTAAGCCTTCACCATCTATTTTGTCATATTTTTTAGCTAAATTATTTTTCATTAGTTCCATATAATCTATTATATATTCTTTATTATATAACCAACTATTCATAAATGATGTCCCTAGTAAAATTCTCATATTTTGATATATAAGATTATGAGATATACTTTCCATTTCTTTTGGTATAGTTGTCCATGAATACCCATTAAAATCCCTCATTGGCTCTACTTGATTTATACTATTTCCAACATTCAACAAATTTGATAATGTCTTATTTATTATAAAATAATCTTCCTTTATAATCTCATCTTTTTTACTTATTTTAGAAATACAATACATTATTTTTCTTTCAATTGGATGACATATAATCTCTTTATTTTTTTTGTCTACAATAAAAGTTTTATTTTCTAATATTTCATTTTCTTTTGAATTTGGTTTTACTAATTGTATTTTATTACAGTTTTCTTCTATCTGTTTTATAAACATTTCAATAAATTCTTCTTTTGTTTCTACATCTTGTTTTACTATTTGATAATCCTTATATGATATATTTATTTTGTATAAAATACTAAGGAGAATATTTTTTACATCTTCATTAAAGTTCTTTGTCTCTAATAATTTCTCAAGTTCATTATTATAGTCTTTTTTTACTAATTTATTAAAAAAAGTTTCACTTTTCTTTTGCAACTCTATTCTCCTTTCATTTTTAATTCTTCTAATTGTTCAAGTGTCATTAGGACCTCTCTTGGCTTGCTACCTTGATAACCAGAAATAACACCTCTTTCCTCCATTTGATCTATTATTCTACCTGCTCTTGCATATCCAACTTTAAATCTTCTTTGAATAAATGAAGTAGATGCTTGACCAGTTTCTACTACTGTTTGAATTGCTTCTGTTAAAAATGGATCTGTTTCATCATCTTCAGTAGTTTGAGCTATTTCTTTGTCTGTCTTATTACTATTTTCTATACTTTCTAAAATATCTTCACTATAAGTTGCAGTTCCATTTGACTTAACAAAATCCACAATTTTCTCTACTTCTTCGTCTGAAACAAATGCCCCTTGAACTCTTGAAGGTTTTGGAGCTCCTGAAGGGAATAATAACATATCACCCTTACCTAATAATTTTTCTGCTCCAACACTATCTAATATAGTTCTTGAGTCTACTTGTGATGAAACCGCAAAAGCTATTCTAGATGGAACATTTGCTTTAATTAGACCTGTTATAACATCTACTGATGGTCTTTGTGTAGCAATTACCAAATGCATACCAGCTGCTCTTGCTTTTTGTGCTAAACGACATATTGCATCTTCTACATCACTTTTTGCTACCATCATTAAATCTGCAAGCTCATCTATAATTATAACTATTTGAGGTAATTTACCTACTTCATTTTCTTTTTCTATTGCATTATTATATCCTTTTAAATCACGAACACCTTTACTTGCAAATTTATTATATCTGTCGTCCATTTCTTGTACTGCCCATGCTAGTGCACCAGCTGCTTTTCTTGGATCTGTAACAACAGGGATTAACAAGTGTGGTATACCATTATATACAGATAACTCAACAACCTTAGGGTCAACCATTACAAATTTTACTTCACTTGGTTTTGCATGATATATTATACTTGTAATTATTGTGTTTATACATACACTCTTTCCTGAACCTGTTGAACCTGCAATCAAAACATGTGGCATTTTAGCAATATCTGCTAACTGAACTTTTCCTGCTACATCTTTTCCTAAAGCGATTGTTAATTTTGATTCACTATCAATAAAGTCACTACTATCTAGAACTTCTCTTAAATGAACGGCTTCTCTCTCTTGATTAGGTACTTCTATACCAACTGCTTGTTTTCCTGGAATCGGAGCTTCTATTCTTATTGTTTCAGCTGCTAAATTTAATGCAATATCATCTGCAAGATTTGCTATCTTACTTACTCTAACACCTTCCGCTGGTTTTAACTCATATCTCGTAATAGCTGGTCCAACTGAAACATTCTCAACTTTAGCAGATACTCCAAAACTATACAAAGTCTTTTGAAGCTTTGTTGCAGTATCTGTTAAAGCTTTTGCTCCACCTCTTAAAGCTTTTTTTGTTGGTTTACTTAAAATTTCAATTGGTGGATATTCATAATGTTCATCTTCTACTATAACTGCATGTTCTAATTGTAAAACTGCTTTTTTCTTATCTTCTTTTTCTTCTTCTACATCCTTAAATAAATTAGAGTCAATAACATCTGGTTCAATTGTGTTTGTTTCTATTTTATGTTTTTTAGTTTCTTTTGTTAATGGCTCTAAGTCATCCTGTGAATGGTCATATTTCTCTAGACCTTGTATCTCTGTATTATCTACAAATGTTCCACCATAATTGATTTTAATTTGTTCATTCTTTAATGCTTTTTGATCATTTTCCATTTTTGCCATTTGGGCTTGAATTCTTTTTTCTTCTCTTTCTCTTTTTCTTCTTTGTGTTGGTGTTTCTGTTTGTTCCTTTTCTCTTCTCTTTCTATTTTCTTCTTTTTCTCCCTGTCTTTCTTCTTTCTTTTCAATCAGCCTTTCAACAAACATATTTATAATTTCAGATAAATTAATTCCAAAAGTAAATACAATTAATATTCCAGCAACACCTATACAAAATATAACAGAACCTACTTCTCCTAATAATTTTTCTAGTGGAACCGCTGCAACAGCTCCAATAGCTCCTCCTCCTTTACTTTGACTTCCTAAATAATATGCATCTTTTACAACCTCTGACATTTCTTTAGAATATGATAATTCTCCAGAAGATATCTGAAGTACACTAAATACCACAGACAAGCTAATTACTGCAATAGTATATTGAATTAACTTAGAAGTCATTTCTTCCTTTTCTTCACATGCTAACTTTATTGCCACAAAAAATATTCCTATTGGTAATACATATTGCATTATTCCAAATATTCCACCTAAAACTTCATTTAATTTTTGCCCTATTACTCCAGATTTTGTATATATTAAAACAGCAGTTAATATACTTAAAACTATTAGTACTATTATTGTAATGTCTATTTTTGATGCTGTTTTCTTCTTTTTATATTTTTTACCTCTTTTTGCCATTTTATCCTCCTTTAAGATGATTTTGGGGACGGAGGAAAAAATCATCTCTAAATTCAATTTTTATATAATCTCATATTATTTTTTTATTTTAAGATGATTTTATCCTCCGTCCCCAAAATCATCTTTGCAATTTAAAAATCAGATTTCAAAAGTCTTGTTTTTTGACTTCTGGCATCTGACTTTTGCTCTTTTTATTCTAATTCTTTTCTACTATTTTGTATTGTTTTTATTGTATCTTCTAAGGCTATTTGCATTAAGTTTAATGCTTCTGTCATGTTTGTTCCTAGCCTGTCCAAGGTTTCTTTCATTACTTCTTCTGTGTTTGCTAATAAGCTATCTGCATATTCTTTTGTTCCTTTAGAAATCTCTCTGGACATTTCATTTGCTGTTTCAATAATTTCTGTTTTTTGGTCATAGGCTTTTCTTGTAATTTCATGCTCATCTATCATAGAGATAATTCTATTTTCTGCCTCTTTTACTATGTTATCAGCTTCTTTTTGTGCTTCAACAATTATACGTTGTCTTTCTTCTTTGACCCATTTTGCTTGCTTTAATTCATCTGGTAGTTTTAGTCTAATTTCTTTTATAATATCCATTAGTTGCTCTTTGTCTATTATTCCTTTAGAAGAAAATGGTATATTTTTTGCTTCTTCTAATATGTCTTCTAAAGTATCTAATAATGTGAATATTTCCATTAGTTTGCCCCTTTCTATTCTTATTTCTTTTTGAAAAAAATAAGATTTGCTCGACCATATTTTCTTTTATCAATCATATCTATATCAAGTTCGTTAATCTTGTTTATTATTTGTTCTTCATCTGTTTCAACTATTATTATAGCTTCTTCTTTTAATAAGTTGTTTTTTATTAATAATTGTATGGCTTTATAGGCTAATTCTGTTTTATATGGTGGATCAAGATAAATTATGTCTAATTTTTCTTTTATTTCGTTGTTTAATACAAAATCATATTCTTTGTTATATATTTTTGTTTGTTTTTCAAAATGAGTTTTTTGTATATTCTTTTTTATTATTTCTATTGCTTTTTTTGAGTTGTCACATAAAATTGCTTTTTTAGCTCCTCTGCTTAATGCTTCTAGCCCTATTGCACCACTTCCAGAAAATAAGTCCAAAAAAGTGCTTTCAGGTATTTGATTTTGTATGATATTAAATAATGATTCTTTTACTCTATCTAAGGTAGGTCTCGTATTTGTTCCTTCTAAAGTTGTTAATTTTGTTCCTCTTGCTTTTCCACTTATTATTCTCATAAATTTGCCTTTCTTTTGATATGATTATTTTATTCTTTTTTATTTTGTGGGTCAATAGTATTAATAGAAATGTAACATATATTTAACAGGATTGTAACATATATGCATATTTTCATTGTTTTTACTTTTGTTTTGACATTACACTACTTTTATTTTGTTTTTTATTCTTTGCATATCTTATCTCTAACTTAGTTATGTTCGCTAAACTAATATATCTAAATAAAGTTATTATTTTATGAATATTATCTTATAATATAAAAAAGACCATCGTTTTGATAGTCTTCTTTTGTATATATGTATCTTATGTATCTCCTTTATTTACATCTTTTAATAATTCTAATTGAGATATTAGTAGAGATTCCATCTTTGCTTTGTAAATATCAAATTGTTTTTTTACATCTTCTAGTTCTTTTTTCTTAGTAGCTATTTCGCTATCAAGTTCTGATACTTGTTGTTTTGCCGTTTCTTTAGCTTCATGTACTATTTGCTCTGCTTGTTGTTTTGCTATGTTTTTTACATCATCTGCTGTACTTTGTGCAACAACTAATGTACTTTGTAATGTTGATTCTATTGTTTTGTAATGCTCTAAATTTTTTTGTAGTTCTTCAACTTTAACTCTTAATTCTGTATTTTCTTTGTAGTTTTTAGAATAATCTACTGTTAGTTCATCTAAAAAATCATCAATTTCTTCAACATTATATCCATTCATTAATTGTTTTGAAAATTTTTTATTTTCTATATCCAATGGTGTTATCAATTTTTTTCCTCCTTACAGCAATTTTCTTAACTAATTCATTCCATACTAATTCATCCCGTTGTTTTTTAACCAAGAAACAGAAAGTTTATTTCTCATTTCTTCTCTAGCCATTTCATTCGTAATTTCATAGTTTGATGGTGCAACTAAAAATATTGAGTTTGATACTTTTTGAATATATCCATCTAATGCATATACTCCACCACTAATAAAGTCTACAATTCTTCTAGCTACATCTTTATTAACATACTCTAAATTAACAATTACAGATTTTTTTTCTTTTATGAAAGAACATATTTCATCTGATTGTTCAAATGATGTTGGTTGTGAAATAACCATTCTTATAGAGTTAGTTTGTGCCTGTTGCATTGGAACTACTTTATTTTTTCTACCAAATATCTTTTTATCTTCTACTTCTTCATCTTCATAATCATCATATTCATATACATTTTCATCTTCATATTCTTCTGTCTCTTTATCCATGCCAAATAGGTCCCATACTTTGTTCATTAGTGCTCCTGCCATATAATAACCTCCCAAATCACTTTTGTTTTCTTACAATAAGTATGTACTTTTTTCCTCTTATTGTCAACATTTTTTTATAATATTACATTTTTTTAATAAAATTGTAATATTGTTGTAATATTATTTTATTTTTTCTACATTTGGATTAACTATTATTTCATCATATAACGAAATCTTTTTGTATTGTGCAATTTCTTCATTAGTCATTCCCTCTTTTTTTAACTCGTCTGTTGTATATGCTTGAATTATAGAATATTTATCTCCTTGCTTTTTTATTTTAATTAGGATCTTACTTAAATATCCAGCTCTATTTCTAACAACATATTGTTTTCCATTTTCCTCTATTATAGCATGATTTGGAACTTTTAATCCTGATTCGCTCCACCATATTAAATCAAATGATATCTTCCTATAATTTATTAGTTCTTTTATTTGCTTATCTATTTTTAGAAATAAAACTAAATTGTCATCTTGCTCTTTAATTATATTGGTTATTTCAGCTGGTATTTCTGAATTGTTTGAAAGTCTTATTTTTATCCTTTTTCCTACTTCTGCATATTGTTCATTTTTTGAAGGTATAATTGTTGCAATATAACAACTAAAATTATCTATTACCTTTCCACATTCTTCATTAGTTGCAACAACTTTCCCTGTTTTTAAATCTAATTTTTCAAAATATTCTTTACTTAGTGTTTCAAAATTGTTAGGTGTTAACACTTCCTCTAATCCATCTACTTTATAGGATATTATTCCACTCATTGGTGCCGTAACATATTCTGCTCCACCATTTAAACTATTTTCATATTTTTTTCTTTCTTCAATTAATTGATTTAAATATGAACCTTTTGGACTTGAATCTCCTGCTATTTTTGATTTCTTTTTTACTAAATTGTCAATTTCTCTTTTATATTCTTCTAACTTTGTTATATCTTTTATTTTATTAATATTATATACTTTTTCATCTATTTGATTTTCTATTAATTTCATATCTGATGGAAATGGATTTGTATTACTTTTCATTACTTCTTGTATTTTTGCATCTAATTCTGAAACTTTTTGTTTTAAATTTTCTTCATTATTACTATAATATCTAAATATATTTTCATTCTTTGCTACTTTTTCTCCTTCTATTTTTATTTGTTCCATTCCATTTTTGTAATTCTTACCTTTTACTACTTTTTCATTCCTTATTACATAACCTGTTACTGTTTCTTCATGATATAGTTTTCCTTCTTCTATAGTAAATATATTTGTAGGTTGCTTTACTAATAGATACAAAGTATAAAAAACATATATTAATAATAAAAATAGTATAATATATATAATTATTTTTTTTCTATCTATTCTGTTTTCTTTTGATATTTGTTTTTTTTCTTCCATTTTACTCCTCTAAAATAATTTTTATATTATTTTGTAATTCATTTTCCCCATCAATCCATATAGTTTGTTTGTTTTTTCTAAACCAAGTTAGTTGCCTTTTAGCATATCTTCTTGTTTCCATCTTTATTTTATCAACCATTTCTTCATATGAATTTTCCCCATTTAAATATTGTACTACTTCTTTATATCCTAATCCTTGCATTGCAGTAGGAAATTCATTATATTTTTTATATATTTGTTCTACCTCTTTTATTAGTCCTTCTCTAAGCATTATATCAACTCTTTGATTTATTCTTTTATATAGCTTTTCTCTTTCCCAATAAAGTGCATAAACTTTATAATCAAATTCTATTTCATTCTTTCTTGATGCAATTTCCTGCTCTGTTTTATTTTTCCCTGTTGCTTTGTATATTTCTAATATTCTTATAATTCTTTTTTTATCATTTTGACTAATTTTTTCTACTGCTATAGGATCTATTTTTTTTGCATCATTATATAATTTTTCTAGTCCTTCTTTATTTGCTATTATTTCTAGTTCTTTCCTATATTGTTCATTAAATTTAATATTTGGATATTCTATTTCGTATATTAGACTATCTAAATATAAACCTGTCCCACCAACTATTATTGGAACTTTCTCTTTTTTCAAAATATGTCTAATTGCTATCTTAGCCTCTTTCTTATAATCTGCTACACTGAATCTTTCATTTGGTGAAACTATATCTATCATGTAATGCTTAATTCCCTTTTTCTCTTGCTCTGTTGGTTTTGCAGTTCCTATATTCATTTCTTTATATATTTGCATTGAATCACAAGATACTATCTCTCCATTCACTCTTTTAGCTAGTTCGATTGATAAAGCTGTCTTTCCAGATGCTGTAGGTCCACATATAACTATTACTTTTGGCTTTGACATTTTTTCTCCTTTTTTATAAATATAATATTTAAAATTTTTCTAATTTAATTATTTTCGAGAGAATTTTCTTTCTATATCATATTTTGTCATCTTTATTGCTGTTGGTCTTCCATGAGGACATGTAAATGGATTTGGTAATCTTAACAATTGTTCCATTAAACTTTCAACTTCTTCAGTTGTTAATGCCATATTAGCCTTTACTGCAGCTTTACATGCTACTGTTGCAATAAATTTTTCTTCTTTCTCCTGTTTTGCTGTTCTTGCTACTGTATTAATTTCATCTAAAGTTTCTAAAAATAATTCTCTTGTGTCTAAATCTAAACAAATTGTTGGAACTCCAGATAATTTTATTGTATTTTCTCCAAACTCTTCTAAACTGAATCCTGCTTGTTCAAACATTTTTATATTGTCTTTTGCTATATCCATTTCTTTATGTGATAATGTTATTACATCTGGCAATAGCAATATTTGCGAATCTTTTGAAGAATCACTATAATAATTTTCTTTTACTTTTTCGTACATTATTCTTTCATGTGCTGCATGTTGATCTAATATATACATTTCGTCGTTAATTTCTAATATTATATATGTTTTAAATGCTATACCAATAAATTTGTAATTTGGTTTGTTAACTTCTTCTTGATCTTCAAATACTGAAATATTGTCTTTTACAATATCTATTGCAGTTTGTTGATTTTGTTCTATTATTACTTCTTCTTTTTCTTGTATTGGCAACGTTCCAAATAGTTTTGCATACATTTCATTAAAGTCTTCTGAAACTACTTGTTGATTGTCATTTAAGTTATTCATTTTTTCTTTTATTTCTTCAAATTCCCTTTGAACTTCTACATCATCTATTTTTTTTATCTCTGAATCCACATCTTGAGTTTCTTCTTTTTCGGTATCTTTAAGTTGTTCTTTTTCTATAATTTCGTTAGTTTCCAAATTTTCTTTATTTAAATCTTCTTCATTCGAATTTTCTATCAAACTAGTTTTTTCTTCTTTTATTTCTATTTTTTTATTTTGTATTTTTTCTTCATTATCTATTTGTTGATTTTCCTGTTTTGCTTCTTTTTCCTCTAATTTATATTCTTGTTTATTTTCTTCTACTCTATTTATCTCTTTCTTTTGTAAGTCTTCTTCAAGTTTTTCTTTCATCTGTTTTAATTGTGTTAAAATATCTGCCGTATTTATTGGTTGTCCAATATTTAAATCTGTAGCTTTTTTTATATTATTATTCTTTTCCCTTTCTTCTGCTATTTGTTCTATTATATTAGTTTTTATTTTACTTTCTTCTTCTGTATATTTTTCTATTTCTTTTTCTTTCTGTTTCCTAAAAGAAAATAATCCACCATTTTGTTGTTTATTATTGCCTTCTCTTATTAATCTTAATCTTTCTTCAAAGCTCTGTGCTGTTCTGTCTATTGTTCCATATTTATTTTCTGTATTTGCTACTAGTTCAGTTTTTAATAAAGTATCTTTTATAGCATGATATATTGATTGAAATATCTTATTTTCTTCTTGAAATCTTACTTCTAATTTTGCTGGATGTACATTTACATCTACTTTTGCTGGATTTATTTCTATATTTAGTATTACAAATCCAAATTTTCCAATTGGTATTAGACCTTTATATGCTTGTTCTGTAGCTGATGTTAATGTTTTATCTTTTATATAACGTTTATTTACAAAAAATAATTGGTTTGATCTATTTGACCTTGCAATTTCTGGTTTTCCAATTATTCCAGTTATCTTAATATCTTCATATTGATAATCTGTTTCCATTATTCCATTTGCTATATCTTTTCCATAAATACTATATATAGCATCTTTTATTTCTCCTCTTCCATTTGTTTGTATTATTGTTTTTCCTGTATTTATTAATTTTATAGCTATATTCGGATTTACTAAAGCTATTCTTGTAACTACATCTTCTATGTATCCTGACTCTGTGTAATCTTTTTTTAAAAATTTATATCTTACTGGAGTATTAAAAAATAAGTTTCTTACTATTATTGAAGTCCCTTTTTGGCATCCTATTTCTTCTTTATATAATACTTCTCCTGCTTCTACTACTACTTTATATCCTATTTCTTGTGTTTCTGTTTTTGATACTAATTCTACATTTGCAATTGCTGAAATACTTGCCAATGCTTCTCCTCTAAACCCCATAGATGTTACTGTATCTAAGTCTTCTGCTTTTCTTATTTTACTTGTTGCATGTCTTTCAAATGCTATCTCTAAGTCATCTTGAGCTATTCCTTTTCCATTGTCTGTTACTTTTATATATGATATTCCACCATTTTTTATTTCTACTGTTATATTTGTTGCTCCTGCATCTATTGAGTTTTCTATCATTTCTTTTATTACTGATGCTGGTCTTTCTATAACTTCTCCAGCTGCTATTTTATTTATTGTTAAATCATCTAATAAAACTATATTTCCCATTATTTTTCCTCCGTTTTTGTTTTCCTTTGTTTCATATTCTATCATAAAGCATTTTAAAAATCTATAATCTTATAGTAATTGATTAAAAAGAATAAATAAGAAAATCAAAGCTCTCCTTTAATTTGTTCTCTCCCAGCTTGAGTTTTCAACTGTAAAGAGAAAAAACTCAAATGGCTAGCGATTGTGGCTTTTTATACAATAGGGAAGTATGACTTTCCTATTGTATAAAAAAGATGTCCTATTAAATTGGACACCCCTTTACTTTATTATTTTTCTGTATTATCTTCTTTATTTAATTCTAATTCCTTCTCTAAATTATTTGTTACAAACAATAAAGTTAATATATAGACAACGATTGAAATCGGCATAGTTATTCTACTAATTGGTAATCTTGTAATAGAAATCAAACTAAACAGTACTCCTTGTGCTAAAATTAATGAAACTATTAATTTTAATATTGCTTTTAAACTATTTATTTTAATATATCTAATAGCCATATAAACTATTATAATTAAAGTAGCTATTAAATATGGTAATAAATATGGTTTAACAATATCTCTTCCCCTTGTATGCGGAATTGAAAGAATTTTTATATTATCTGATTTTAAATCTGTTCCATATTTTTCATTTATTTTTGTAACCAAACTATTTTTTTCTTCGTCTGAAATATCTTTTGCTATAATACTTACAGAATCTTCAAAGACTTCAACTTTTTGTATTATTACGTTTTTGTTATTTAATACTTCATTTGTAATTTGCTTTATATCAGAAATTTTAAATTCTTTATTTAAATACAATTCTACTTTCTTAGTATCTTGATACAATAATTCAAAATTAAATCCAAATATTACTGTAATTATTATTCCAACAATAATAACTATAATACTTGTTAAAATAATTATATTTCTTATTTTATTTTCTTTCATTATTTTACCTCCTATTTATTTTCTGCTTTTATTTTTAATAAACTTCCTATTATTGTAAAGTTATAAATTAATATTAATGATATTCCCCAGAACATTATCATTCCAAAACTGCTTACAGGAATCCACTTCATAAAACAGAAGGTTATAATAGCTATTGCTATTGGAATTATTCTAGTTATAAATTCTTTATATATTTCTTTTAATTGTTTATTGATGCTTACATCTTCTGACTCTTTTGTGATTTTATTTAATAACTTGTTTACAAATAGATATTCTAAAACTAATATTAATGCAATTCCAAATAATCCTTCTATTGCTATTACAACATTTGCATATCTAATTAATAACATTAGTATTGCTATTAATCCAATATATGAAATTGCTCCAATTATTCCATTTGTTTTGTATTTAACACCTAATACTATTACTGCTAAGATAATAACTCCTATTGCTACATATTTAATAATTTGTAATTGTTCTTGTGTAATATCTGTTTTTATATATTGTTTTTCTTCTATATCATATTTAATTGGCATATTTCCAGTATCTAAAACGGTTGCCATATTTGATGCTTGTTGTATATATCCTTGTAATGTATCTGTATCTGTTGATGCTTGTCCTACTGATAGTTGTAATTTTCCAGTTTTCATTGGTTCGTCAAAACTTGTAGACATTATTTGTTCATCATCAATTTTCATTGTTATTGTTTTTTCTTCTGCTTTATTTTCTTCATTGTTATTTTCTTCTGATGTTTTAGTTGTATCTTCAGTTGTGTTGTTTTCATCATTTGTTTCATTTGTATTTTCTTCTGTTTTTTCTACTTTAACATATTTGTTGCTTATATCTTCTAGTTTTTTTGCACCTTCTTTGTTAAATTCTATATTTAAATATACAGATGTTCCAGTATTTGTTGATGATGTAGATGAAGAATTTGATCCATACATTACAGTTGAAAGCTTTATATCACTATTATTCATTAGAACTTCTTTTGTTTCTGTATCTATAATTTCAAATTTACCTGTTGTATTTAAATTACTTACTATGTTGTCTGTTCCTTTGTTTTCTGTAGTTTGAATTACTAAATCACCTGATTGCTCATTTAGCTTAATGTTGAAGTTTTGAACATTTAATTTTTTAAATCTCTTTTCTACTATTTCTTTTGCTTTTTTATAATTTTCAGTTGTTAGTATTTCCTCTGGGTTATATGGTGTTTCTTCTTTTGTATAACCCTTTTCTTTTATTTGTTCTTCTGTTAAACTACTACTGTCTTCGACTTCTTTTCCATTTTCGTCTTTTATTGTTGTTTTATTTGATTTATTTACTTTAAGTCTAATTGTTCTTGTTCCTTTTAAGTCCATTGCATACGAATAATCTTTAATTTGATTTTCCATTCTATTTTGTACTTGAGTGTATACTCCTAAAAATGCAATAACTGATATTAATATAATTGCTAATAATATTGTTAATATTTTTATTTTTTTCATTCTAATTCCTCCATATTTTTGTTTTATATTTTTAATACTAACTTAAATTATACTTTTTATTGTAAGCATTTTTTATGTTCTAAATTCATCTTTTTAAATTTTATATTAAAATGGAAAAAATATCAACTGTTTTTTTTAATTAAATATTTTTATAAGACAATTACTTTAAAATTTAGGTAATTGTCTTATAAATTTTTATTTTTAAATATACTTTAAATTATATAATTATAATTAATTATCATTTAAATTTTAACTAATCACAGAATTGAATAAAGTTTTTATCATATAAATCTAAATGGTAATTATTTTTCCTTGAAATAAAGCATTCTAATTTAGAATAATTTATTTCAAATTATAAGTTCCTACATCTTTATTCCATAGCTCAATTAAATATTTTTTTTCTGTTTTAGGAATTAAGGCCATTCTAAAAGCAGACATAGGTCTATTATATTTATACATAGCATTTTGTCCATCTGATGCAACAGTTTGCCATCCATGATTATTAACTAAAATTTGATAAACAATAGAATAATTAGAATAATCTTTCAATTTCATCTTAATTCCAGAAATACCAAAAGCATATTTGCCTTCATATTCTTTTGGTATTGGATTTTTGCCATTTATATCTGTCTTATCTTTAGAGTTAATTCCGCTTCCACCAAATATAAAACTCTTTTTATTATTAACATTAACTAAAGTCCCTGATAGCATAGAAGAAAATTTAGTAGAACTTGGGTTATATCCATATGAATATGGAGTATTATATGTATCACAAGTTGCCTTACTTCCTTCTCCCCAATATGAATATACAAAAGCTTGTGCTTGAATAAAATCTTTATCTACATTTCCATCTACATGAAAAGCTAGTGATTCTGTTTTTAAAATAGGATTTATTTTAACCGCTGCTTTACCAGCTACATCATAATTTCCGTATCCAAATGTCCATCCAACTTCTGAATTATGAGATCCATAAACTATTTTTATATTTGTTGCTTTTGTAATATTCACCTCTATTTTTGACTTATTTTGTGCAAAATCCATTACTTCAAAAATATATGAAACATTATTACTAAATTCTTTTGTTAATTTTAAATTATCTGCTGAAATATTCCAACCATCCATTTTTCTAATAGCTTCATTAGAATCAATTACTGCATTAACTTTTCCCTGTGAAATTTCTTTTTCTGTAAATTTTGTAATAGGTAAAGTATTATCTATATTAATCTCTGTATTTATTAACTTTTCTAAATTTTTATTATTGGATTTATCAACTATTGTTCCTTCATTAATTTTTATTTTTAATGTTCCATCGCCAGTTAATCCTTTTAATTTAACTTCATAAATTATTGATTCTTTATTTTTACTTAATTCTTTTATTTCAAAATTCTCTGGTTTTATTTCTTTTTCATTAACTAAAATTTTTATATTATCTTTATTAAAATTATTTTGAATAATATTTTTTTCAGTAACTTTTATTTTAGCAGTTATTGTATGTGTTTTATTAGCATATTTTTCATACCCCACATTTGTATTAGATAGTTCAATTAATTCTATTTTTGGAATATTTCTATCTATATCTATTGATATAGCTGTATATATATTTTCAAAATTATATTTTGCATAATTTATAATATTTGTACATAATACAATTAAAATTACACTTATAAAAACAACTACTTTATTTTTTATTTTTGATTTGTTTATACATTTTCCTCCTTTCATTAAATCTCATTTCCTATTGCATGAATTAAAAAGTTATATTCTTTTAATTTTGTTCCATCATTTGTATCTTGTATATCTGAATTATTTCCGTTTTGATATTCCCAATTCCATTCTATATTAATAATTTTGCTTTCTTCTTTTGTAATACTTCCTTGTAATGAATTAGTTAATTCTTCTAAGGTCTTATATTTTTCTTTTTGTCCTTTTATTGAAAATTTTAAATTTTCTGGTTTATTATTTAAACTTTCAAATTCCATTTTGTAATAAATATCTTTATTAGATTTTAATATTATTTCAAATTCACCATTTGTACCTGGTTGTATCTTTTCATTTACTAATTTTTTTAAATCTACTGTTTCCATTAAATTGACTTTCGTAAATATTTGATTATCTTTTTTAAAGTCGATTATATATTGGTTTTGCTTTTTATTTTCATTTATTGAATTTGTTTGTGAAAATAATTTGAAAAAAATAATGTCATCAAATGTTTCTTTTTTTACATTTTTTAATATAAGAAATAAAATAATTAATAATATTAATATTAGAAAAAAAATTAAAATTCTTATTTTCCTTTTCATAGTGCCTCCTTTATACTTTTAGTTGTTCAGAATGCACTTTTATTTGTATGTCTTGCATAATATCTTCTATTGATGTTGATTTCGTTTTATCATATTTGACTTCTAGTCTAAATTTGTCTTGCTTTTTATCTTCTTTTGTTAATGTGAAATATTCAGATTGATTATTGCTTATTAGAATTTCTTCATCATTTTTAAATAATTTTATGATTATTGCATTATCTTTTTTGTTTAATATTTCTATATTATATTTCATGTCTACTTGTGTAATTTTTCCTTTTTCATTATAGTTTTTAACTATGAAACTGTATTTCCCTTCGTTTTGCATTGCTGTTAGTTGTATTTTAGGATCATTTTCAACTGTAATTATTGGTTCTGCTACATTACCTTTTCCTTTTATTTGTGTACTACTTATTGCCTTTCCTATACTACAACCTGAAAAGAATAGTATTAATACCATTATTATTACACTTATTAATGTTATTTCTCTTCTTTTTTTGTTTATTAATTTCATTGCATCCTTCCTTTATATATATTTCTTCATTTTTATTTCTATAATTCTATAATTTTTTATGAATTTGGATTTATTTGATTTCCAGATACTATAACATCAAATGTATAATTCGAAATTTGCTTTCCGTCTTCTGTATCTATTTTATCATTTGTTGCTATTTCCTCTTTTGTGCTTCCTGTTTCATATTTCCATTCCCAATTAATTGTAAAGGTTTTCATTTTTTGTTCTTCATTTGAATTTATTACTCCTGATAATACTGATGTTAATTCTGTAATTGAATTGTATTGTATATTATTGTATGTAAATTTTAAATTTCTTGGTTTGTTTTGTTCATTTGTAAAATTTATTCCATAATAAATTCCGACATCTGAACCTGTTCCATCTATAACAATATCAAATTTTCCTTTTGTTCCTGGTGCAATTTTATTGTTTATTAATGTTCCATTGTTATAAACTGATTGTAAGTTAATTGTTTGTATTTGTTCTTCTTGTCCATTTACTTTAAATCTCCAAGTTGCTACTTGTGCTATTCCTTCGCCTTTTAATCTTGCAACATATTTAGAATATACTTGTCCTCCTACAAAAGATAATATTATTACTAATAATATTCCTATTGCAATTATGATTTTTCTTTTTTTAGTCAAAGGCATTCCTCCTTTTTATTTTTTTGTATAAATTATCTTCTTAATTTAAAATAATTTATTTTAGTTGTACTTTTTTTGGATTTTTTTGGATTTTTTTAGATTTTTTTGAATGCTAAATTTTTTGAATTAATTTTATAGAATTATAGAAATATAAAATGTATTTAAATTATAATTATAAAAAAATAAATTGTCAATTAATTTTTTGCAGAAAATTAAACTTTTCATCGCAAAATTCGACATTGACAATTTATTTTTTATTTTTTGTTTACTCCTACTATTCCTCCTAATATGCCAAAAATTATTCCTACTGCAATCATTATGATACTTTGTAAGTTTAGACTAAAATTCCAATTCAGTAAGCTTGATATTAGATATAATAATATTATATATATACCTCCAACTGTTCCTCCATTTAATATTCCATTTTTTTGCATTTTTAGGTTTCCTATTGAACTTCCTATTAGTATACTTATCGCTGTTACTATTATTATTACAGGTGTAATTGTGTTTTCACTTATATTGGTGTATGTAAGTAATATTGAAAATATTATTAATAATATAAATGTTGTTATTATGGAGATTCCTACTCCTTTTGCAATACTTTTACACATTTCCATTTTGTAAACACCTCTTTTTCTTTTATTCAATTTATATGTCTCTATTTGTTTTTTAGAACTTAGATTATTATGGAATATAATATAAAATGTAACATTTTTCAATAAAATATCAGTTAAAAAATTATATATTTTGCTCTCTAAAGTATTATATTTGCTTCTATAAATTCCATAATTATTCCTTTTTTCTTATTGGATGTCTTATAACTGTCTTTAATTTACTTGCATTACATTTTCTTGGATCACTCAAATATAGTTCATGATGAAATCTGTTTTGTGTAATATCTAATTCATAACCATTTTCTATCATATATTCGTGCATTAAATTTATTGTTGTTGGTTCATCATCATAACTTCCAATGTGCATACATTGAACACAAATTCCTTCATCATAAGTTAAAAATTCCACTTTTGAAAAATCTGTTTTTTTCTTATTTGTTGCTTCCTTTATAGCCCACTCAAAATCTCCTTTCGTTACAAAGTCTGGTAATCTAATAATAGATATAAAGTTCATTTGTTTTTTATTATTATAGTCAATGCTATCCTTCATTCCATCTTGCCACCAAAATCCTTCAAGTGGTGGAACAACATATTCAAAATAACCATCTATTTTATGTGTTCCTTTATAACTCATTTTTATAGTAAAAGCAATCGCATATAAAAGTCCTATTGTTTGTTTATATTCTCCATTTTCATCATTAGGATTTCCTTTTCCTCTAACTGCAATATAATTCATTTTAGGAATTTTTATAATGTTAGGTTTATTCTTTGGCATATAAAATTCCTTATATTCTTTTTTATAATCAAAAGCCATTTTATCTTTTCCTTTCTACTCATCTAGAGCAATATAAATATGAATTTCTTGTTTCTTCATGTCTTCAGAATTGTTTTGATATTCTTCAAAATCACAAGTATATTTTCTTTTTAAGTCCATATTCCATATCTCTTGCCAAGCCTTTCCTACTGAATTTTGCACATCTCCTGTTATAACAAACTTAGCATATTTTCCTTTTGGAATAATAATACTTTCTATATCTTCGCTCATTTGTAATCCTTGACTAACTTCTGCTCCTGCAATAAATGTATAAGGTTTTGTATAATCACCCTCATATTCTGTATATAATCCTATTGTTTTACCATTTACCTTATTTGGAATCTTCTCATAAATTCCGTTTGCAAATAATTTTTGCCAGGTCATTCCTATGTCTTGTATAGCCTTTCCTTCTTGATTAGTTGTTTTAATTCTGATTCCTGTAATAGTCTTTTCTTCTAATTCTACAATTTCATATTTCATAATATATCTACCTCCTGATTAGGAGTATATATTATATAACTTGACAACTGTGTGTCATATTACTTTTAAAAAAATAATAATTTTTATAAATTTTTCCATATTAACTAACTGTAATTTATCTTCATTCATAATAGTTAGTAAAATTATAAATATTTTTTTAAAGTTTTTTGTAATTTATTTTTTATTATATCTTTAGTATAACTAGGATTCAAAACCTTTGCATATTCTCCAAAAGATAAAATATAGCCATATACCCATTCATTTTCTGGATATTTCACTTTTATAATAAAGTTTCCATCTTCTTTTTTTGTTATTTCTTTACTTTCAAATTCATCATATACTCTATAAGTCATAGCTTTATTTATTTCTAGTTCAAGTTCTATCATTTTTAAGTTATGTTTTTCATTCTCTTCTTCTTTTGGTAGTTGTCTTTCAAAATGTTCTTGTAACATATTAATTTCTTTTATTCTAGCAATTTTGAATATTCTATAATCTTGTTTTAATTTGCAATAACTTACTAAATACCATGATTTATCTTTAAACCATATTTGTAATGGTTCTACAATTCTCTTACTTGCTTCTCCATTAGAATTATAATAAGTAAATTGTACTAGCTGCTTATTTAAAATGGCAGATTTAATAATGTCAAATCGTTCTTCTTGTATATTACCCCAATTAGAAAAATCAATCTTGATCCAATCATTTATTTTTTTATTAAATACTATACTTAACTTCTCCAAAATATCTTTTTCATCTTGTCCTTTTACTTTTTTCATTCCTTGCAATGCAAACAAAATTTGATTTTGCTCTGCTTCAGAAAGAATAGTTTTATTTAGTACATATTCATCTAAAAGTCCTATTCCTCCATCTTTTCCTTTACTTGCATAAATTGGTATGTTTGCTCCACTTAATGTTTCTATATCTCTATATATTGTTCTCGTAGATACTTCAAACCTATCAGCTAATTCTTTAGCTGTAGTCTTTCTTTTTTGCATTAGTATATATACTATTTCAAATAATCTATTATTTACTTGCATATTTTCCTCCTGTCAATATTATAACATATAAATATGACATCTGCCTGTCATATTTATATGAAAAGAGAATATCAATTTTTTAATTTCACATAAAAATTTAACTTTTTTCAATTTTGTAATTGCATATATGTACGAAATTATGCTAAAATCTAAACGATACGTATATGTTGCATTTACCTGTGAGCAAGCTATTGAAAAATTAGTAAAAGCTTTACATGTTTTATATACAGGAAATGAAGCACCTAAATCTCATAACATTTATACTTATTTGAATTGATATTTAAAAATAATGATTACTATAATAAAATAATAGCTGATGATTTTGATGAAAATGTTAAAAAGTATTCTTCTCTATTTACTAGATTACATTCTTATTATATAGCTGAGAGATATTTAGATTACAAGAGTAGAATTAGTGAATCTTTGGATGAAAAAATATGTAGTAATAGTTATATTACAGATTATGAAGATTATATTTGTGTAGATATGATGGGAAAACTTTTTAGACCTGAATATGTAACAGACCACTTTAGATTATTGCTTAAAAATAATGGATTAAGACATATTCGTTTTCACGATTTAAGACATTCTTGTACTAGTTTATTACTTGCTAAAAATGTTCCTATGAAAACAATACAAGAGTGGCTAGATTCGAATTAGCACATGCCAGAGTCAAAGTCTTTAAAAGTATTTGTTTTATAACTTTTCTTATTATTTATTAATGTTACTTAAAGTATTAATTTTTATAGTATTTTAGCAATTATAATTTTCATTTTCTGATTTAATGATATTTTTAGGATTCAAAATTTTAGAAAGATTTTGTTAGACATATAAAAAAATAAACAACTCTCATTTTTTGAAAGTTGCTTATATAAATGGGATGGGCTATTAAAAATGTAGGCACTTTCAAAGCCTTTATTTCTGCGAAAAAATCGACTTGTGGGCTTCGTGGGACACATTTTTAGAACTCATTTTGTTTACAATTATTTATGTTTTATTTACTCCTACTATTCCTCATAAAATTCCAAAAACTATTCCTACTGTTATCATTATAATACTTTGTAAGTTTAAGCCAAAGTTCCAATTTAATAAACTTGAAATTAAATATAAGATTATAATATAGATTCCTCCAACTAATGCTCCATTTAGCATCCCATTTTTTTCATTTTAATATTTCCTATTGAACTTCCAATTAATATACTTATTGCTATAACTATTAGTATTACAGGTGTAATTGTATTTTCGCTTATTTTTCTTTTATTCAATTTATATGTTTATCATTATTTTGTAGAACTTATTAAATATTTATTTACTTATAACAAAAACATCTTCTGGGTTTATTAATTCCTTGATTTTTTTTCCAAAGAAAAATTTTCCTACTCTACTATTTCTAATAGTTTCTGCAAATCCCAAAGTATTTTTTAACATTGATTGTAATTTTTTATTTTTTTCTTTTAAATCAACATTTTCTTCGTTTTTATTATTAATTAATTTTTCATAAGATTGACGTATCAAAACATTAAAATCTCTTTTAGGAGGTTCCTCTTTTTTATTCTCTAAATCTTTCAAGCACAAAAATCTAAAACCTTTAGCCATATCATGTCCATCAATAATATCGTATCCAAGATGATATAAATTTTCAAAACTCCACTTATTTTTTGGAGATACAGTGCATATCATATATTTATATCCTTTTTCTAATGCAATTTTTTCTAGATCTTCAGACATCAGTTTTTGTAAACTATTCCCCCAATATTTAGATTTTAAAATAACTCCTCCATTAATTGCTGTTTTATCAAAAGGACTTTTAGCTCCATAATCATCAAATTCTTCTTTATCATTTACTATTAATTGTGATGAACCAACTAAATCTCCATTGTAATAATAATTTTTTATTACTCCATCATTATTCAATATTTCTTTTATTTTATCTCCACTATATATTCCCCAAATTTGTTGTAATTTATCTTTTTTCTCAATTTCATCTATTACAAAATATTGCAAATCAACTAAATTTTGTATTTCTTCTTCGTCATAGGTAGTTAGAATTTTTTCATCTAATTGTGCATCTCCTATATTTTCTATTGTTCCATCGAAATTATGAATTTTATGAATAACCATAAATTATACCTCCATTTCATTTGTATATTTTAATTATATAAAAATATTATTGTAGATATAATTTAACATAAAATTATAATTATTTCAATATTTGTATTACTATTTTATGTAATTTTGATATAAAATAAGTCATTTTACTTATAATTAAGATTTCTATAAATAACAATTATACTAAATAAAACTACTGTTTTAAGAAATCTTATACTATATATATATATTGGCACAAACCAGCTTTGTAAAGCATAACGATTCCAAAAGTTTCACTTAATGCATTTGCAAAGTTATAACAAAATATACTTAAATACATATACTTATATTCTTTATTTATAGAAATATTCTTTCATTTTCTACTCCTAAAATTATTCTATCTCATTTATTTTCATATAAATATCATACCAACTATATACTCTAATAATATTCTTATGTTCAATATTCCTGTTATATCTTGTATCATAGTATAAAACTTTAACTACTTTTACTAATTCATTAATTGTAGTTGGAGAATCTTCAATCATTAAATCAATTTTATTTTCTAAAATTTCTTTTACTTTAGGTAGTTTTGTAAATATAATTTTATCATATTCTATGTTATTTTTTCCTAACCAATTTAAAGTACATTCTCTTATGTTGTCATTACCTATCTCACCATTTTCAGCTGTCTTATGTCTTGCAGAAATAATAAATATTTTATGCCCTTTTTCTCTTAATTTTTTTATAACTTCACTTGCAAATCTTCGGGCAGGTTCATTTTTTACATAGTTTAAGAAATATTTATTTCTATAAGTATTGATTATATCTTCATCCCAATTTAATTTTCTATATTCATATAAATTAGCATTGTAAAATGATTTTAAATTGTTTTCATAACAATATTTGCTAGTAAAATCTAAAATATAGTCATCATCATTTGTTAAAACTCCATCTATATCTATTCCAATATTCATAATATATTTTTTTCTCCTATTCTTTATTAAATTTGATTAAACTAACTGTTTCCATTCCTATTGATAATACTAATTCTGCAACCATTATAAATTGTAAGAAAAATGCAAATATTAAATTGTTTAAAAGTTAGTTAGTAAATTTTAAATGTTTTTATAAATTAATTTTATTTTCTAGTAATTTTTGATTTTGTTAGACATTTGGTTAGACATATAAAAAATAAACAACTCTCATTTTTTGAAAGTCGCTTATTTCTATGGCTCCTTTGCGTAGGACGTTTTCGAAAAGTTTAACGCAAAAAAGTTACTTGTTTCCGTTTCAAATGTAGTTATAGCAATAGTTTGCAAGTAATGTATCCACAAATCGTTATTTTTTGTCTATAACTATGCTTTTAATTTAACATAAAATTTTAAGTTTGGCAATACTTTTTAGAAAAAGTTTCTATAAATACTTATCTAATATATTTTGTATTATTAAAAACATCTAATGGATATACTTTTCCATCTTCAAAATCTTTTATAAATTGAATACTTGTATCATATCCTCTTAGTTCTTGTTCTGTCATACTCTTCACATCTTTTATATCTAGCCATTGTACATCTAATATTTCTTCGGTATCAAATTTAATGTTTTCTTCTACTATGCCTGCTGTAAATCTTACCATTGTATGTGTTTCTCCATTTTTAAAATCAACACAACTTATGGGTAATACTCCTGTAAGTTTTACCTTACAACCAGTTTCTTCATATGCTTCTCTTATTGCTGCTTCTGTAATTAGCTCATGTTCATCTACATGACCTGCTGGAAAATTCCATTGTCCATAACATTTCTTTTTAGCCTCTTTTACCATTAATATCTTATTATCTCTTACTATAACACAACCTGCTATAATTACCATTATTCTCTCCTCTTTTCTATAATTCAATAACATCTAAATCATCTGGTACATATATATTTCCATTAAAGTATAGTTTTGCCTCTTCTATATATAATCTTTTTCTGTTTTCTAAATTATTATCACTTGCATGATATAATACTAAATTTTTAACATTTAAACTCGCACCTATTTCTGATGCTGTTTTTACAGTAGAATGCATTTTTTCGTATGGCTTAAATATATCTGCCTCTGAATCCATACACATTGCTTCATGTAATAGCCAATCTGCATTTTCTACTTCATCTCTTAATTTTTCATCAAATGTTTCATCACCTAAAAATACAAGTTTTTTTCCATTTTCTAATATTGTTTTAAATCCAAATTGTCTGTCTTTTTTTGCTTGTACATCTAAAAATTTAATATTATAATTTAATATTTTTATTTCTTCTTTATCTTCTACTATATTAAAAATAATTCTGTTATCAATAAGTTTTGTAAATTTTTGTGGTAATACTTCAAACATTATTTTTCTAATTGTACTTTCTAATTCTTTATGCATATAAACATTTAGATTTCCATCATAATTATTATTGTCAAAAAACTTTTGTGCATATCTGATAATCCAAAACATTCCTAGTATATGGTCTGTATGCTTATGTGATAAAATAATGTTATGTATTTTTCTAAAATCTATGTTTGCATCCCTTAATTGTTTTATTATTTGTAGACCTCCACCTGTATCTACTAATACATGTTCTCCTTCATTATTTTCTAATGTAAAGCAAGTATTATAACAATCTAATGTCATTGCATGACCTGTTCCTAATATGTTTAGTTTTTCCATTCTATCTCTCCATTTCCCAACTCTTAAAATAAATACATTCTAAATTATCATCAAATTTTATTTCATAAATACCATTATATGTTGTTATATCTCTTTCAAATAACCATTCTACTATTAAAACATTCTTGTCTATAGCTAATATTTTAAATTCAATATTTTTTATATCTTGATTTTTAATATGTTGCCATTCTTGTTTTATTTCATCGAATGTTGTATATGGTTTCATAAATGGTGTTTCTTGATAAAATGTTGTTTTTGCAAATAAGGATGTTGCATTCTCTATATCTTTACTCCACCAATACTTTTTTAATTTTTCAAGCCAGCCACTGGCAAAATTATAATCTAAAGTCTTATGTATTATCATTTCAAAATTATTAGATTTTACTTGTTGTTTTAATGTTGTTTCAAACTCATTAAATTCATTTTTCTTATAAAAACATATTAATACTCCCTGCTAAATATCCCACTACATTATCTTTATCTAATGCAATATAGACAATTTCATTCTCTAGCATATCTTTAAAATAACTTGTTCCTTTTTCTTCAAAAGTCCAATCTACTTTTAAAGCAGGATCAAAATTATTATATTCTAATTCAAATAGTTGATTATTTAAATTTTGAATATCCTTTAAATATGTAATATCAGCCTTTTTGATTTCTATATCCATATTAATCCTCTCCTCTTTGCTTTAATATTTCTACTGCTTTATCCCTATGCAATTCCTTTATAATTTCAATTTTATTTTTGCCATACTTTGATAATATATCTATATCTGTAATCATTTCTGGGCAATAGTTATCATTGCTATCTTGTAATGTTGCAGCATAAACAATTTTTGAAAACTCTTCATAAAGTATAGCGCCCATGCACATCATACAAGGCTCACACGATACATACAAAATTGCCCCTTTTAAATCTCCATATAAATTTTTGTTTTTAGATGCACTTTCTATTGCTTCTAGTTCTGCATGAGAATACATGCTTGTTTCCATTAATGTTTTCTCATCACTTCTACCAATTATTTTACCATCTTTTACTACAATAGCACCATAAGGATATTTAGCTTTTCTACTAATTTCAATCGCTATATCTATAAATTTTTCATCCATAAGTTCTATCCCTCTTTCATATATTTACTTTCTTTTACGATTTAATCCTTCAAACCTTAACATTTAAAATTCTATTCTTATTGTAATAGATTGCTTATAAATTCAGATATTTCATTGTTATTTTCACATAATATATATACATTATCCTTTGCTCTTGTTATAGCAACAAATAATTTATTTTTAAATTCATCATTTACTTTATTGTATTTATTGTCAAGTATTATAATAACATTATCATTTTCTAATCCTTTAGAAGAATGTATAGTCATAATTCTATTTTGCTTTTCTACAATATAGTAATTATATTTATATTTTTCATCTTCTATTTTACGTTGTATTTCTTTTAGTGTTTCTAAATTTATTTGTATTCCTAAAATGTTACAACTATTTGACAAAAACTCTACTAAGTTAGTGCTTTCATCAATTTGAAATTCCCTTTGTTTAATTTTTGTGTTGCAATTATGCAATAATGGTTCTATTTTTTCAAATGGGTATTTATATTTATCTAAAACATTATCATAATTTAAATAATACTTTAATAATTCATCTATAATATCACTATTTAGATAATAATCATTATAGCTTTTATTGTCTAAATCAAGTTTCTTAGTATAAATAATATCAAAATCTTGCTTATATAATTCATATATTTCTTGTGCCTTTTTATTACTTTCTGTTAATATGAAAGTATTATTAGGTAAACTATTTAAAAATTCTTTATCAATATAATCTATCATTTGTACTTTTGAATCGGTATTAAATTTTTTTGTTATAGATTTATCAAATATTTTATTTGCATAGTATATTATACTTGGATGACATCTTACACTAACATCTATTTTATACTCAAAGTACCCTTTTTCAATTAGTTTCCTAAATAACTCTGGTCTAGCTCCTCTAAATTGGTATATTGATTGATTTGCATCTCCTACCATAACTATATTTACATTCGTATACTTTTTTAATATATCAAAAAAATAGTGTTGGAAATAATTCAAATCTTGTGCTTCATCAATATAAATAGTATTATATTTATTATTAAACCAATTTTTGAATATTTTCATTTTAACAATATAACTTGCAAAAAAATATGATGGAAATGAAATTTCATATTCATTATTTTTTAACTTTTCTAGCCATTCATTATAATATTGATTCCCCACCTTCTGATAATTTTGATATATATCATAAAATCTTACTAATTCGTTTACTGTTAAATAACGTCCGATTGTTTTTACATAGATACTTTCCATTTATCTTTACATTATCTTCTGGAAAATTAATATTATTTTTTATCATAACTTGTTTATTGAATTTATCACATTCTTTTAAGGCTCTATTAACAAACACGCATATTATATTTTTAACAAAAGAATCTATTGTTCCAACAAAACAATTTTCTAAGTTTATTTTCTTATTTATTCTATTTTTTAATTCTTCTGATGCTTCTTTTGTAAAGGAACATGCAACAATTCCTTTATAATCCTCTATTTCCTGTAATTCATTTTCAATTCTTTTTACAACTGTATATGTTTTTCCAGAACCGTGGGCAAGCAGAGACATAAATATACCTTTTCTTTGAAGATATAATACTATTTTGTTCATCATCTAATATTCTTTTTACTTCTTTGCTCAAGTTAATCATATAAAAATCCTACCAATACTGAATTTTTATTATTATCATTTACAGTTATATCTATATTATATTCATCAATAAAATAATGTAAGTTTTTCAATTTTGCTTGTTTTAAGAATTTTATAGCCTCTTCTGTTACTTCATTTTTTTCATCTAATTTTATATATTCTATAAAATCTCTTTCAAAACCTTCATTATGTTGAGAAAAAATAATATTGTTCTTTCTCAATAAGTTGCAAATATCTGAAATTTTGCTCTCTATTACTTGTGGTTTAGAATCTATATCTGTAAATCTAAATTCTAACTTTTCAACATTTAATAATTTTTTTAATTCTTCTTTTATATCATCACTTAAAAATTGCATACATCTCTCTAATCCTGCATATCTATACTCTTCTACCTTAGGTACTTTAAATATATCGTTATCTGTTTTTATATAGACAGTAATTCCTAACTTTTCTAAAAGTTCTTTTATAGTTTTAAATGCTATACCATTAACTGCATATATTCCAAATCTTTTCTCATTAACCATTTTACAAAAATTATTATCTTTTGCCATTAATAAACTATAGAAATATTTTTCAGAATCTCCTTCTATAAGAAGAACGTTATTATAATATAACATTTCTGCAACTTCAACATTTATCAAATATCCAAACTTCTTGAAGTCCTCATTGTTTATTTTATTAAAGTTAAATATTTTTCTTTCTTTATTAATTGGATCATACGATACTTTTATAATTTGATTAGTTTTTTCAAAGTCAATTGTATATGGAGAGTATGTTGTTATGATTAACTGGCTAGGATTCATTTTTAACAAGGCACTAATATACACTTTTTGTAATAATACATATAAGTGATTTTCAGGTTCTTCAATTATGAATATTTTTTTCTTATTATCATTATAAATTTTAGATTTTAAAATCATTGAGAATATCTTATTCTTTCCATCTCCAATATTATCAAATTCATTATCTTCAGTATCGTAAGCATTAACATTAAGTGATTTATAAATGTTCTCCTCTTTTATGTTTGGCATTACTTTAAATTTCAAATCTTCAAATAACTCTGAAAATTCACCCTTTTCATTTATTTCTCTTTGTATGTCATTAATTATCTGTTCATTTTGTATACTACTATTTAAATTCGATATTTCAGTCGTTATGTTATCACTAAAAAACAGTCCTTTTTCTTTATTATCGCTTTCTTTAAACTTAAAAAATTCTTTTTTAGATATTTCTATATCATATACTGGATTAATATACACTATTGCTAAAACCTTATCCAACTGTGTTTGTATATTTGCTCTAATTTCCTCAAAATCCATTTTAGGATTTCCATAAAATAACGTATCTTCATATTCCAATGTATCTTCATTATATTTTGATGTCAATTTTACAATAATATATTTTTTATTATCATCAATGTGTATGTAATTGCCAACTAATGCTAATTGTTCATTTGTTAAATTATCTGCTGTCAATTTTATCTCTATTTCTATGTCTTCTTTATTTGAATTAGTAGAATCCGTTAATATAAAAGGGATTTTTCTTTTACTATAATCCAGTACTTTCATTATTGCAGAACATATATTAGTTTTGCCACTGTCATTTTGCCCTATAATAATTGAAACTTTTTCAATTGTATCTACATTAATATCTAATCCTCTGTAATTTTTAATTCTTAAACTACTTATTAGCATATTTCTCTCCTATTAATATCATTATTCCAATCCTTCTAATCTTTTCTTTATTTCTTCTGGTGAAGGTAATAAATTCTTCATTTGTTCTGGCAATGTATCTCTTATTTGGTATGTAGATACTCCTATTGGCTTATCACTATCACTTAATGCATATTCTACTACTGTTCTATTTTTGCTTTTACATATTATAATTCCTATTGATGGATTCTCATGTTCCATTTTTACCTGCTTGTCTAGTGCAGTTAAATAGAATTGAAGTTGTCCAACAAATTCAGGTTTAAATTCTCCTATTTTTAATTCTATTGCAATTAGACTTTTTAAACTTCTATGGTATAGTAGTAAATCTATATAAAAATCATCTCCACCTACATTTAAATGATATTGACTTCCCATAAAAGCAAAATTTCCACCCATTTCTTCTAAAAATCCTTTAATATTATCAACTAATGCTCTTTCTAATTCTTTTTCAGAATGTTCTTCTGATAATTCCAAGAAATCAAACATATACTCATCTTTTACTGCAAGTTTTGCTTGATTAATATATTTTTCAGGTAACGCTTTATCAAAATTGGTTTGATTTAAAAGATACTTCTCATACGTTTTATTTTCAATATGATTAATTAATACATCTTTTGTCCAACCATATTTCTTAGTCATTTTTATATAAAATTCTCTTTCAAGTAAATCTTTACACTTTTCTACTATTGCAATATTTTTAGTCCAACTAATTTCTCGCACAAGCGGTGCGAGATTTTCTATATCTTTATATGTAAGATAAAAATTTCTCATTCGCCATAAATTACTTGCAGAAAACCCTTGAACATCTGGAAATTCTTTTTTTAATTCTTTTGCTAATACTTCAACAATTGATTTTCCCCAACCTTTTTCTTGTTGCTGATTATATATTTCTTGTCCAATACCCCAATATAAATTAATTAAATTCTTATTAACTGCTCTCATCGCTTCATATTGGCTATTTCTAATTTTATTCTTGATTTCTCCTATAAACTCCTTATAATCTTCATTTATTAGATTATTTTCCACTAAATTTCCTCCATTTTAAATTTTGCAACATAATGCTGCAAAATTAATATTTTTTAAATTTGCAACGCTGTGTTGCAAATTTCATATTTTACTTATTTATACCATAAAATTAATATAAATACAATTGTTTCCAATATATTCATTTTCAAAATTATAAAAAGGCTGTTACTTTCACACATAACAACCTTTTATAGTTTTATCTTACTAAACACCTATCTTTTTTCTTTGCTTTCGTAATATCTTCTTGTCCATTTTTCATTTGCATTTCAATTTTAATTACTTCTTTAACTTTTGGTGTATCTTCTAAAATATAATTTGCTATTTTTAGATTTTTTCTATACTTATTTAGAATTGTAGTGCAGTTATTTCGCTTTTCTTTGTATTCTTCTATTAATTTATCATCTGTGCAGTTTCTTAGCTTATTTCTGTATTTTTGCCTTAAATTAGTAATATCTTCAATATCTTTTTCAGTTTGTGAAATATAGTTTTTTACATCATCTGCTGTTTTTAATTTTTCTGTTACACTAAGTCTAATTTCATTAGAATATCGTTCCATTTTTCTTACTTCTTGTTTCATTTCTGGAGATAGTGGCTGATAGTTTTCTCGTTTTGGTAGTAATCCTAATAAATGAAATAGTAATAGAAAAAGCACATCAATTCCACTCGTCTTACTAATATCTTTAAGTTTTCCTTTATATTTATAAACTTTGTATTTTTGTTTTTTCTTTTTAGGGTGTATAAATTCCATATATCTATTTTGATAATAATATGGATTGTGTTCAATTTTGTTTGCTATATTCTTTGGCAAATATTGTTCGCCTAAATGATACATCCTTACTGCTTTTCTATCGTTTATTGAACGAATTGTTGGATATTTTCTGTTATAATTATCATTGATTATATAACCTTTTTTTAGCATTATCTTTTTAAATTGTCCATAGTTTATACACATTTCTATTGCTTCATCAATAGCTTGTCTTATTACATTATACTTTGTTGGCTCTCCTCGTTTTTCTGCAAAGTATATACTTCTTGGTGTTTTTCCCTTTGGATTTTCTATAACTATTAGATTATTTTCTCTACATAGTCTATCTGAAATTTCTCTAAATTTATAATATGCACCTTTATTACAATTAAATTTTTTCCCTGTAAACATATTAACTGAATTTACTACAAAATGATTATGATAAGTTCCTGTATTAAAATGTGTGGCAACTACTACTTGATATTCACTCCACATCTTTTCTGCTAGTTCTACTCCAATTTTGTGTGCAAGTTCTGGTGATACTTCTCCTGTTTTAAAACTTTGGTATGCATGATATGCTATATTTCCTGTGCATTTATCGAATCTATTTTGAACTAGCGTCATTTCTTCATAAGCTGTTTCTGCTTTACAATTTACACCTGTTACATACATAGTTTTTTCGTTTTTATCAATAGTTTTCTCATCATTTTCTGCATATTTTAGCACTTGTTTTAAATCAGCAAACATTGTCTTTTCTGGATTTTTTGCATAGCTTATTACTCGTGATATACTATCTTTAATTGCCCATATTTTCGTTGTTGCCACCCACATCACCATCTTTTTTATAATTGTAAATATCTAAAAAATCACTTTGCATTTTTGTTATTTTATCTTTTATTTCTTCATCACTCATATAAGGAAATTCATTTTTTAATTCAACAATTCCATTGTAAACTTTACGAAGTTCTTCATCTGGTATTGAACAAATCTCCTTTTGTAATCCAGATTTTCTCAAATAAGATGACAAATTTAAGTTGCTCTTTTTAGCATTCCTTTGTAGTTTTTTCTTTTCACTTTCACTCACTCTAACATTAATTCCTATTGTTCTATTTCTCATAATTTTTCACTTCCCTTTTCATAAATTTTCGTTCTATTTTTTATAAAATCATTCTTAAAAATTTTTAATTTCTTATCTAATTTTAAATCTATTTTTCTATTCTTTTCGTTTCATAAGATAGGGGTTATAGGGGAAGATTTTTCCCCTTTCAGCGTAAGCTGTCGGTTTTGTGGCAATACAAAACCTATGCTCGCTACACTTATAGACATTAAATATGGCAATACATTTGCCTGTTTGTTCCTACCAATAATTTCTTATACATATATTAGTTCATTTAGTACAATTTCTTCTGCTGTACTTTTAAAATTATTCATCATACTTACCCAATAAAGTTGGTCTGTATTTTTCATTTCTTCTGTTAGATTATTTTGCTGTTTTAGTTGTTCAATTATAATGTTAATTCTCTTTTCTGCTGTTTCTTGAATCTCTTTTAAATGTTTATTCAAAGTTCCATTCACAAACATGATTGTATATTCTGCTTTTCTATTTTCTTTTAAAAATTTTAGTCTCATTTTTCCATATTTGTTCAATATAATTTTTTCTCTTTCTAATACTAAATTTGGCATATAATAATCACCTTGTTTTGTGTATTCAATTCCATATTTATTTTCCATTTTCAATTCCTCCATTTATAAAATTTTTTAACTAACTTTTTCTCGTTCTTTTATTCTGATTTCTCCTAAAATCCTATTTTCTTCTTTCTGTGGAAATTGTTTATCATCACTTATTAGTTCCACTAATTTAAAAAGTTGCTCTCCATTTCTATTTACTTCTTCTATTGTAAGATACTTTTTCTGATAACCTTTTTTAGGCTTGTCCAACTGATTTAATTCATAATAAGAAACTTCGTAGTATTCATTTAATCTGTCCATATATTCTTTTAATTCTTTTTTGTCCATTAACACAGTTGTATTTACTATTCTTTCTTTTTTACCTTGCTCAAATGGTAATGCTATATCAAACATTCCTAAATCCATCAATTTAGAAATTTGTTCTATATAACTACTTCTAAATTTTATATTGATTAGGTTATAATAGCCTTTCTTATCTTTTTCAATTACAATATTCTCTACAAATTTAGAAATAAATTCTTGCTTTTCTTCTTTTGTTTTATTTTTCCATTCTGCCATAAGCATGTCTTGAAACTTATTAGAACGAATTAACTTTTCTTTTTCTACATCTCTATCTGCCATTATAGATTGTGGACTAAATGACTGTTTATTTATATCAATAGCTTGTATTCTTTTTTCTTCTAACATATTTAATTTTTCTTCAATTACTCGATAATCTTCTGAAAAATCTTCTACTTCTACAATTCCTTTTAAATACGCTTCTTTAATTCTATTCTTTTGATTTTGTAAATTAACTATCTCTTTATCTAATTTATCTGTATTTCGCTCTTTTTTATCTGCTAAAACAGGAAAGAAATATTTTTTTACTGTCATATCATATTCAATTAAGTTCATTATTAGAAACATTACTGAATCTTCAACTAAATCTTCTCTTAAATAAGTTTTACAATCTGAACAATGATAGTACATATACTTTTTCTTTTGCCCACCAGAGCCTTTACATTGCATTATCTTTCCACATTTAGGACATAATAGTTTTTGCATAAATATATAAACTCTATCTCTACAAAATGCCCTTTGATTTTTCTCTTTTTGTGATTGTACATCTTCATACATTGCTCTTGATATAATAGGCTCTACAACATTCATATAAACAATGGTTTCTTTTTCTTGCTTATTTCTATATTGTTCAAAATCTCCTACATAAATTTTATTATTGATTATTTTAGATACTGTTGCATCTTTCCACTGTTTATTAGTTAGTGTAGGTATTTTTTCTGCATTTAAGATATTAGCTATTGTTTGATAGCTTTTGCCCTCTAAATACATATTAAATATCCTTATAACTAAATCTTTTGTAGTTTCATCTATTACCATTTTCTTATTTTCTCTTTTGTAACCTAATGGGCAAGTTCCGAGGTACATGTCCAGATTTTATTGCTCCTGTCATTCCAAATTTTGTTCTTTCTGATACTATCTCAATTTCTAATTGTGAAAGAACTGTTAACATTCTTACAAAAAATCTTCCATTTGCACTGCTCGTATTGACATCATCCCTATCGCAAATGAGATAACAATTATGCTTTTCTAGTTCTGATATTAATATTTCCAAATCTCTTACTGACCTTGTAACTCTATCTAATTTATAGGCTACAATATAATTGATTTTACCTGCTTTCATATCTTCTAACATTTGCTGAAAAGCTGGTCTGTTTGCCATATCTTTTGCAGATATTCCTGCATCTTTGTAAACTTTATAAATTTTATAATCTTTATATTTACAAAGTGCTTTTAATTTCTCCTCCTGTTCTCCTAAACTAAATCCGTTCCCTTGCTTGATCTTCTGTGCTTACACGAATATAAATTCCTGCAATTTTCCTTTCTTCATTCATTTTTACATATCCTCCTTCCAAATTGCTAAGACTGTTAAGGCTTTGCCTGTTACAGTATTAGTATGCTTTCGCATATGAATAGAAAGGCAACAAAAAAGTGCCACATAGCATAGTTTTAGCTATTAGCACTTTTCGAGTTTTTATATTTATTATCACTATCTCTTTAATTTCTTTTTAATAACACAAATAAGAACCTCACCCACTTACGCAATCAAAGATTGCTTGTGGGTACCCGAGAACCTTGTTACTCACGTAATAAACCAATATAGTATAATTTTTTAAAAACTCTAAAATGCTTTGCCGTTCTATGTTATGTATTTCCGCTGATATGTTCTTGTAATTTGGATAACGGATATTTTGTACTTAAATCATTTACATAGAAATAATCGTGTTCA